>JBKEBA010000007.1:0-23015 GCA_047972895.1 Dysgonomonas sp.
ATTTAAACAATTGGATGTGGTATTATAACAACGAAAGAACTCATTCGGGAAAATATTGTTATGGCAAAACCCCAATGCAAACTTTTATTGAAGGTAAAGATATTGCTAAAGAAAAACTATTGGAAAATGTGATGCAACAACAAAATATTCTTACTTTTGGAAGTCAGGAAACTGTCGAAATGAACCATAAAACAGAAATCTGACAATCATAGAAAACCTACAACTGTCAGATTAAATCTTAGCTATTACATATAATGTGCATTTCGGGCTGCGCTCGGATATACAACTCAGTGATGTTTTTAGTATCTATTCATTCGAGAATAACCAGTTTATACCCCAAACACTAGATTTAATAAACGATCCGCTTTTTATAACTGATTATAAAAATCTGTATAAATATTACAGAGATTCTATATTCTCTAAATTTCGAAGAACTGAAAATTATTTTTATATGATTTTTCAGACAAGTAAGAATATAAATGATCTGAAAGCATTTAAATGGCTGATAAAAGGAAATAAACTTATTTATCAGGACGACAGGAGCATACATGAAGTAGTCAAAGCTCCTCAACACGAATTTAAATGGATAAAAACAACTCTTGAAGACCGTCGTTTAGGACTATTTCCTCATGTGTCTATCCTCGACAAAGTGTTTATAGAAGCTACAGGCGGCGACATTACATTCAAGATAGAAGATAATACCCAAACTGGTAAAGGTATCTATTCGGAAAAAGTAGAGAATAAGGACCAACAGCTAGACGATGCCGAATATTACTATGCAGACTTAGGCAACCTGATTCTACTCAAGATAAAACCATACCAGGAAGACTTTAGGACGTTTATATTCAATACACGTACCAAAGAGGTATTAAATATAAAATCATTAAACGATGCCGGTATTCTTTTGCCGGACAACCATGGGGTAGTGTTCTCTAATGGATACTACCTGCAAAATGGTGATCATAAAATATTTGAAAACGGCTATGGTCATTTAGAATTCTTCCGCAAATTTGCATCGCCCAACGGAGAAGACTATCTCTATATATTTTATCAGAATGAGAAAAATATATACGTCATTATGTCTTACAATATTATCCGCCAACAGGTAGAGACTCCTATTATCTGTAATGGTTTCACCTTGTTTCATAATGGTACGTTGATATTCTTCCGTTCTGTGCAGGAAGCTATACGTCACCATCAGGTGCAGATATGGCAAACACCGTATTCTCTTCGCCTGGAGGAAAACTTTGAGAAGAAAGATAACATCTTATACAAAATCGGCAACAGAGATATTGTAAAAGCAATGGCCGAAAGCCAGGAAGTAATACAATTAATAAATAAGGAAGATACTTATGAAGGGTTGTACGAAGACATTGTAAAAAAAGCAAACGATGTGATAGATGCTTATTTCTGGATATCGGATGAAGCGACCTACAAATTGTCAGAGCCATTAGCCGAAATAAAAGAAATAGCCAATACTGCTATTGATGAGTTCGAAAAAGTAAAAGCTCAGAAAAAACATGCTACTGAGTTGCTCGATTCGGCAACAAGTAAAGTAGATGCCCTTCTGTTTTCTATTAAGAACACAAAGTTTGATACGCTAGACAAGTTGGTGAAATTACTAGCCGACACCCGCAAAATGCAGGGAGAAATTATCGAACTGAACAACCAGAAATATATAGATACAGACGAGACAAATAAACTAAAGGAGACTTTGATAGCAACAGGGAACAAACTGTCTGAAAAGACCGTTGAATTCCTACTTCGGGACGAAGCCCTTATTCCATACGAAGAAAAAGTAATCATACAACGAAATGAAGTAGAGAAAGTTCTGAAAGTAATAGATGCCCAGAAAATTGAGGAGAATTGTAAACTTATATCCTCCGAATTAGAACTGCTCATCGATATATTGAATAGTCTGAAGATAGAAGATACAACACAAACGACTAAAATCATAGAAAAAATATCCCTGATTTTCGCATCGTTGAATGAGGTCAGGGCATTGTTGAAGAAGAAAATAGATTCTTTAAAAAATAAAGAAGCAGCCGGTGAATTCCGAGCTCAACTCACATTGCTCGAACAAAGCATTGTAAACTATCTGGAACTTGCCACATCACCAGAGAAATGTGACGAATACTTTACGAAAGTTAGTGTACAGATAGAAGAGTTAGAAAGTAAATTTGCCGATTTCGATGATTTCATTATCGTTATCGCAGATAAACGAAACGAAGTTGTGAAAGTTTTTGACAGCCGCAAAGCGCAGTTGATAGAACAGATCAACAGGCGTACGTCTTCTCTGGAACAGATCGGATTACGAGTATTGAAGAATGTTGAAAATAAAGCTCAATCTTTCAAGTCGAAGGAAGAGATACAGGCGTTCTACTCTACCGACCTCATGGTTGACAAAGTACGTAAACTGGTTGATGATCTAAAAAATCTGGGAGATGTATCGAAGGCCGAGAATCTGGAAACAAGCCTGAAAACATCTCTGGAAGATGCCCTGCGCATATTGAAAGATAAAACAGAATTATTTGCAGACGGAGAGAATATCATATCACTGGGGACTTATAAGTTTGCAGTTAACAAACAATCGCTCGACCTTACTGTAGTCAGACGTGAAGATAGACTACTATATCATCTGACAGGAACAAGCTTCTATCATGAGTTGCAGAACGAAGATATCATTCGTTACCGTGACATATGGGAACAAGAAGTGGTGTCGGAAAACAAAAAAGTGTATCGTTCTGAATATTTAGCATTTCTGGCATTTACAGAAAAACAAAAGACAAACGATTTCGATTTCCAATCATTTATATCAAACAAAGTAGAACAAAACTACTCAGAATCGTACCTCAAAGGAGTCCATGATTTTGATGCCATAACTATTTACAAGAATCTGGTTTCCATTAATGAACAATTGGGCGTATTATCATTCCGTCCTAAAATACGGGTTGCCGCCCAATTGTTTTGGTATAGTGTGAATCCCGATGAAAAACGTCTACTGAGAGGGCTTATCGTTTCTGCGAACAATGTATTAAAAGCATTTCCGGCATCGAACAATTATCAGTACGTTATCAAGAATATCGAAGATATGTTTATCAAATGGAACACATTCTTCAATTTTTCGAAAATGAAGGCGCATCGGATAGCACTTTATCTCTTCAATGAGTTTTCGAATGGCTCTGCTTTCACTGTAAGTACCCAATCGAAAGAACTGGAAAAAGAATTCCATGATTATCTAAAAAAACAAAAGCTGAGCGAAAGCTTCAACTCCGACTTAGCAGATGAATCATTCAGCGTAGTAGAACGTTTCTATCTTACACGCAACTGGCTATTATCTTTTATCGACTTGTCGGAAGATTATAATAAGTATAAGAAATATGTGGGAGAAACATCTTGCCAATTATTATTGCACGAGCATCAATTCGAAGTACGATACAGCCCTGATAAAATTGAAATCAATGAGTTAAGAGGGAGTCATCCTGTTATTGTAAATAATGTATATGAAATAGACTATCATGCATTTATTCTGAAAATGATAGAGTTCACAGATATAAGTGTTCCAGCATTCAATGAATTCACACAAGTGAAAGATAAGCTCGTTTCATCGTATAGAAAATCACTAAAAATAAACGAATTAAAACCACGAGTTTTAACCTCATTCGTACGTAACAAACTCATTAATGAAACATACCTTCCTCTTATTGGTGCAAATCTGGCAAAACAGTTGGGCACAGCAGGAGATAACAAACGTACAGCACGAATGGGAATGTTGTTATTAATTTCGCCTCCGGGCTATGGTAAGACTACGCTAATGGAATATCTGGCGAATGTGATGGGACTTAATTTCGTGAAAATAAACGGTCCTACAATAGGCCATTCCATAACGTCCATAGATCCGGCTGAAGCAAAAACATCGGGAGCCAGAGAAGAGTTGAAGAAAATAAATCTGGCATTCGAAATGGCAGACAATGTGATGCTGTATCTAGACGATATTCAGCATTGCAGTTCAGAGTTCTTGCAAAAGTTTATTTCCCTAGCAGATGGTCAACGTAAGATGGATGGTATATTCGATGGAGATAGTAAAACGTATGACCTACGCGGAAAACGCTTCTGCGTGGTAATGGCAGGAAATCCGTATACCGAAAGCGGTGATAAATTCCAGATACCCGATATGTTGGCTAACCGTGCCGATGTATATAATCTGGGGGATGTGATCGGAGATTCCGACAGATTATTTAAACTCAGCTTACTCGAAAATGCCATTGTGGAAAACCCTTATTTGCAAAAAATTGCAGATAAAAGCTTTACTGACTTCTATAATCTTGTTGATTACGTAGAACAGAAAAGGGAAATGATGCCTGATCTGGAAGGAAACCATATGCAACAAGATGTGGAAAGCTTTATTGCTGTTATGAAAAATAGTCTTATTATCAGAGATATCGTATTAAAAGTAAACCAAAATTATATTGCCAGTGCAGCCACTCAAGATGCTTATAGAGTAGAACCTCCATTCAAACTACAAGGCTCGTACAGAAACATGAATAAACTTGTAAGCCAAATAGTTCCACTTATGAACATCCGTGAGATTAATGAACTCATCCTATCGCACTACGAAAGTGAATCACAGACATTAACGTCGGACAGTGAAGCAAATATACTAAGATTAAGAGAAATTGCCGATCTTCTATATACCGACGAAAAGGAAAGATGGATGCACATAAAGGAGGTATTCAATAAAAACAATAAATTTGCAGGTATAGATCAAAACAATCAGACCGGACAGGTCATAGCCCAGCTGGCAGAATTCAATGATAATCTGGAAGGTATAAAGAAGGCCATCAGCAAAAAATAATACATTATTATGATGAAACACATTGTATTTATAATTTTAGCCATTTTAATATCCTACACAGGATGTTCACAAAGCAATTCTGTTATAATGGATAAACCGAAAGTGGACGAAAGAGTAGAATTGTTGAGTATTGTAGCCAGACTGGCAGAATATGAAGAATACAATATGACAAATTTCAAGCTTTATACCGATAGAATTGAAAAGCATTTTAGTCCATATAAAGATCATGAAGTAATACAATTCGCCAAAAAGATAAGAAAAGAAAAAGGTATCGGATACGATGCTGTTATGGCTATGGCTGTATACCTTGACGACAGCTTTGATGCAAGAACTGAATTTACCGATACCATACCCGAACAAAGATGGGGTAAAGAGAACGCAAATGAATTTGTACGCTTACTTAAAGATTTCTATAAAGAGGCAAAATGCAAAGAGTTTTTCGAAGATAATAAAGATCTATACAGGGAAGCCAGTAACAAATTCCTACCTATCTATGAATATCTTGATTTGGATTGGTATAGTACATTTTATGGAGAGAAACCATCTGAAAAGTTCATCATTATAAATGGATTGGGAAACGGTCATAGTAATTATGGACCATCCTATAAAGTACCTAATCAGCAGAAAGAAGTGTATGCCATCATGGGCGCATGGACTACAGATAGCTTGGGAATGGTAACATTTAATGCAGATCGTTATTTTCCTACTCTCCTTCACGAATTCAACCATTCATTTGTAAATCATTTACTAGTAAAAAATGAAAATCTGTTTAAAGATAGTGGTGAAAAGATTTTCGATCAGGTGAAAGATGAAATGGCAAAGCAGGCTTATGGAAATTGGGTTACAATACTGAATGAGGCATTAGTGAGGGCTGCTGTAATAAAGTATATGAAAGATCACAAGTTCAATGGAAATATGATCGAAAATGAAATAAATGACCAATTGAACAGGAGTTTTTTGTGGATAAAAGAGCTTGTTCAAGAGCTGGAAAATTATGATAAACAGAGAGACACCTACCCTACTCTGGAAAGCTATATACCAAAACTTTCCGAAGCCTATAAATCTTATCCTGAAATGATTCGGAAGATGGAGGAGTCAAGACCGAATGTGAGTTCCATCGGTGAGTTTAACAATGGTGATACAAATGTGAGTTCGGCTTTAAAGAAGATAACGATTAACTTTGATAAACCCTTATTAGGAAGAGGTTATTCCATCTATTATGGGAGCAAAGGAGAAAATGCATACCCTAAATTCGGGAAAATACTATATTCAGAAGATAAGAAATCAGCAATACTGGAGGTAGAAGTTGAAAAAAACAAAGAATATCAGTTCGTTTTAGGCGGAAAAGAATTTAAGTCTTCAGAAGGAATTGGAATAAAAAATTATGAAGTAAGTTTCAAAACAATAGAATAACGCTTTAATGAAGATGAAGATGAAGATACATATACAAAACTCCTAATTTGATTTTAGGAGTTTTTTTATTGTTCTCTCCAATATTTTTTTCACTACAATATGATGGAATGGATAAATCGTATAGAAATATATATATCCTAACATATTATGGAAGTTAACCAGAGTAGCCAGGTATATTGTTCTTTTATCATCCTCCATATCTTCTATATAAACAGACAGATAGGCTGTAAGATGCTTATCTGTTAAGCATAGAATAGTTTCGTTCGGAGACTTATCGGGTACTGAAACAAAGCTCAGCTTTCCTCCTGTTCTTATACATTCTTCAAATTTTTGAGCGTTCTTGCCTTCTCCTTGCTGAAGACCAAAAGGCTTTACAATCCAATTACGTAGTTTGAAAAGATTGTCAACCCATTTAGGCGAGTCTGTCCAGAATGCAACTTGTATATCATCGGGTGTAATATTTAGTCCTCCCAAAACAGTACAAAAATACACATCTGAATAATCAACAGCTAAATCCTTATTTACTAACGAATTTTGAGGTATATTTCCTTTTCGAACGTTCATAATTCCACTCTCTTACGGATTTTTCATATACATTATAAAAGCAGCGATCAAAATCAATCCGGCAATAACAGCCAGGACTATTTTAATTATACTATATGGTCTATCTCCTGTTATTTGTCCAGTTCTTCCATTTACAAAAAAATGATAGAGTTTGTTACGGTATGTATAAGAAGATACATAAATAGGCAATAGTATAAGTTTAAACTTAACATTGTTATAACTAGTCTTTTTCGAATCTACACGCTGATGATCTCCGCCTATATCTTGCCGTATTGCATAATCTATATGTGATTCCATTATCTGCTTGGCAGTTTCATAACCGGCATCCATATTGACAACATACTTCTCTGTAACAAATCCGCTTAGGAACCGATTGTCAGTCTCTACCATATTCTTAGTATCCCAGTTTTCAATCTTTTTCATCACACCGGAAGCAACCATCCGCGAGGCAGGAACCATAATATCGTCAAAAAACAGAGAAATACGGCCACTGCAATATGTCCAACGGGTTCTTACAACTGTCTGTTTATTCTTCCCGCTACCCACAGTCGTGGTATAGTTAACACCTCTCTGCCCTGTATAGTCTGTATTGGTTTGAGCATCGTATGTCCAGCAAGGAATATATATTCCCTGAAGCTTGTTTGTAAGTAAAGCCCGCTTTTTTAATTTGTTCGGTGCAAACCACAAACCTTTGAGCCATACTCCTACACAATTAAGAATATCCTTCTCACTTACCTTGAATGGCAAAAGATAAGAAGGCTGAATAAGCCTTTCCTCATGCGCATCCGATTCTACAAGAGGAGAGGTGCAATAAGGACATGCGACCGACTTCATATTTTCATAGAAAGTCGATTCTGCCCCACATTTCCGACAGCTGATGATTTTAGAGTTTTTTGTGTTCAGCTTCTCGAAACTACGGGCATATTGCTCGAAGTCAAGTTCCTGAACAATATCAACAGGTTTTGCATCAATTATTGTATCAGAATTACAATAATCGCAATGCAAAAAAGTTGTTCCCGGTTGATATTTCATGGCAGCGCCACAATGTGCACATTGATATGTGTCGCTGCCCAAAGGTATATTTTCGGTAAGGTCCGTCATGTTCTACTATTCTTTTGGCAATGGAGGAGGCGTTACGGTCCAGATATCTTGCAAATCGGCCTGTCCTCCTGCCGGAACCCAGTCAGCTAAACCTTGTTTCCAGACAAAGGTTTCTTTTGTGAGTACTTTTTCTATTATTAAATCGGCCAAGCCTGACTTATTGAAAGGCCCTGCCTGTGTTCCGTTTATAACAACATAATAGCTAACTCCACTCGGTATCGGAGGTGGTGCCGCCTGAGTATTCTGCGTGTTTTGCGTATTCTGGCTCTGTACCTGATTAGCCATTGCCTGAGTCATCTGGCTAGCCATAGCCATACCCGCACCTAAGCCCACACCCATACCTGCCGTGCCGGAAGGGTTCTGTGCCGCAGCCTCGATAGCTTTAGCAGCCTTTAGCTTAGCCAGTTTATCCAAATCTATTTTATCAAGGCGGCTTAGTTCAAATATTTCTTTCTTCACCTCATCCGGCATAGAGATATTCTCTATCAGGAATTTGGTGACATTCATTCCATATGCAGCAAAATCATCCTTCATGTAGCCGAAGATAGCTTCTGAAAGTTCATTCAAATTGGCAGCATATAGTTCTACCGGAATATTCGAAGTACCTGTTGCGTCTGTAAAACGCGTTACGATAATACTCTTCAACTGTTCTCTGATATTATCAGTCGTAAACGTTTGATTAGTACCGACTATCTCACGTATAAATACCGAAGCATCAGTTATCTTAAAAGAGTATATACCAAATGCTCTTATCTCCACCATACCGAAACGATTATCGTTGAGTATGATAGGATTTTTAGTACCCCATTTTTGGTCTATAAAGTTCTTTGTACTTACAAAGTATACTTCGGCTTTGAATGGACTATTAAAACCATATTTCCATCCTTTTAGTGTACTTAGTATCGGTAAATTTTGCGTATTAAGCGTATAAGTACCGGGAGAAAATATATCGGCAAGTTGCCCTTCGTTTACAAAAACGGCTATCTGCCCTTCGCGAACAATCAATTTAGCATTGTTTTTTATCTCATTGTTATGTCTTTCGAAGCGATATACAATCGTATCCTGTGTATTATCAAGAAACTCGATAATATCAATCAACTCACCTCTTAATTTATTCCAAAAGCTCATTATTAGACGAATTTAATTGGTTAATAATATTAGATTCAAATATAAAGTATTTTTGTCTTTCAACCCTATTAATTAAGGCTCATTTTTATAAGTTCAATATTTATGATTACATTCATGGTAAAATATTCGTAAAACAAGCTGTGGACTATATATAAGCTAACCGTCTATAAATCGAGATGTATTTTTCTGCTTGGAGAAATTATATTAATTTTGACATTTGCCGTGCGTCTGTTAAGAATTATCTCTCTAATATCAATAATTACATACTATATTTTCAAAACATGGAACAGAAAAAAATTACCCTTATTCTCTTAAGCATAATTTTATGTTTGGGAGTATCAATGGTAAAATCCCAGAATTCAGACAATCAGAATTATCTGAACAATCGTTATCCCTTAGTCCGCAAACCATATATGGAGCTACCTATAGGTACAATTAAGCCTAAAGGGTGGCTTTTGGAGACGCTTAAACGCCAGAAAGAAGGTGCATCAGGTCACATGGATTCACTTTATCCTCTGGTAATGGGTGAACGTAATGGCTGGCTAGGAGGTAACGGAGACCAGTGGGAAAGAGGACCGTATTGGATAGACGGGTTATTACCTCTTGCCTATATATTAGACGATAAAGAGTTGAAAGCGAAAGTTCAACCATGGATAGAATGGGCACTAAACAGTCAGAAAGAAAACGGATATTTTGGTCCTGACAAAGATTATCCATACGAAGCAGGCGTGCAACGAGACAATTCGTCCGATTGGTGGCCACGCATGGTGGTCTTGAAAATATTGCAACAGTACTATTCCGCCACAGGTGACATACGTGTAATTGCATTTATGACCAGCTACTTCAAATATCAACTGGAGACTCTACCGACCAAACCGCTAGGCAATTGGACATTCTGGGCTAACTACAGAGTATGCGACAACCTTGAAGCTGTACATTGGTTATACAATATTACAGGAGATTCATTCCTTATCGAACTTGGTGAGTTGCTACACAAACAGGGTCACGATTTCACGCATATGTTTACAGAAACGGATGCTATGTCGCGATTCAACAGCATTCACTGTGTGAATCTGGCTCAGGGAATAAAAGAGCCAGTTATCTATTATCAACAAAATCCTGATAAAAAATATCTTGAGGCTGTAAAAAAAGGATTTTCAGATATCAAGAAGTTTAACGGGCAAGCTCAGGGCATGTACGGCGGAGATGAAGGTTTGCATGGCAATAATCCTACCCAAGGAGTAGAATTGTGCTCTGTAGTAGAAATGATGTTCTCTCTCGAAAACATGGTTTCAATCACAGGAGATATCGAACATATAGAACATCTGGAAAAAGTTGCTTTCAATGCTCTGCCTACTCAGGTCACAGATGATTTCATGCATAAGCAATATTTTCAACAAGCTAACCAAGTGATGATAAGCCGTCATTCTCGCAATTTTTATGAAGATTCGAATCATGGCAGAACAGATAACATATATGGCACACTTACCGGCTATCCTTGTTGCTTTTCCAACATGCATCAAGGCTGGCCTAAGTTTACGCAAAATCTATGGTATGCCACACCGGACGGAGGACTAGCAGCATTAATATTTTCACCCTCAGAAGTAACAGCTAAAGTAGCAAACGGAGTAAATGTCCGAATAACAGAAGAGACATACTACCCGATAGATAATAAAATCAAATTCACGGTCAATATCGAAGACAAAAAAGTAAAATCTGTAGAGTTTCCTTTTCACCTGAGAATACCAAGCTGGACAAAAAACGCTGTAATCACAATAAATGGTACTCCGTATAAAACGACAGATGGTAACAAAGTAGAAATAATCAAACGTGAATGGAAGACTGGCGACTACGTAGAAATAGAGATGCCGATGGAAATAAAAATAGATGATAAATGGCATGAAAATTCAATCACTGTAGAAAGAGGTCCGCTTGTGTACGCGCTGAAAATAGGTGAAGATTGGCAAAAGAAAGAATTTGAAGGCGATGAGAAAAAGCATTTTGGCGAAATTTATTGGGAGGTACATCCTACAACTAAATGGAATTATGGGATTGTAAATTTCGATAGAAGAAATGTAAACGAAGCTTTCAGTGTTAGCATCGATAATGAAAAAATTAAATCTGTATATCCTTGGAATATCGAAAATGCACCGATTGAAATAAAGGTTAAAGCCAAAACAATCCCGTCATGGAAACTATATAATGAAATGACAGGGCCCCTTCCTTTTTCTATAAGCGGCTCAGGCGTTGATCCTGTAGAAGAAATCACCTTGATACCTTATGGATGCACGACATTGAGAGTATCTCATTTTCCGGTCGTACGCTGATAACAGACTTTCTATATCCCAAATTACCTGCTTTCGTATCGCTACGAGGCAGGTAATTTTGTTTTATACGACATCGGTCAAAATTTCATCCTTTCATGTCAGCACAGATAAAACAATTCAGATAAAAATTATCCTCCTTTTAGTAAGAAATTTTAGCCTTTAAAACTTTAGTAAGCAAACAAAATGACTTACTTTTGCAGTGCGTTTTCAAAATTGATAACTATTTGATAATAAGCATATATTAATACAGTTTATGCAGGCATAGCACACTTAGATATAACCAACTAAGAATCAACAAAATAAACCTATATATATTAAACAATTAAATTTAATCATGGCTAATCAAAAAGAAAAGCTTTTTTCAGACTTTCCATCGGTATCAACCGAAGAATGGATGGCAAAAATCGTAGCTGACCTAAAAGGCGCCGATTTTGAGAAAAAACTTGTTTGGAGAACAAACGAAGGGTTTAATGTAAACCCTTTCTACAGAAGTGAAAACACTGAAGGTATGAAAACAGCCGATTCATTACCGGGTGAATTCCCTTACGTTCGCGGTACCAAAAAAGACAATGATTGGTATACACGTCAAGACATCTGTGTGAACGATTTTAAGGCTGCTAATGCAAAAGCTCTTGATGTTTTAAACAAAGGCATTACATCTATCGGATTTTCTATCGACGGCGATGATGTTAATGTAGAAAACATCAAAGTATTACTTAACGGTATCCTTCCAGAATGTGTAGAACTAAACTTCAGTACTTGCTTCCGTAAGTCGCACGAATTGGCTAAGATTCTTGTAGATTGGTACAAAGAATCGGGATCCGACCTTATGAAATGTTTCGGTTCCATCAATTATGATCCATTCAAGCCTCTTTTGAAAAAAGGTCGCGATGTAGAAGGATGGGTAGAAAAAGCTGCCGAAATAGTAAAAATCACAGCAGCTCTTCCTCGTTTCCGTTCGTTAGCAGTAAATGCTCACGCAATAAACGACGGAGGTGCATACATCTATCAGGAATTAGGTTATGCGCTGGCTAACGGAAATCAAATCTTAGGAGCCCTTGTTGAAGCCGGACTGGATGCAACACTAGTAGCCAAGAAAATTAAATTCAACTTCGGTATCGGAGGAAACTATTTCATGGAAATAGCTAAATTCCGTGCTGCACGTTGGTTATGGGCTGAAATTGTTGATGCTTACAAACCTATTTGCAACCACGATTGCCCAAACAAGGCGGAAGACGGAACTTGCCGTTGTGCTGCAAAAATTTATGCACATGCACAAACATCGACTTTCAATAAAACAGTATATGATGCTCATGTGAATCTACTCCGTACTCAGACTGAAGCTATGTCTGCAACTATTGCAGGTGTTAATTCACTTACAGTGCGTCCGTTCGATGAAACATACAAAACATCAGATGATTTCTCGGAACGTATCGCTCGCAACCAACAGTTACTGTTGAAAGAAGAATGTCATTTCGACAAAATCACAGACCCTTCTTCGGGTTCATATTATATCGAAAACCTTACTAAGTCTATCGCAGAACAAGCCTGGGCTTTGTTCCTCGAAACAGACGAAAAAGGTTTCTACGAAGCGTTGAAAGCCGGAACAATACAAACAGCAGTAAAATCTTCTGCTGATAGTCGTTTCAAATCTTTAGCTACTCGCCGTGAAGTATTGTTGGGTACTAATCAATTCCCTAATTTCACAGAAAAAGCAGCAGGAAAAATTGTAGAAAAAGAAGCTTGTGGATGCGGATGTAGTAAGGATGCACCATATATGGCTCTGCCTACCGACCGTCTGGGAACTGCATTCGAAGCTCTTCGTCTTGCTACTGAAAAGCATGGTGCGCCTACAGTATTTATGCTTACTATCGGTAATCTGGGTATGCGTCTTGCACGTGCTCAATTCTCAAGTAACTTCTTTGCTTGTGCGGGCTATAAGATTATCGACAACTTAGGTTTCGAAACAGTTGAATCTGGCGTAAAAGCTGCACGTGAGAAAAATGCAGATATTATTGTTCTGTGTTCAAGCGATGACGAATATGCAACTCTTGCACCTGAAGCTCACAAGCTAATTGGAGGCAAAGAACATTTTGTTGTAGCCGGAGCTCCTGCATGCATGGAAGATCTGAAAGCTCAAGGAATAGAACACTTCATCAATGTGAAGAGCAATGTTCTTGATACTCTTAGAAATTTCAATGCAAAATTGGGAATAGAATAATTTGAAAATTAATCAATAAGCAGATTAGCAAATTTCACAACGCCGACAGCTAACAACTAATGGCTAAACGCTAACAGCTCAAAAGAAAAAATATGAAACCAAATTTTAAAAATATAGACATTAACAAAGCAGGTTTTGTAGCAACAGATGCTGCAAAATGGGCTGCTGATAATGGTATAGAGGCTAACTGGGTGACTCCTGAATTGATCCCTGTTAAGCCTGTTTATACAAAAGAAGACTTAGAAGGTATGGAGCATCTGAATTATGCTTCGGGGCTTCCTCCATTCCTTCGCGGCCCGTACTCAGGCATGTACGCTATGCGCCCATGGACAATCCGCCAATATGCAGGATTCTCTACTGCTGCCGAGTCTAACGCCTTCTATCGCCGTAACCTTGCTTCAGGACAAAAAGGTCTTTCTGTAGCGTTCGACCTTGCAACACACCGCGGATACGATGCCGACCACTCTCGTGTAGTTGGTGACGTAGGTAAAGCCGGAGTATCAATTTGTTCGGTAGAAGACATGAAAGTATTGTTCGAAGGAATTCCATTGAATCAAATGTCAGTTTCGATGACTATGAACGGTGCCGTGCTTCCTGTACTTGCATTCTACATCAATGCGGGTCTTGAGCAAGGTGCTAAATTGGAAGAAATGGCTGGTACTATTCAAAATGATATTTTAAAAGAATTCATGGTGCGTAATACATACATCTATCCACCAGAATTTTCGATGAAGATTATCGCTGATATCTTCGAATATACATCTCAGAAGATGCCTAAATTTAACTCAATCTCTATCTCAGGTTACCACATGCAGGAAGCAGGGGCTACAGCGGATATAGAGTTGGCTTATACTCTTGCCGATGGTATGGAATATCTGAAAGCGGGTATCGATGCAGGTATCGATGTCGATGCATTTGCGCCTCGTTTGTCGTTCTTCTGGGCTATCGGAATGAATCACTTCATGGAAATCGCTAAAATGCGCGCCGGACGTCTGTTGTGGGCTAAGATAGTAAAAAGCTTCGGAGCTAAAAACCCGAAATCGCTTGCACTTCGTACTCACTCTCAAACATCGGGTTGGTCATTGACAGAACAAGATCCGTTCAACAACGTAGGACGTACTTGTATCGAGGCTATGGCTTCTGCCCTTGGTCACACTCAATCATTGCACACCAATGCATTGGATGAGGCTATCGCCTTGCCGACCGACTTCTCTGCACGTATTGCACGTAATACTCAGATATACATTCAGGAAGAAACTAATATTACTAAAGAAATCGACCCTTGGGCTGGTTCTTATTATGTGGAAACACTTACTAATGAGCTTGTACATAAAGCATGGGATTTGATCCAAGAAGTTCAAAAACTTGGTGGTATGGCTAAGGCTATCGAAACAGGTCTTCCTAAAATGCGTATCGAAGAAGCTGCTGCACGTACTCAGGCTAGAATCGACTCTGGTTCTCAAACGATTGTTGGTATTAACAAATACCGTCTCGAGAAAGAAGATCCAATCGATATTCTTGACGTAGATAATACTGAGGTTCGCCGTCAGCAAATCGAACGTTTGAACGATTTGAAAGCGAAACGTGATAATGAAGCTGTAGCGAAAGCATTAGCGGCTATCACAGAATGTGTTAAAACTAAAAAAGGCAACCTACTCGAACTTGCGGTTGAGGCAGCTCGTCTGCGTGCAACACTAGGAGAAATCTCTGATGCTTGCGAGGTGATAGTAGGACGTTATAAAGCTATAATCAGAACAATTTCAGGCGTGTATTCATCAGAAACTAAAAAAGATCCAACTTTCCTTGAAGCTTGTAAGTTGGTAGAAGAATTTGCGAAGAAAGAAGGTCGTCAGCCTCGTATTATGATTGCCAAAATGGGTCAGGACGGGCACGACCGTGGTGCTAAAGTTGTAGCAACAGGTTATGCCGACTGCGGATTCGATGTGGATATGGGACCTTTGTTCCAAACTCCTGAAGAAGCGGCTCGTCAGGCTGTAGAAAACGACGTAAATGTACTTGGTGTTTCTTCTCTTGCTGCAGGTCACAAAACGCTTGTACCTCAAGTAATAGAGGAGCTTAAGAAACTTGGCCGTGAAGATATCATTGTTATTGCTGGTGGTGTAATCCCTGCGCAGGACTATGATTTCTTGTATAAGGCTGGTGTAGCTGCTATCTTTGGTCCGGGCTCGCCTGTGACTAAGGCTGCTGTGCAGATAATGCAGATATTATTGGCTGAGTAATTTCGGTTGATAACGATAATAAAAGGGGTGGATTAAAAAATCCACCCCTTTTGTTTATAATAAACATTTCTATATTGTTCGTTGTTTAAAATAATCAGGACCTTTAAAACAAACTGCAATGAAAAAGATAATATTCTTAACCTTAGTAGGTATAGCCTTATTATTCACTGGTTGCAAAAGCCAGCAAGACCCAATTGCTAAGGAAAAAGAAAGGGCTATAAAAGCCGTAGCAGCACAAAGCCTTTATGAAGCAGCTGTAAAAGCGTTGAATCAGCAGAACTTTGTATTTGAAGCTGATCGATTATCATACACAAATAATAAGCCTGAGCCTGTAAATCCGGGTTCTAATTTTATATCTCTTAGCGGTGAGGTGGCTAATGTAGAGATATTTCCTCGTACACTTATTTTAGATTCAAGTGCCATCAGAGATATCAATGTCAAAGGAAATGCGACAAATATCGAAATGAAAACCGATGCCAAAGGAAATGTAACTTTTAAGATGTATGTTAAAGGAACAGATATAGAAGCTACTATTACTATAAATATGAGTAACGGTAAAAACAACTCTACCGCTATAATATCTCCGAATTTCGATGGTAAAACAATAACCTTGTATGGTCATCTATATGAATTCGAAACGACAAAAGAATACGAAGAAAAAACAGAATAATCCTATCTCTTCTACGGCACAGGATCATATCCATGTCCGCCCCAAGGATGGCAACGAAAGATGCGCTTTGTGGCTAGCCATAGTCCTTTGAAAGGGCCATGCTTCTTAATGGCCTGAATGGCATATTCGGAGCAAGTAGGTGTATAACGGCACGATGGCGGTAGCATGGGAGATATGCTATACTTGTAGAAATAGACAGGCAACAAAAGTATCCACGATAATATTTTTTTCATACCTCACTCCTCCCCTTTACCTTTTCAGTCAGTACGACAACAGCCTTATGTATTGATTTCTCAATCTCCTGAAAGGTTGGCAGCTCGCTTTTTAAATAGAGAAAGGCAATATCCATTCTTTTCCCGTTCTCTTTCAGCAATTGTGTATAGGGTGTTTTATTCAGCCTGTATGCCTCCCTGATGAGGCGCTTCACCCTGTTGCGTTTGACTGCACGTTTAAATTTCTTCTTTGATACATTGATTAGCACCGAGGGTATCTGTAAAGCTTCGTCCTGCTCGTCTTCGAGCAGATATACCACGCGTAAGGGATAAGCTATAAACGATTCTCCTTTCGAAAAAAGCTGATCGATAGACTTCGTTCTACACAATTTCTCTTCTTTAGGGAAGGTCTTTTTTATATCGGTATCCTTTATTGTCATAGGTGAAAAATTCGGAAAACAAAGGTAGGGAGTTTTCTTTTAGAATCTTACATCAGGTCTATCAAATTGATATCTTTTATATTATAATATATTTAAATCAATTATATATTAAACTATAACACAAGTCTTTATTTATTTTCTCAATAAATTCTACTATTTGTCTGTAACTTTTTCCTTGGCTAGTTCGTCATAATAGCAAACGAATACAATTTTATATTTTTTAAAAAAGTTATGAAAAATCTAATAATACTACTTCTATCAGTCGCCACTGTACTTCCTGTTGCATCGTTTGCACAAGTAAACTTGTCGGGCAGTGTAATCGATACTAAATCGAAAGATGTGATAGAATTTGCTAATATAGCATTGCTTAAGCAAGATTCATCGTTCGTAGCCGGAGCATCCTCTGATATGAAAGGATTGTTCGCTTTCAACAATATCCCAACAGGAGATTATATCTTATCGGCAACTTTTGTCGGTTATTCAAAAGCATACATTCCTATTAATAATCTGAATCAAAATACGGATTTAGGAGGTATTGAACTCAATTCATCGGATGTCGCCCTAAAGGATGTTACAGTGACGGCAAATGCTGTAATACAAAAACCTGATAGAAAGATCATAATGCCATCTGAAGCCCAAATAAAAGCATCGAACAGTGGGGTTACATTATTGCGTAACTTACAATTGTCGCGCATCATCATCAATCCTATAAGTAATTCGATAACGTTACCCGGGGGTGATGCTGTACAGTTGCGCATAAACGGTGTAGAAGTTACCATGGCTGAAATAATAGCTCTGCAACCGGCTGACATTATCCGCATCGAGTATCATGACGACCCAGGTATGAGATATAACAATGCCGGGGCTGTAATAGATTATATCACACGCAGAAGAGATTCGGGAGGAAATGTATCAGCGAACCTTTCTAATGTTCCTTTCGGTTTAGATTGGGGTGAAAATTATGTATCAACAAAAATGAATCATAAAAAATCTGAGTTTGGAGTAAATGCTTATTGGTCGAGACGAGGTATAGACTGGACTCGTGAAAATAAAGAAACATTTAATTTCCCTGATAAGACGTTAGAGCGAATTGAAGAAGGGCAACCAACCCGATTTAAGGACAGTAATCTAAAAACGGCCTTTAGCTATAATCTGAATGAACCGGATAAGTATATGTTCAATGCTACATTCAGATACAATTATCAGGATACACCAGAGGAATTTACGAACCGAAATAGTATTATATATTCATCGGATAACAATACACCGTTGTCTATTATCGACCATTCTGCGTGGAGAAGCAATGCTCCTTCTTTGGATTTGTACTATCAACATAGCCTAAAAAATGACCAATTGGTTATCGTCAACGTGGTGGGTACATATATAGATTCGCATTCTACACGCCTTTATCAGGAACGACGCAACAATGAGATTTCTACCGACATATTTTCTAATATATCAGGAGATAAGTACTCGCTGATTACCGAAGGGATCTATGAAAAGAAACTAAAAGACGGTAAATTTTCGACAGGACTAAAGCATACCCAGAGTTACACGCAAAATACATATTCGGGAAATGTGGCAACAGATGTAAACCTAAACTTTGCAGAGACATACGGATATGCAGAGTATCAATGGCGCAAGAGCAAGTTTAATTACACCTTAGGATTAGGCGTAATGCGTATGTACAATAGTCAGGGCAACAATAGTAATGAGAAATATATCTTTCGTCCTACTGTGCGTGTTGCCTATAATATCAACGATAATGCATCGATCCGTTACAACGGTTTTATATCGGGTTACTCTCCTTCCCTATCCGATCTGAATAATGTAGTACAGGATATAGATTCACTACAAATACGCCGTGGTAATCCCAATCTGCAAACAGTATGGTTTTATACACACACGCTGAATGCAGGGTATAATAAAGGCATATTCGGTGTAGAATTCTTTATGCGATACAGCTATGACCACAAACCTGTAATGGAACAGATAACTTTCGAAGAAGGAAAATTTGTACGTACGAATGTCAATCATAAAGGTTTCCATAGGATAAATGCCGAGACTACATTCAAATTGAAACCGTGGAAGGAATATATTACGTTGAAGGCATCGCCTGGACTGAACCGTTATATAAGTTATGGTAACGATTATACGCATACATACACCAACTGGCTTATCAGAGGTGAGGTGTCTGTAAATTACAAAAGGTGGATGGTTAATGCGGAAATATGGACTCGATGGAATGGTTTCGGCGGCGAAACAAAAAATATAGGAGAACGTCTGCATGTGATAATGGCAGGATATAATGCCGAGAAATGGAGCATAGGAGCGGGTATGTTCAATCCTTTCACAAAGAAATACACACAAGGCAGCCAAAATTATTCGAAGCTGGCGCCGAATGTATCTAATGTATATACCGACAACCTAGGACAAATATTAGTCTTGAATTTTACGCTCAATCTTAATTTCGGACGTCAGTTTAATGCCGGAAGCAAACGCCTGAATAATGACGATACGGATGCAGGAATAATGTCGGGAAGCAAGAAATAAAGGTTTATCATACTTATTTTACAGTCTGCCAGGACGAATCGATATCGATACGTTCGGCAGATTGTCCCGGACTTAAATCGAGAAAATAAAGGCTATCGTCTATAGCCAATATTGTTTTTACGGATACAACGCATGTATCACTTTCATTTACATCTTCATTCCCCCAAAATTGCCAATCACCATTATAGTCACGAGAGGCATAGGTGATCAGAGAATTTGCATCTATCACATAGCGGGAAGTTACAACAGTTTTATTATCGGATTCGTCGGCAAGTCTCATAAGTCATACAATTGAGGGTGATAGTGATGTAGAATATATTTACACGAAAAAGTCATATCAGGAAAAGCAGAAGATTAGTTTAAGAGAGATCATTTATTCCACTTTTTAATAATAAGAAAAATAAAGCCAGCATCGAATATAAGCATCAATATTAAATACAGCTCTGCATATGGTACATCCTTAAACTGAAAAATAATATAAGCCAGTACTGTAAATAACAAAATGGCTAGACTAAGAATATATTTTAGCATGGTGCAAATATTAAACAAGTCGGGACTATTTATATACGCCAAATTAACTATACTAAAATGGAAAACCTAGATTGTTATCCGGCGTGGTCATAATAGACCGCATATACAATTTCAATTACTACTAATATAGTAAAAGTAATCATTTCATTCAGAATATGAATCGTTTACACTCTTTTTAATATAATGGGGTATATATCGTTAAAATTATAATGGATTTAATACCGACTGGTAAATCTCCCTCATTGAATCATATCCAGCAATTGTAACATACCAAGATTTGAAGCCCGCATTATATTCGCTTCGCGAAAGCGTCCTAATTGATATTTTTTCGCCACAATTGTATCCTTGTATACCGTACATATCCATACCGTTCCTACGGGATTTTCGTCCGTACCACCATCTGGTCCTGCAACCCCTGTTGTAGCAATAGCACAATCTACATTTAAAACCTTTCGGACACCTATAGCCATTTCTTTTGCTACAGCTTCACTTACTGCTCCGAATTTATCTAACGAATCGTGTAAGACTCCCAGAATTTTCACCTTTTCTTCCTCTGCATACGAAATAACGGCTCCTTTAAAATAATTGGATGATCCCGGAATAGTTGTTATCATATGGGCTATGTTTCCTCCTGTGCAACTTTCTGCCGAACCGACTGTCAATCCTTTTTCGAACAAACGCAAGCCAAGCATTTTTTCTACAGATATATCTTTCTCAGCGAGTATAGCCTTTCCCAATAACCCTTGCAATTTCCTCACCTGTTCATCCAATTCAGACAGACGATGTTCGGCTCTTACAAAAAGGCGAAGTTTTATCAACCCAGGAGAAGGTAGATACGCCAGCCCAAAACCTTGTGGAAGATTATCCTCAAAATTATCCAAGTGTAGTGCCAATGCCGATTCGGTATATCCTTTCACGATGAATACTCTTTTCAGATATGCCTCAGGATCATATTTTTGCTGTAAGCGGGGTATAATCTCGTTTTCCATAGCATACCTCATTTCGTAAGGTACTCCGGGCATAGAGACAAGAACTTTTCCATTACAGTCGAACCATGTTATAGGAGCTGTTCCTACCTTATTTTGTATCACTGTGCAGTCTTTGGGCACATACGCCTGATTACGTGTCAGTTCGTTTAATGTCGTAAAGTTTGATATTACATTCTTTATATTGTCGAGAACAGAATCGTCAAAAATCATTGTTGTTCCGAAATACTCGCATAGTGTTCTCTTGGTTATATCGTCTTTTGTAGGCCCTAGTCCACCTGTCATCAGAATAACATCTACCCTCTTCAAGACATCGTCTATAGTCTCTTTTATCTGTCGCGCGTCATCGCCAATCGATTGCATTTCTTCGACTTCGAATCCGGCAATAGTGAGTTTCTCTGCCATCCATGCAGAATTTGTATCAACTATCTGTCCTATAAGTATTTCATCACCAATTGTTACTATTGCAGCTTTCATGTAATATCCAGTATTTAATCTGTTATTTTTGAGATATGCAAATGTACAACTTTTATATAGATCAGGGATTAAATCTTTAAGCGTTGATTATATACAAAAGCAATAAAGTGTAAACAAAACACTTTTTATAAAGAAATACCCTATTTGACTTGTAATTAACCTTCGCAATGAAAAACAACAAATACTAAAAGCCTGTGACCAGTAAGCCTCTTGCTCCCTTCATCCCACACTTCTGATATGTATTGTAAGCTGCGGCAGCAGCTTCACGTACAGCAGATACCGCCTCTCCTTTAATATATGCTGAGATAGCATCATGCAGGGTATAGGCTTCGGGGCACATCAGATGAGTAGTCCAGACTATAGGGTTAGCCTTAGCCGAATTGAGGTATGGTGCGAAATACTGCTTGCTGGCGCATGCCAGTATAATCGCATCTCTATTAATGTCATCTTTACTTTGATAGGTATTTTGGAGAGAGAAATCCATCAGTCCGTTGTGGCCCATGTAGGATAATAGTTTAGCATTACCATTTAGTCCTACTACCGTCTTACCCATCATCAGAGTATCTTTCTTATTCCCTGAGCAGGAGTTCAGAAAATCGACAGTGCAATCTTTAATGTATTGCCCGTCGTAAGCGTCTGCCACGAGATAATAGTTCTTAGTCTTATGTTTAAAGACAATGCGCTCCAAGCGGATGTTATCAGCTTTATACCTTCTGACTTCTTTCCAGTCGGCACTTTTCCTGAAAAAGGTACGGACTCCATAACCACAGCCCCAATAGAGATTTGTATGCGGGTCTTGTCCGTTACCGATTCCTTTGGAAACTTTTACTATACCTTGATACTTGTTGTCACAAAGAGCCACCATTACATCGATAGTCTGCGTTTCCTGCGCATAGAAAGGAATAAAAAGCAAGCTGATAAAAGAAAGGATAAGAATCTTTTTTCTCATGGTATTATCTATTTATATAAATAGATAATAAAAGTTCATGGATTCCATAAAGCAGAAATATTATTCTGCATACAGGTAGCGATGTACCATATCGAAAAAAATGAGACTGTAAATTAAACTGTGTCAAGCAAGAATAAATTATTATTTTTACTAACACAGTTTTTTTATGGAAAAAGAATTTGATTTTGAAAGCATTAAGCAGAAAGCCTTAGAACAACTTAAATCAGGCAAGTCTTTATTAGGCAAGGATGGGGCTTTTGCTCCGTTATTAGAAAGCATCCTGAATGCAGCCCTTGAGGGGGAGATGGATGCTCATTTAGATGAACGTGAACGTTTATCTGGTAATCG
>JBKEBA010000102.1:0-15958 GCA_047972895.1 Dysgonomonas sp.
ACTGTACCGCTCTTTAAGGTAATACGAGTTTTACAACATTTACACTCATAGGCCTCCTTGTCTTTTTTCCAATAATGATCTGTCCCTCCACACTTAGGACAAATTACTCCTACCTGATCTCGATATTCTTTGAACTTCTGCTTGCAACTAGCCTCATCGGGGAACGCAGTGATAAAATCAATTAATGTCATAGCTATCTGTTTTATGCAAAGATAATCATTTTAGGTTAATATGCGAGTATTCATTTTTTTTTATTTTACACACCAAGATGCAAAAACGGAAGGAATACGCTAGTCCCTAATGCAAATATAGAAGTTATATTTCAATTTTACACCTAAAAGGCAATAAAAACCTGCCCCGATAGAAATTTATCGGGTATTAAGATACTATATGAGGTTTGTGTAGGTGTTAATATCGCAAGCCTATATACTATTGTGCAAAGGCTTGGCTGTGCTCAGAGGACTAATTAGTGCCAAGTCAATCATCTCACTAGCTTTATCCAGAGTAGAACGATCAAACGATGCTAAGTAAGTATAAGTCATTTTTTCGGAAGAGTGCCCTAACCCCTCGCTGATCACTGATAGTGGTAGATTCTGTATTTTACCTATAGTAGCCCAGCTATGTCGGGATACATGGGTAGTCAGCCCCCACTCCAAATCTATTTTCGCCATTTTTGCTAATCTCTTCAAACGCTTATTCTGAATATTCAATCCACTTTCATATTGCACTCGTGGAGACTTATTCGTATCCCTGATGACTGGAAACAAGTAAGCACTATATCTTACCTCTTCCGAAAAACTGTCTATAATGCGCTTCAATGTAGGTGTTATAGTTATTTCTATCTTTTGTCCGGTCTTTTTACGATAGTAAGAAATCACCCCATGGCGAATATTTTCCTTACGCAAATAAGCCATATCCACATAACTCATCCCTCTTGCATGGAAACAAAAGAAAAAATAACGCCAACAATTATAAAGTCCTTCATCCAGACGCCCTTTATCGGAGGAAGATGTGATCGTGGCCACATCTACTATACTTGTACCTCGCTCTAGCAATTCTGAGAAATCTAAATTATTGAGCTTGCGCAATTGTTCTATATCTAAAGCACGCTTGCGAGTTTGCTGAAACCCGGTAAATACTCCTTCAAATGGATTTTCCCGTTTTGTTTCTATCAATCTTTCACGAACAGCTTTACGATAGATAACCCTAAGCATTCGCATATAATAGGATATTGTATTCATTGCTTTCCCACGCTCTTTGAGATAAGTCTCAAATTCCTTAATCATACAGGCATTGATATGTCTCAAAGGAATATCAATACCCTTATTAAAACTAATCAAGGCACGGGAAGCGGTAAAATAAGCTTTGGCTGTTCGTCCTTGTCCTGAACGCTCTAATGCACGCGACAGAAAAACAGTAAACCCATGTAGCCCCGATAATCCTCTGCGACTTTGATATCCTATAACAATATCGGAAATATTGTAACGTCCTTGTTTCTCTAGGCGCTCAATAACTTCATCGAATTGTTCTCGATAATCTTTTAAGATTTCTGCCGCCTTAGCCAAATAGCGATAACGCAGTGAATCCTTTTCGTCCGGAATAATTTTCTGTCTTTGTTCATCCCATTCATTAGGAAAGAGCCCTACTGCAAGAGTAAACACCTGTACTTTACGCGCATGAATGATGCGAGCACAGATTTTCCCAGCATAAGGATTTCCGCGGCGGGATTTACGAAGTAAAAATTTCAATGTTGCCATAATAATTCATTTTTTATTAAACACTATTATATAATGAATCGAAAAATATGTTACTATTTCACTGATGGAGAACCACTTTTAACACATAAGGCTCAAAGTGATATCCATTATACGATACTATAACAAACAACATGAAAAAAAGTATTTATGCTGCTACAAAAAATTATAGAAACAGTTGATCGTAATTTTGAAAGATGCTAAAGATCAAACAAGCAAACTACTTTAATTATACCTAAATGAAGGTAGTAAAATACCATACTTATGGTATTTTGCAAACTACATAAAGTAAGTTATTTTGTATAAAAATCACTAAGACAATATAAGACGGCAAAAATGAAACTATTTTCTAAACAATCTGAATTTCTTCTTCAAGAGAATTCTCATTCCAGGGCATTTATTTGCTCTCCCTATCCCATCTTCGAAAACTCTCCAAATCTTCGAATGCGAATGTGTTGCTGATAGAAGTGACATAAAAAACCTCAAATTTATTTTTTATTAATCTTTAGTTTTATATGGCTGGCTCTGAGCTGTCAGCTACATAGAATAGGTATATTCTTATATTAAAAAATCGAACACTTCCTCCTCCGACGGCAATTGGTATTGGAAGTGCTCTTGATAAAATCATTTATCCATGGTAAAGATAATTAATTTCTTTAAAGGAAACTATTCTTCTATTTATTCTGCCACAAAATGCATTTGCATTTTCATCAGCCTGTTTGTTTACTCAGGAGTCGTTTATTCCCAAGCAACATTGAATGGGTATATTTTTGATAAAAACACAAAAGAACCCATAATAGGAGCTACAGTAACAGAAAAAGCGACTACAAACGGATCTAGTACAGATATCAACGGAGAATTCCTGCTACGTACTTCTAATAAATATCCTATTTCATTATCGGTTAATTTACTTGGATATAAAGGAGAAGAAGTAGTAATAAGTTCTACAAAAGATTCAATTAGAATATATCTTACAGAGAATATTAATGACCTCAATGAAGTAGTAGTAGTCGGCTATGGAACACAACGACGAAAAGAGCTTACGGGAGCTGTAGCTTCTGTGTCGAAAGCCACTTTAGACCAACCGGCTACCTCTATCAATGAGCTTTTAGGAGGAAGCATTGCAGGACTGAATGTATCTCAAAATTCAGGACAGCCTGGGGCGGGTTCTGCAATCCGTATTCGCGGAGGAAATTCCATCTATGCGAGTAACGAACCTCTATATGTGATCGATGGGTTCATCTTCTTTAGCGAAAAGAATGCCACTCAAGCGGGTGTAGGAGGTATTGACGGAAGTCTCGACCCTCTTGCATCTATCAATCCTTCAGATATAGAATCAATAGAAGTGCTGAAGGACGTATCGGCGAAAGCGATCTATGGTTCGCGCGGAGCGAACGGAGTGATCTTAGTAACAACAAAAAAAGGAAAACGAGGAGGAAACACCATTCGCTACCAATATAGTATAGGTGTGGATAAATCGGCAAAAAAACTTGATCTACTGACTGCTAAGCAATGGCTTGCAATCCAGAAAGAATATTTTAACGATAAGCCGAGCCTATACTACTCCCAAGAGGAACTTGCTCAATTTGACAAAGGAACAGACTGGCAAAATGCTGTATTGCAAACCGGAATATCGCAAACGCATGAGATATCAATCAGCGGAGGTGATGAGAAAACGCGTTATTTGGTTTCCGGTAATTATACAGATCAAAAAGGTATAATCCTTAATTCCGGGTTTAAGCGATTTAGCGGACGTTTAAATTTAGATAAAGAATTGTATCAGGATCTGAGGGTTGGAGTTACTGCTACTGTGAACAGAAGTACACAAGATGCTCTCACCACCTTCGAAGGGACAAACTATAATGACTCCCCTTATTCTCATGGCATTGCAAATTCTCTTACTTATGCTTTATATATGCCTCCAGTATTATCAATTTATAATGCTGATGGAAGCTATAATTATAAAAATCCATTCGAATATAGTTATCTTAGCTATTACGGTCAAGCGGCAAATCCAGTATCAGATTTAAAGAACAGTGTTGGTCAAACAACAAGTACATCGCTATTAGGTAATTTCTTTGTCGAATATAATATCCTAAAAGAACTAAAAGCCAAAGTTAATGCAGGCGCAAACATTGATTATATCACGCAAAATTATTTTGCTCCGCCATATACTGCTCTGGGTCTAAATCAGGATATCCGCGGAATGGGTGCTATTGGAAACAGACGTACAGATGTTACTCAATCCGAGGTTTTGCTAACATATACCAAGCAGCTCAATCCGATTCACTTCATCGATCTATTAGCGGGATATACATATCAAAACACTAATACGAATTTTTCTGTCAGTAAAGCCAATCATCTCGAATCTTTCGACAATTTGGCTACAGGAAATGAATTGCCTCCGATATCACGTAAGCAAAAGGCATCCTTCAACTCATTTTTGGGTAGAGCGAATTATACTCTTTTAGAACGGTATAACCTCACAGCAACTTACCGCGCGGACAAATCTTCTCGCTTCGCAAAGGGACATGAATGGGGATTCTTTCCTTCTGTAGGTCTCTCGTGGAATATAAATGAAGAAGATTTCATCACCCCCCTATCCCCTACATTAAGCACATTGAAACTTCGACTAACTTATGGTAAAGCTGGCAATCAAGAGATTGACTTTGACGAGTATGAACAATATTTCAGTACAGGAAGATATAACGGTGCACCGGCTTATGACATGACCAACCTAGGCAATTCTGATCTCAAATGGGAGACTACTACAGAATATAATGCCGGAATAGATGCGGGATTCCTGAATGACAGATTAACCCTGACAACCGATGTTTATTATAAAGAAACGAGTGATTTATTGCTGAGAGTACCTGCACCTCTAGGCTCGGGAACAAGCGAGAAGCAGATTGTAAACGCAGGAAACGTCACCAATAAAGGCATTGAACTTTCACTGAATGCCAGGCTTATAGAACAAAAAGGCTTTTCGTGGTCTGCATCGGTGAATATTGCCCGCAACTTAAATCGTATTACAAGTTTGGGAGAATATAACGAGTTGACAGAAGGAAATGACCAAGAACAAATCCTACGTGTAGGTGAATCGGTTGGTTCATTTTACGGCTATCGTTTTCTGGGTGTAGTACAAACAAGTGAGGATGTATCAAAGTTACCACAGATAGGAGGAAGAACACCTCAACCCGGAGATGCTAAATTTGAAGATATTAGCAGTACAAGTGGAAGCCCTGATGGGAAAGTAACACCAGACTCTGATCGTGTGGTCTTAGGTAGTATTCAACCCGATTTTACTTATGGATTTTCTTCTACAGCGTCTTATGGAAACTTCGACTTTTACATTCTATTTCAAGGTTCACAAGGGAATCAGGTTTATAACCTACTGAGACGTTACCTCGAACGCCCCAACGACTCCTATAACATGTCGGCAGCCCTATTGAATAGCTGGACAGAAAGCAATCCATCCAATACAATTCCACATCTCAACAGCACACGTACAACAGAGTTGGATAGCCGATATGTAGAAGATGCTTCTTTTCTGAAACTGAGGAATGTAACACTCGGTTATACAATTCCTGTAAAAATAAATTCCAATATGTCTAAAATTCGCCTCTTTGCTTCGGCTCGAAACCTCTTTACTATTACTAAATATAAAGGATACGATCCTGAGGTAGCGAGTGGCATAGATTTGGGTATTTATCCTTCTGCAAAAAGCTTCTTGGCTGGAATAAGCATTACGTTCTGATCTTAAATAAATAACATACACCTAAATTGATTTTGAATATGAAAAAGAATCTATTTTTTCAAATAGTGCTAATCGCACTTTTTTCCACTGCATTATTTTCCTGCAGTGATGATAATAATGAACCGGAAAACGAAGGGGGAGAGTCTTCGACAGTAAAAACCCGTGCGGAAGCACAAACTCTTGCAAATGCAGTATATGGACCGTTGCAAACGCTATCTTCTTCTTACACTTTCTTGTTAGAATCAGCAACAGAAACCACTATCTCTTTCGAAGAAGTGGATGATTCTAAAGACGGGCCACAAGTAAGTGTATTTGAAACGACACCAAGCAACTGGTATCCGATTAAGGTATTTAACCGCTTATACAAAAGTATTGGTGCAGCAAATCTTGCAATTGAACAAATAAATGCGGCAACTGTAAATACAAATTTGACCGAAGCTGACAAAAAACTTTTTATTGCTCGCGCTCAGTTTATTCGCGGTTATAGCTATTTTCAATTAGTACAACTTTTTGGCGAAGTTCCATTAGTGCTCACTTCTAAAAGTACTGAAAGAACACGTGCTTCTATCGACGATGTATATGCGCAAGTAATCAAAGACTTAACTGAGGCTTATCCTAATCTACCGGATTTCGACAGCAATAAATCAAATCCTTCGCAAGGAGCAGTTAATACTATTCTGGCAAAAGCGTATTTAACATGGGGACAGAAACCGATTACCTCTACCGAAATATCTGCTATTTCAGGTACAACAGATCCTACAAAACCAACAGTAGATAATAGTAAACTAGAAAAGGCTATAGAATACGCCGATAAAGTAATCGATAGCAACAAATACGAATTATTGGATGATTTCAATAGTATATGGGGCGTATCGAATGAAAATAATGCAGAAGTTATCTTCTCTATACATCACGATGGCGACGGTATCGATGCTCAAGGAAATCATCAAACACACTGTGGTTTCACATGGCCTAAAAGTGCAAGAACCGATCCGCATATCAGCTATGCAGACGTTACGCTTGAAAATCGCATCCCGAATATAAACGATACTCGTAAATTATTCTCATATGCTACACGTATAGAATACACTGATGCAGTTGTTGACACTCTTACATGGCCGGTAAGTATTGTTCGTCCCGGAAAATGGATTCATCGCACAAATGACGGAACCTATAAAGCTGTTGATTTACAACCAAACAATATAGACCATATCGACTTCCGTTATGCAGAAGTACTACTAATCAAAGCCGAAGCATTATTCTTTTTGAACAAGGTTTCGGAAGCATTACCCCTAGTAAATGAAATCAGAGAAAGAGCATTCGGCGGACATTACGAGCATGGAGGCAGATTAACTACTCTTACCAAAGAGGATTTGTATAACGAATGGGATTATGAGTTTGCTTTCGAACAAAAGCACTGGCTCAACCTAGTACGTTGGAGAACATTACTGTCTCAGGTAAAAAATACTGTACCTAACTATGAATATTATAAGTCTGAATACCAATCGGCTACAACTATTAAAGCAGCGTTCCCTGATATAGCGAATAAAATAAATGCAGCATTCTATGCACGTGTATACAGACATCTGCACGCTAAAGTTGATAACCTACATGGAAAATTCTATCGCTTCCCTATTCCGCTTAGCGAAGACTATACGAGCTTAAACATTACCCCTCAAAATCCGGGTTATTAAAAAATACATTAATCCAAACCTGTGCTATTCGTAAAAGGATAGCGCAGGTTTAATTTATTTACAGATGGCATCTCTATTTTTTAAAATAATATCGAATACAACTTTCAGGTTGCTCCTTTCCGTAATCGTCGGTTCATTAATCGGCATGGTCGCCAATGAAACCGTAATAAGTATTATATTGCCTATAAAACATATATTGGGACAGATTATATTCTTCCTAATTCCTTTACTCATCTTCGGATTTATTACTCCGTCGATAACAAAACTAAAAAGAAATGCATCTAAGCTATTAGGCGTTTCATTAATTCTAGCCTATATTTCTTGTATCGGGAGTGCTACTTTAGCAGCCATTGCAGGTTATAAACTGATTCCTCTATTTGATATAGTTCCTGCAACAGAGTCTGTAAAAGATATTCCTGAAATGATATTCAAGTTAGATATACCTCCTCTCATGTCTGTACTTTCTGCATTGGTATTATCATTCATGTTGGGTTTATCAATCATTTGGACAAAAGCAGACAAGATAGAGAATACATTATATGAATTTCAAGGTCTCGTATTTACGATGGTAAAGAAATTCCTGCTTCCCATTCTTCCATTATTTATTGCTTCAAATTTCAGCGTGTTGGCATACGAAAGGGCTTTAGCTTCAAGGTTACCCGTATTCTTTGCAATTCTGCTTGTTACCGTTCTTTGCCATATTACATGGATGACTATATTATATAGTTCGGCGGGAATATATTCACGAAAAAATCCGTGGCAAGTGCTTAAATATTACGGTCCTGTGGCATTAACAGCATTAGGCACACAATCGTCAGCAGCCAGTTTGGGTGTAGCTATAGAACAGACAAAGAAAAGCCCCATACTAAGAAACGATATCAGAAATTTTGCAATTCCACTGTTTGGAAATATTCATTTTGTTGGCTCTATCTTAGATGTTGTCTTCTTGGCTCTCGCCGTTTCGCAACTTTTGTATGGAACAATGCCAGGACTAGAAAAGATGCTTATTTTCATCCCTCTGTTAGGTATATTTGCTATTGCAGCACCCGGATTACCCGGAGGCACACTAATTACTTCGTTAGGATTAATCCATGCTATCCTAGGTATTGATGAAGCAGGAACGGCTCTAATGATCAGCATATTTGCTCTTCTCGATAGCTTCGGTACAACTCACAACATAACAAGCGACGGTGCTCTGACACTAATACTCAGCTCATATGCAGATAAACATGGAGAAGAGTTAGATATCGCCAGTCATACCGAATCTTGAAATATCTATATTATGAATATTGTGTCTAATCGTTAAGAGCCTGTTCCAAATCGGCTATCAGGTCATCCGCATCCTCTAGTCCGACAGATAATCTAAAAATCCCTTCTCCGGCGAATGTATTCCATGAATCAAGTTGCCGGGAAGTGGAAAATTTAAAAGATGTCTTTAGTAAATCCCTACTATTCAGATAGAAAATAAGAGTTCTTTGATGCCCTAATGACACGGCATAATGAATAATTTGTAGCTTCTTTGCTAGCCTCTGAGCCTCTACACTTCCATTCTCCACCTGAAACGTAATTATCCCAGAAAAGTTCTTCATCTGTCGCTTTGCCAACTCATATTGAGGATGAGATGGTAATCCCGGATAGACAACCTTTTTTACTTTAGGATGGCTTTCCAGATAATTCGCTATTTTGAAGGCGTTCTCTTGATGAACCCGCATACGGATGGGAAACGTGGCAATTCCTCTTAATATAAGCCATGCGTTAAACGGACTTAACGAACCTCCTAAACGAATAGATGTTTTCTTGCGTAGAGGCGTTAGATCTGCTTTATATCCTAAAATCGCACCGCCCAAAGCATCGCCATGCCCTCCGAGATATTTTGTTAATGAATGAATTACAAAATCGGCACCTAATTGTAACGGCTTCGTTGCTATAGGAGTTGCAAATGTAGAATCAACAGCTAGTTTAGCTCCTACGCTATGTGCAATCTCAGCTATCTCAGTTATATCTGTAAGCCTCAGCAGCGGGTTGCAAGGAGTTTCTATATACACTAGTTTGGTATTTGGCCTTAATGCTACCTGCACGGCTTCCGCATCGGATGTATCTACTTTTGTTACATTAACGCCGAAATCAGGAATCATTTCGTTTGTTATTTCCGACAGAGCTGCATATGCTACATCACTTATTATGGCATGATCCCCTGCTTTGAGCAAGTGAAATAATAAAGCAGTAATTGCCGACATACCACTGGCAAATGCCACCGCAGTTTCCGACTCCTCCAATGCAGCCAATTTCTCTTCTAATTGGTGAACTGTAGGATTTCCCCAGCGGGTATAAACCCATGGAGCAGTTTCATCCATTCCCTCTACAGAAAAACCTGTGTCAGCATCTACAATAAATGTAGTGGACATTACCAGATTAGGAGATGATGCATGGGTTAAAGGATCAGGATGTTCTCCAGCGTGGATAGACTTAGTCTGTTCTCCGAGTTGTAATAACGATTTAGTAGCCATTAGAATATTATTTAAATATTGACGAATGTAAAATGTTTTGGAAGATTACACAATAACATAAATATGGTATTTCTCCTTTTTGCATATGCTACTATTATTGAAAAAATAATATATTAACTTATAATATTATTAGTGATAAATATTATATGTCCATATGTTTAAACAAATATTTTATATATTTACATTTTAAAGTATCGAATAATGATAAATGCCTTGTGAATATTAACCCTATAAATAATTATCAAAATGAAAAACATTGTATTCTTATTAATCCCCATTATCCTTGCATTAAACGGATGTAAGCCGGAAAAGGAAATTAGTCCGCAACTGGCTCAAACAATTAGTAACGACGAAAGAATAAAGAATGTCAAACAAAGTGCTGAAGATTTAATTCGGACAGGTCTCACTGCAGGAGACGGTTATGTAGAAGTATGGATACGAGATTTGAACACGTTCATCGAGGCAGGCTGCACTGTTAGCGATTCTAAAACAATAAAGGATGCCTTAATTACATTTTTCAAATTTCAGGGTAAAGATGGAAATATCCCGGATGGATATACAACATTGAATACTTCGTCTGTTCCATATAATTTTATACAATCAGATTTAGCACCTGAGTTTATTGCACATAAAAACACAGTAGAAACCGATCAGGAAACGTCCCTGATACAATCTGTACGGAAATATATCAGTACAACAAATGATACAAGTATTCTGAATGAAAAAATAGACAATATCACTGTAAAAGACCGTATGGCAATGGCGATGAATTTTTTACTCAGCGAAAGATTCAATAAGAAATATGGTCTACTCTGGGGAGCAACCACCTCTGACTGGGGAGATGTGCAACCCGAACATAGTTGGGGCGTAGAGTTGGATAATCTGTCACATCTGGCGATTGATGTATATGACAATGCGATGTTTATTATTGCTATAAAAGACTACATAAGCCTGATAGACGATAAGAAAGAAATAGACCATTGGACTAAAGTAGCTGCGGACATAAAAACAAATGTTCGAAAATATCTGTGGGATGAAACCAGACAAAAATTCCGGCCACATGTATATCTGGATAAAGGTTCACCTTTCCCAGCCGACTTTGATGAGGATGCCATACATTATCACGGAGGTACAACTATTGCTATAGAAGCAGACTTACTCAGTAAAGAGGAAATAGCTACAGTGTATAAACAGATGAAAGAAAATGTAAAAGCCGCAAATGCACAAACAATAGGACTGACTGTTTTCCCTCCATATCCTAACGGATTTTTCAAGAACCAAGGTATGGGAGAATACAGTTATCAGAATGGGGGCGATTGGACATGGTATGGTGGACGTACTGTACAGCAGCTTATCAGAAACGGATTTTATGATGAGGCTTACGAATCAATGATTCCAATGCTGGATAGAGTTATCAAACACAATGGATTCTTTGAATGGTGGACTCCTGCAGGAGAACCAAGAGGTTCGGGGAAATTCAGAGGTTCGGCAGGCGTATTATGGAAAGCCATCACAATGTTTGAGACAGAAATCGAAAAGAAATAAGACTCTAACTTTATCACGCAAAAAACAAAAAAAGCTTCATTAACCCACTTGGGTTAATGAAGCTTTTATACTTTATGAAACTGTAAATTAAATAGCTTCAAGGAACTTCACAATAGCATCTCTATCTGCTTTCGATAAGTTCCTGTATTTTTCTCTTGCATATTTACCATCACCACCGTGCCACATAATGGCTTCGGTATAATTACGTGCACGCATATCATGTAGATGTTCACTGGCTCCTGTACATTTCTCAGAAAGGCCACGTCCCCATAATGGGGTAGTTCGGCACCAGCCTGTACGTATACCATTCACCATATCCAGCTTATGCTGTAAGAAATCCGAATATGGCCATATCTTCTGATAAGGGTAGCGTGGGAGCTTTCCTTTCACCATCGGGTCGCCGGTATAATCGTCTGCTCCTGTAGTCCACGACGGGCGATGACAGCTTGTACAACCTATTTCGTAAAACTTCTTTTTTCCTTGTTGTACCTGCGGATCATCTAAATTACGAGCAGCAGGAACAGCTAATCCCCTATGCCAGACCATGAAGTCAATATATTCCTGATCGCTCATTTCCGGTGTGAGATTTCTTGACATTAAAGATTCATATATTTCAGCTTCTGTCTTGCCCAACTCTCTTTGGATATCTTCATTCTGAGACATCGCCGTAGCATAAGCCGCAGTCATATAGTGATAGGTTCTGTCAGAACGAGTCACATTAGTTATATTCCAAATGGCATTTGCTCCAGGGCCATTTTGTAAAGTACCGCGAGTCAAGCCATAAGTATAACGACCGGGATGAGATGTCCCATCAACCTCCTTTATGAAATTTTCAGGCTGATATTTAGCATCGTTAAGCGTATGCCCCAATGCCTTTTGGCGTCGATACTCAGCAAGGATGGAATCGTCAGGAATAGCATCGACTAATCCTGTACCATAGATACCGATAGTAGCCTCGAGACGAACTTTGTAAAATTCGGGCATAGGAACATTAAATGCAGTCCTATCAATCGTCACTTCAGGATATATTAAACTATATGTTTCACCATCAGGGAAAGTATTAGCAAATTCATCTGTATGGTTTTTCCATTCTATATGAATCCCCGATTCGTCTATAGGAGGTAGAAAAGGTGCTACAGCCTGAGTCTGCGGCATCCCTGTCAATGAAGAAACATAATTATCATTTTCATCTATTACGACGAGTAGATATCCATTTCCGAAATCTTTTGCCCGATAACGATCCATGCGTTTCCCATGCCCGTAACCCGGGTGGCAGGTTATACACGCACTGCGAACATAGGCAGGCCCTAAGCCGTGACGCATACCAGATGTATTAGATGTAAATTCGTTTTCAAAAAAAGCTTCTCCCACTTTGAAACTGGAGAATAAATCTGATGACTCTTCTACAACCGAAGTAGGTTGCTCATAAGCGAAAGAGGTAGTATTGAAGGCTGTACCTAATTGGCCTCCGGTATAATAATCTTCAGAGAGTTCCTCCTCAGAACCGTTCCCTCCACTGTTCTTATTGTCATCGTTACTACAGCTTATACAAACAAATGTGAGGAATGCTAAATTAATAAAAGACAGAATTAATTTTTTCATAGTTATCTTTTAAATGAGGTAAGAGAATAGCTTATTTCTGCTATTCTCTTTTAATTGTTCAAATTCCGTTATATTAATTATTATTTATTCAAGGCTTTTTTAGCATCACCTAAGATTTCAGCCAATTCATTACAAGCATCCATCGCTGCTCCAGCTTCGTCTGAAGAGTAATTTGTTGTAAATGATCCCGGTATAGCTTTTATCTTTGCTATTGCATTGTCTATTGCATTTCTTATTCTAGTGTCCAATGCCGGATCCACCTGTTTTATATAAAGACCAACAGATGGTACCTCGCCTACTAGAAGAGCGGCTGGATTTGAAGGGCCTCCCAAATATGCATTTCTAATACTTATAATATTGCCTTCGAAGTCAACTTTCGAATTATCGCTATATGGAGATTCTATATAGTTTTCGTCATCTCCTTTATATGGTTGCCCTATCTTCATCGCGCCCACTTCATCGGCTATTGTTATACATCCTTCGATAATATCTTCGCAGGCATCTACCACAGAGGCTTTTGTACTACCTGCTTTTCCGGCATTCAACATATCCTGTCCGTAAGAGTATTTACCACCGTTTACAGTTGTACCTAATTCCAATGATTCAAGTTTTTCTCTTTTATCATCTGCAACATTTTCTATTCCAGCCCATGATGCTTCTAAACGGAAACATTGATTACGTAAATCACCAGCTACAGCTACAGCGTATATCAGTTCTTTATCGGAAATCTTGTTTGCACTTTTTGCCGCTCCATTTTCAAATAATATATACTCTATTCCATGGAAGCCCAACAATCCGAAACCTAGGTAGTTAGCAACCCACTCATCGCCATCTTCCTGATTCATACTACTTATATGTGATGCATTCTCGAGTTCTGCTTTTAATTCATTTATGGCTAATGGCCATGTATCGATATGTGGGTCAATTCCGAAATCGGATGCAGGTCCGAAGAGGAACGCTTCACTAAGTTCCCAATAATTACGAGCTTCTATCCATCTTTCGGTGGCAATCCGAACATTTACATCTGTTTTATTTCCCTTCAATACCACCAACGCATCGTATAATAAGATAGTTTCATCAGCCAAAGACTTATACGTCCCAATAACTGTATTGTTTACATACTGTGAAACAGCAGCAGACAATGCCTGTTCTTTCGCTTCGTCAGTACCTTCAGTTTCATCGTCGCTACACGAAGTAAATACTAACATTGACACAGCGATTAATGCCATATACAATGGTAATCTAAAAAGTTTCTTCATATTGATCTAATTTGGTTTATGATAATTCTATTTTGTAAAAAATCCGGCATAAGCAACTCCGATAGACAAGCTATTTTCGTTGTTATAACCACTTTTGAGGATTCCTGCAGAATATTCTGCTTTGATTACTACTTCCTTTATCGGAAAATAGTTGACACCTCCAACTATACGCTGACGACTGTACCATTCATTATCAGCTATATTAGAAGCTGTTTTATACATAGAGTCATAATACTCGTATTTTCCGAAAACGTACATTTTCTGTTTCATTTTTGCCATCTTGGATATTTGTGAAAAGATATCGTATCCGACTTCTACACCCGTAGCAATAGCAGCTGATGCTACATTGGTACGCGGCGATGGCGAATTCTTAGTCAGGCTTCTATTGTATTGAGATATTGTTTCAGAATCTCCAAGATGTCCATAGTCGAAATACCCGCGGGCAATCAGGTTATGACCCTTGTATTCGAAATCGAAAGAACCAATAGTTACGGCTCCTTTTGTATTTTTATATTTATCGGCAGTAGTCGGTTGTATACTATTTTTGAAACTATGCCCGTAATAACCACTTACTCCCATACGCAGTCCGGATACGGAATAGTTATCGATACGCAATACTCCTGCATATTTATTGGCTACTTTAAATTCGTAAGGCGAAGCTGAGCCTCCTTGTATCCAGTTTTGCCGACTGAAAAGTTCCGAATCTAATCCGGGAATCAGTTGAACTTCATATCCCCAGTTTTCGACTCTACCCCAAAGGCTTACCCCTGTTTCGTGCCATGTACAAGGCATAATGGTGTTTTCGCCTTCCGGACGGTAAACGGTGAAGAACTGTGTAGGTAAGTGATTTCCATTTGTATAACCAACGGGTACAATGATATGCCCCATGCGCAAATTCAAAGCTTTCGAGAAAGTTTTCTCTATCCAGAATTGCTCTAAAGCAACCTCTCCTCCTCTTTCTACTTCGGCTTCATATTCTCCAGCCTCTTCGGCTTCTAACTCCATGGCCGACTCGGTACCACCATGTTCAAATTCTATTTCGGCATTCATTCTCCAACCTTTGCCAAAGTCGTATCCTACAAAAAAAGTAACATGAGGAATATCAATCCGTCCATGTCCTTTATCATTTTTATAGTTCTCGGCATGTGAATAACGATAGATATTGTCACTATAAAAGTTACGCGTGATAGCTATTTCGCCATATCCCCCGAGCTGTAAACGAGATAATGCCTTTGATAGTTTTATTGCATTATTTATATCTTCGGTAGAAACTGACTCCAGAGCCTTTTTTTTCTCAAGCTCTTCGGCCTCTTGTGCCGACAAATTGCAAACAGAAATCAGTGTGAAAAGAACATAAAGAAAGGTAATGAAGTGTGTTTTTTTCATTATTTCATAAAAATTAGTTAAAAGCGTTTAGTCCCCACAAATGTATTACCATTCGAAAACTAGCGCAATACCTAATTATTATGAATTATGAGTAACATAATACTAACAAATAATGATAAAAATAAAATTACAGATAGGTGTTTTTGACACAATAAATACCATTGGGTATCAATATAATACCCTTATAACATAGACTTATATAATTAGTATTTTTATTGTAGATTATTATTTTACAGCGTGTTGATATTTCAAAGGCTTTTGAATAACAAGATTAACGAAATAATCCTTAATTTTCTGAACTTGCTCATCATTCACTATCAAGTAGCTATGTTTTCCATCAGATGATGGATTGAAGTGTGTTACTCCTTTATTATCTATAGTCACAACACCATTACCTGACGAACCGAATAGGTTTTTATCTTTTTCGACTGCATAAAGTACAGAAGTCAGATCC
>JBKEBA010000096.1:0-40110 GCA_047972895.1 Dysgonomonas sp.
ATACGTTCGCACTTATCAAATAATTCACGAATGACTTTGAGCTGTTTCATTGCCCCCGGATCGGGTTTATATTCTTTACCCTCTTTTATATGGCGGGGGATTAGCTTAAAGTCGTCCGGCAATATGGGCAGGTTCTCCTTTTGAAAACCTTTGATACCATACTCTTCGGGCATGGCTAGTCCGACCAGATGGCCGAAAGCCCAGGTTACGGCATAGTTATTTCCTTCCAGATAGCCGTCTTTACGGCTGGTAGCTCCAACAATAGCCGCAATATCACGGGCTACAGATGGTTTTTCTGCGATGATTACTTTCATTTTTTATTATGGATTTTTAGTGGGAGGCACAGCCTCATTTATTTATACTTTAGTCACTACGACCGATAGACCGTTTTGTTATAAATGGATTTATTAAGAAGGTTGAAATTTACATCTTTACTCCGCCGCTCTTTTTTACGGTGCGGGCAGGACGCTGCGTTTCCTTTTGTTTCTCTGCCTGCTGTTGTGTCGGAGAGGTTTGGCCCTGCTTTATCGGTTCTTTTACATTTTTCAGGCTCTCGCTGGTCTTACCCTGTGAATTGACAGCAACTTGTGTTTTGCTTTCTTCGGCAGGTTTAACCTCGGCTCCCTGTTTCTGAGCTTTATCCGGATTCCATCTGAAAAAGTCAAGCTTGCCCTTTTCATCATTCACTTTTACATAAGCATTGAAGGGTTGATCCTGACCGTCTTTGACCATACCCTGAACATACACGGCTTTTCCTTCACGAAGTGAGTTTTGTTGTTTCTCATCCAAAGCCACCCCTAAAAGGTTTTTAGGAATGCGGACTCTCTGCTGGGATTCCTGATTTTGGGATTGTTGTTGTTCCTGTCTGTTATCTTGCCTGTATTTATTCCGGTCCAGTCCGTCATAAGAGAAATCAAGTGATCCTTTTGCCGCATTGAACTGAACATAGCCATCGAAGGGTTTTCCATTCTTTGATGTCATACCTTCGACTAATGTCTTTTTGCCGTCATAGAGTGATTGTAGTTGTTCGGGGGAAAGAGGGGCTTCTTTGAGCGTATCCTTAAATGCAACATTGGCTACCGGTATCGCTTCGAGGCGGTTAGTCAGTTTATCCAAAGAAACAAAGGATGGTATTTGCTCTCCGTTCTTTCCTGTAAGCTCAATGATCCTTCCGGCATTGGATGTTTCCAGCAGATTCTTTTTGTCTTCGTCGGTCAATGTCGTTCCATGAAAGGGAATATCCAGAGTGGGAGCAGGTTGATAGCTGTCCGCTTTCAGACGGATACTGCCATCAGGGTTTTCCTCAAAGGATAATCGTGCCTGTACCTGAAATGCAATCCCTTCGTAAGTTGGGTTTACCTGTATCAGGTTCGGTGATTTATGCCAGTTAAGCATGGCTTTAAGATTCCCCTGTTCTTCCAGCATCTCGCGGGTAACACCGAGTTTTTCCAACTGTCCCCAATTGATACGGCTTTCATCGACAGGTTTGTACTCTTGGGACTGATCTTGTGTCTTTTGCTGTTTGTTGAAATCCTCCGGATTGACACGGCTCTGGGATAAAAAGACGGAATTACCGTCTTCATCTTTAAACATTTCCTTTAAAGCAGAAGCGATATTCTCAATTTTCTCGATGGGAGAACGGAAGAAATTGAAATGAGTAGGGTCTTGAAATTCCCTTTTGAGGTTAGAGAAAAAGTTTTCCAGAATACCCGCTTTCTCATCAATCTGAATAAATTCACCTTGATTGGTTGCTTTTGGATCAACAGATTCGAGATTACCCTGATCATCTACTCCCTTGACTGCTTTTACTTTATTACCGTCACTTTTATTGACGACCAAAAGTGTTTCTTTGTTTTTTAATTTTTCGTCCATAATTTAATTGTTGAATTATTGCATCAATATAAATGCAGGACGAAAATAGTCAGATCAAAGCCCCTTTACTTTGTATAGAGAGTGGATGGTAGTGAGTGGCGTTGAGATGGACGTGTTTGGCTCTACGATAAAAGACCTACAGATAGTTATATATTTATGGAATTCATCAATATTACTTGTATCAGATGTATCAGAGAATGAATATTGAATCGATAGTTATATTTCTATAATGCAATTTTTTTATAGCTAAACTACAACAATAATTATCCTCTATGTATAAATTAGTTACATAAAAAAAATCATTATTAATATACGTTCTTCCATTTTTTATTTCAAATGATCTCAAATTTGTACTTAAGCCTGATCCATCAGCTTTAAGTACTGCCTCTTTTTGAGTCCAATAATGATAAAATTCATCTAAACAATTATCTTCTTCTTTAATTTTAGACCATTCTGAGCTAAGCATAAAAGGTCTAAAATTTCTAAAACAAATAGGTTCAATATATTCAATATCAATGCCAATTTCAGTTTGATTACTTAATGCACAGACAACAATCTCTTTTGAGTGACTTATATTAAAATAAATTGGGCATCCCTTTATGTAGGGTTTACCAAAGTCATTAAACATAATCTCATTGATAAAATGAGTTGACATCCCCAATCTTTCTAAGCCGTTCGATAAAAGAACGTATCCTAAAAGAGAACGTTGACAATCATCCCATTTTTTATATTTTAAAATCTTCTCCTGAAGTTCAGCGTTAAATAGATGGATATACCTATTTAATCGTTCATTATGAAAATCTTCTAATATCTTAGTATATAAAACTATCATTCTGATCCTATGATTTACGGCACGTTTTAATAGATATAATTATTGCAATTCTGTTTAAATAAACCGAAATCTATTTTTATATGTAAGAAACTCATCCCCCCATCTTTCCATCTGTTTCGGTTCTTTTATTCGAACTACATAATAGTAGGCAAAGCCATACAATATTGGAAATAATATTATCGAAATTGGATCAAAGAAGATGAAAATAATGCCAATAAATATGTGGAAAATGCCCGAATACATCGGATTTCGACATATTCTATATACGCCATCAGTTTTTAGACCTTTTTTCGATGGTTGTAAATGTATCATTATTGACCATAAGAATACAACAATACCTGAACCGATCAATATCGTTCCTAATATAAATAAGATGAATTTTGAAGTATCGGATAAATGAGTTAATCTGAAACGACTCGATATATAAATCAGAAACATCATTATGAATACGACAAAAAAAAGCCAATACCCTCCTTTTATACGAGACGTCCGAACAAATGGAATAAGCATATACGTGATTTCCTTATAGGTTTTATAATTCTGAAATTTCCGTATTAACGTATTTTCTTCCCTAGGTATTATTATATTGATGATCAAAATAGTAGAATATAGTGCATATATGATGTATATCAGATTTTGATAAAGTAGGAAAAGTGAAATAAAAAATAATATCAATGCAAAATATATGGGATGTCGAACATATTTATAGGTTTTTGCTACGACAAGAACACTAGTCGTTTTGACATAAGGATGAGGTGTTCCTTTACCTATAAGACGTAGATTCACGATGGATGACAACCAAATTAGGATAGATATTGGTAACAATAACCAACCGGCTATTCGAAAGAGAGGAAGTCTTGATATTATGAATTTTTCGTTCAAATCCAATAAATAGGAAGGAATAATAAATACAATTATATATCCCAATACAATAAGCATTATCAATGATAATATCCCCCATGATTCATTTTTTATCTTAATCAAAACAGAATCCATATTTAATAATTTTTGTGATATTCATTTCTTTATTGCAACTAATCGAACCCAGCCAGCACTACCTTCTCTTATTTTTATGGGTAAACAAGATATTGTATATCCAGTAGGACTATCTAACAACTGATCTATATTGGTGGCATTTTCGACATGTAAGTATTCAATCTCCGCTCCTATCTTATGTGAAGGCCATAAAGTATCTTTCGATTTAGTTAAAAGATACTTTTCAAGCATAACATTGAAAGGCTCATCAATTGTGAATGAATCACAAATAATGATTTTTACACCAGCATTGCTCAAATATTTTATAACATCAGGGGGGATTGCTTTATGAGCCGATGGGTATTCCTGAGTATTCCATTTCTTAGAAGCTCCTGTATGAAACAAGACTATATCCATAGGCTTTATTGTGTAATTGATTTTGTCTAAATAATTTGTCACGTCCGACAAACTTATGATATTCCCTTTGATATTGGATACGTCTATTGCTACACCATCAGATATGCACCAATGTAATGGCACCTCGTCAATCGTCATTGATTTCTTTCCCTTTGTTTTAGAACTAAAGTGATAGGGTGCATCCAAATGAGTAGATGCGTGGGAATCCGATTTAATAATTTCCCAGGCCAGTCCCTCATTATTAGCAAAATCTTGATATGTTATTTTCCTTATTCCGAGCAAGTATAAACAGATATTCTTGATGATTCCAATAAAAGAATCATTTAATAGAATAAGGAGACCTAACAAATTTCCGCCTTTTTGATGATTTATATATTTGATAGACGGGTCTTTGTCGTGGGAGACATTTTCAAGAGGCTGAGAAAGATCTATAATTGTCATCGTACTTTATTTTGGAGTATGTTTTTTAATTGGGCCATCTTTTGCGGAGTATATTTGCCTTCAATTATTGAATATGTTTCGTCATTTTTTAGAATTACAAGACTTACCATTTTGATATTTGTTTGAAATGCATCCTTTATTTCAGTGGACCATTCATAAAAAATGTTGTAAACGTATTTAGGTTCCATACCCAAGCTATAGCACCATTCTTTGACTTTGCTTTTTACTTTATTTTTTGGAGCAAAGAATGGCAACTCAGACAACTCTACAATAATGGAAATATTAATGTTGTCGATATTATTATTTATAATTTGCTTGTACCAATCCAGTTTACTCTCTCTTGTACTCAGTCCACCCATAAATAATACAGTATAACCTGTAGAATTTATTGGAATCACTGGATAAAATCCTCCTAAAATAGATTCTCTTTCGAAATTTGGTATGTTAGCGTAATTGCAGACCGAAAGAGAAAGAAAAAAAAGTATCACAAATAAACTAATCTTGTATTTTCCCATCTTTTAAGCTTATTATTCGTTTGGTAAACTCCATCACTAAAGGATCATGAGTTGCAAAAATGAATGTTATATTTCTTTCTTCATTCAGTTTGCGCATCAATTCGAGTATATTTCTACTTGTTACAGAATCCAAATTTGCAGTGGGCTCATCAGCTAGAACCACCAAAGGGGACAATGCCAAAGCACGAGCTATAGCTACCCGTTGCATTTGCCCTCCAGACAATTCATTCGATTTGTGCTTTCTATAATTGCCCAATCCTACTTGTTCTATAAGAGTATCTATTGTGTTTTTCCGTTCTTGTTTAGTATATAAATTCTTATTAATCAGAAAAGGAAATTCAATATTTTCATACACATCCAATACTGGAAGAAGATTAAAGGATTGGAATATAAAACCGATATTCTTATTTCTCAGTAGAGATAGCTCTTTTTTGCTCTTAGTCAGAACATCTTCGTTGTTCAGAAATATTTGCCCTGAAGCATCCGGCTTATCTAAACATCCAATAAGGTTTAGTAGTGTAGATTTTCCACTTCCCGAAGAACCAACTAAAGCAACAAAATCACCTGCATTTATGTCAAGGTTTATATCTTTTAAAGCCTGTATATCTATATTCCGACCTATGCGATACGTCTTGCTCACATTCCTTATTTTAATGACACGATTACTCATCTTATGCTTACTTTATATATTATTAAAAGAAATAACTTACATCAACCATCGCTGTATTAGAGATTGGTTTAGCCCCAAACTCTGATTTGTTGGAACCTAAAAAAGAGGTTAGTCTTGCCATGATTGTCAATTGGTTGAAAAAAATGTATTTGAATTGAGGTATTATAACAAAACTATTATCGTTGATAGACCATATCGCATTCAGTCCATATTCTATATTTCTGGAACTATTTGTTTTTGTGGTCGACAAGAACAAATAATCTCGCATATAATTCTGTCTGTTTATATTATTAAATTGTACAGCATATATCTTTTCTGGATCAGATAGTTCAGTTTTAGAGGATAAGATGGAAGCATAATCAAAAAAATTGTTCTTCTCTGTCTTATTGTAGCCACTGCCATTTCTATAATATTCCAATATGAACATAAAATTGGAATTTAACGAAGCATAGCTCAACCCAATAAGATACGACATTACATTTTTATTTGATTTTAATGAGTCTTTTTCGAAAAAATAAATATTTCCAGTAGGCAATGTCGCTTCTCTTGCCAGCATCGCTTTTCTACCTTTATGCGAAAGAGTTTCAAAATAAAAATCAAGATTATTATTAAAATGAGTTTTCCCCATAACTCCCCAATATTGGGTTTTGGATTCATCGGGAAAACTCATTTCACTAAAATAGCTTCCTATTGTTGTATTGATTGCTCTTATATCCTGACTTAATTTGATGTGCTTATTCACTTTTATTGAGTCAAGCTGGAGAATCACATTTACAGATGTGTTTTTAAACATATATTCTGCACTTAATATATCTGTACCTTTTCTTCTTTCGGATGGATCTAATGGATCTCGTCTATTATTAATCATATCAGAAGGACTCCATGCATAACCATACGACCAGTTTACTACTTTCTTACCTCCTGATATATGAAAGTTTTTATAAAAATAAGATGAATAAATTTCGTTGAATAAAAAATCATCTTCATTGTCAAAATGCTTATAATTAAGCTCTCCATCGAATATGAAACTGATGTTTTTCAAGTTTTTATTCAGATTTATATTGGCAGTTGAAATGATTTCCTGTTTACGAATATTCAATGGAAAATATTTATTATCTCTGAAATTGTTGTAATTTCGAACACGTACAAAACCCCTATATTTAATATTCATTTTGTCAAAGATATTATCATTATTTGCATCTTCATTAATGATCGTTTCATCCTCGATAATATTAGTCTCCTCCTCCAGTGGAGTCTCTTCAATAGAGTTGATCTGTATGGGAACCTCCTTTACCTGTGCATCCACTTCTGAACCTAGAAAAACTCTCAAAAATACGACACTAAAAAATACTAAGTATCTGGAATTAAAATAATAAATGTTTTTCATTTCATTCGTTATTAAGAAATTGTTTAAATATTTTATTGACTAAAGTTTAAACCATTTCTAAAAATCAGCAAATGTATTTCTATTAAATAAAGCATCATTGATAGGGACATTATACTTAAATGTATTATACTTAACAATGGTTTTTTTATTTTGGACAAGACTGTTTATCATAGTAAGTACCGAAGGACGAAGAATTCCACGACCATAGTTTTTTACATCAGAAAAATTTAGCGTTTTGAGTTTTTTATTAGTAGACGTATAAAACTCATTGGTTAAAGGCATGTTATCTTTTTTACGGACTGTACTTTTTATCATGTCGTAATTTATACTACGGCTTACAGCTTTCAGATGTAGATAATAATTTGTATTGCTAGTACTGTCTATTACAGAATTATAATCATCAATCAAACTCAGATTGGTCAAATCATAATTGCTAAAATCGCTTCCCAATACTTCGTCCTTTTGAGATACCTGAATCGTTCTTTTTACAGAAGGCATATACATCCAGACCTTATTTTTTATTCGAAGAATTTTTCGACCTTTCTCTATCTCGGGAGATAATACTTCAACTAATACCGAATCTTTCGTCTTATGATAGATTTTCATTTCATATCTCATAAACTTACCGTTCGATTGGAAGCTTTCCATTGTAATCTCTCCTACAAATGGACCTGGACCTAATATTTTGTCAACATTTCTTACAATTTCATCTGCTTTCTCTTGAGCATTTAATATCCAAGGAAAGAAAATAAAACTCATTACTATTATAATCAATTTCTTCATATACTTCATTAATTATCATTGCGTAATGCAACAGTTGGTAAAAGAGAAGCTGCTTTATATGCTGGATATGCAGCAGATATGATAGATGCAAAGATTGAAAATATGAATGCAAAAATAAGATTGGATACATTCAATATTGGATAAATAACCAATGGGAAATCGGTTCCAGGTGCAACGATATAACTAAATCCATTTACATTGAAATATAAAATGGTGAAAGACGAAATGATGAGGCCTATAATTCCGCCAAACAAACCCAAACAAATAGTCTCGGTTAAGAAAAGAATAATAATATCGCGGCGGAGCATTCCGATAGCCAACATCGTACCTATTTCTTTAACTCTATCGTATACAGACATAAGCATTGTGTTAACAATGCTGGATACAACGATAATGAGTAGCACAATCATCACTATAAGAAAAACTGCATTTTGTAAATTCATAATATCTTTGAATATTTTTGCCGAAACATACCAAGGGACGATATCTAATGTCGGTAGTTTAGCATTCAAAATAGATTCGACTTTTTCTATCTTTTTTACATCATTAAGAGTAACTGTAAACTCGGTAAATTCAGACTCCATTTGCAGCAAAAACTGTACACAAGAAATAGGAAGCAATACTAATTTACTATTACTCAGTGGTAACCGGTCTGTCAGCAATCCTACGACCTCAATATCGATAGCATTTAAAGCGCCATATTTTGTTTTCGACAAGATGGTTAGTACATCTCCACATTTAACATTGAGACTTCTCGCCAATGATGAAGTTATCACGGCCTCGGCAACTCCAGTTTCGTTATCTTGTTCCGAATTAAGGTATCTACCATCAACTATATTATCCAATAAATACGGACAGACTAAACTTTCTTTTTCGGGCTCAACTCCCATTCCAACAAACATGGAAGATCGTTCTCCGAAATTGAGCATTCCACCAAAAGTCAGGCGCTTAGTATGATGCTCTATTGATACTTCTTTATTCGTTAAAATATGATTTACAATGTCATTGTTAAGGGTCAAATCAAGATTAAAAGATTCTTCTGACGTAGAATAATCTTTTAGGAAGAAGCTGATATGGCCTGTACGACTTTTCGTTATATTATTGACCAAGCCTTCATGCAATCCATCAAGAAAGCCTTGAACAACGACAATAACAAAAACTCCTATGCAGATGGTAATAATCGTAATTATTGTCCGCCTGATGTTTCTTTTTATACTTCTGATTGCTATTTTAATAATCTGTCTCATCCTTTTTGTTTTTCAATATTCTGTTTAAAATCAAGTAACATCTTTTTTACCGGATATTTGAAGAAAAAAGGGGAAATTATAAACTTTCCGAATATATATCCCAGTATGCCACAAGATAGCTTAAAGATATGTTCCAATTGCACTTCTGTTTTCATCTCATCAATCCGATTGAAATTCCAAGTTCCATAATGTGTCTTTATTGGAAACTTTGTTGTTAAATGCCTAAAGTACATATGATTTTCGGGGAATATCTCCCGATAAGTGTATCTTTCGAAAGACATTGAATTGTGATGTGACTGTATTCTCGTTAACATACGATTGCCAGAATTTATGAGTATCTCCGAATCTTCAAAATTTTTGGAAAGAGTACTCCATCTTTCAATGTTACAAACCGCATTGCTCACAAAAGCAATGTCTTTTTCTATTGTGACAGAGCTTACTACACTCAACAAATATTTCTTTTTCATAGAGAACTTATATATAGCTTGTTTAAATTAATATCATCAATATTCTGAGAAGAAACAGACAATATAGAACTTGCATCTATAATTTTATACGATGAGTTTCTTTACCATCCAGTCTGCGGCCAGATTCCTGACTTCGCTTGCGTATTGAGTACAGCAGTGATCGCCATCTTCATATACTTTGAAAGTCTTATCACACGTGAGTTTATCGACCATTTCTTCGACAAGAGCATAGGGTACGAGAGGATCTTTTTTTCCATGTATTATTAGTGTCGGACACTTTATATTCTGAATATCGTCATCTAAATTCATTTTATTAAAAATGCTTTGAGCATATTCAGAATTAACACTTTCGTTCTCTTTGTTAAATAATTTTCTGAATCGCATCTGAATCGGTATGGGTAATGTGCTGAAATGTTTGGAGCTGGGAGGGCCTCCGAGCGAGCAACATGCTTTGATTCTTTTATCCTTTGAGGCCATCTTCAATGCCCAATAGCCACCCCAGCTCATTCCGCAAATAAAAATATTGTCATTATCTATTTCGGGTATACTAGATACATAATCAATTGCTTTGGTAATAACATCATCAAAGTCTTCTTTCCACAATACCTCATTCATTATATATAATTCGCCCTGACCCGGCCCATCAAAATAAAATGATGCAACGCCTCTTTCCACAGCTTCCTTTTCTGTCCAATAAACTTCTTCTTTTGCCGAGTCCATACCATGAACAAATATAACACAAGGCGTTTTCTCCTTATTTCCGGGTATTCGTAAATATCCCGGACATTTTTGTCCATTATAGTCAAAAAATACTTCCCTAACAGGTACTTGTAGAGTCTTATTAGCTTTTAGAAAACATTCTTTTGATTTTATGTACGCTTCCTTTTTTTGTTTAGTAACATCAAAAACGGCCCACTGGGCTAAATAATAATATACGGATGCTTTTAGATAAAAGTTTTGTGCACTCAATCCAACTGTTTCTTTCGCACTTTCTTCGTATTTAATGGCAAGAGCAGTCCATTCATCGAGCCATTGTTCAAATGTCTTTACTTTTGACATAACCGTTACAATGTCACCATAGTCTGCACCATGAGCGAGCCAACGATACCAAAATTTTTTGGTTATTTTTTTTAAACCAACGAGACGAACAAGATAATTGGTAATCTTGGTATTAAAAAAATCGGAGTCATTTAATAAGTTGAATTTCATTTTATTATATTTTTCGTTATCAATATTCCTATATATTTTATTATTATTTCTTCAATATAATCATGATGCAATTTCCCGAAATATCTATACTGGAAAGAATGATTGTCGCAACGCTATTGTCTCTCATATTGAATGGCAAATTCTTATTTAGTAATATGCTTTCTGCAATCAACAACTTCTGAACAGACGTCGCACTAAAGGAATTTCCTAACAATTTTGACAAGGATAAATATTGTGCATCCAACAGAGTAGAAAAGAAGTTAAACTCACGTTCTCTCTGATCCTCAAAATAGTTGTCCGAAAGAACTACCAGATCTATCTCTTCCTTACTCACCATACTTGAAGCCAAACATTCTTGTAAAGCCTTGTTTAAGGAATCTTCTATTTTATCAGGATGGAAATAACCATATCCGAACCCGGCTATTTCAACGCAATCCTTGTCTTCGATATACTGTTCTGTACCAAGCAATAACATCGCTGAACCATCTGTTACATAGTTATTCTGTTCAAGTAGCCCGATGTCATTATATGCTTTAACACAAGTTGGAGAAAATGGCATATCCGAAGCCCCCACAATGGATATGGGTATTACATTTTCCTTTATTGATTCACTCGCATGTATAATGGACGAGAATCCGGATAAGAAACCATCTGAATATAAATAACTGGGACCTGTTATATTATAAATGATAGAAATCTGACTGATACTACTGCTATAGAACATTGCTATACTTAAAAAAGGACTAACCCTGCCAGGACCTTCATTTTCTAATATTCTGATTTCCCGTTCGGCAGTACTTAATCCACCTAAACACGAACCAAGAAAAAGGCCCATCCTTTCTTTAGGATATGATTCGATGCTCATATCATTTATTCCATCGACACAATAGGCGCAGAATGCATCCATTTTCCGAAGAATATTCGGAGTTATGGACAACTTATTCTGATTTTTTAAAATAGGCATCTTAATCATATTCTCCTGATATAGTTCTGTCGAGTCTATTAATGGAATTGCTGATTCGTTGTTGTACCAATCACATATTTCTTCAATAGTTTTTCCCAAAGCATGATTTATCGATCTTTCTAATATATATATTTTATTATTCTTCATCGTTAAGAGTATTTTCTTAGTATAATGACCGAATTTAATCCTCCGAAGCCTGTCGCATTAGACATCGCGTATTCTATATCTTTGCTTACAGGATGGTTAGGGGTATAATTTAAATCGCATTCTGGGTCAGGATTTTCATAATTGATTGTTGGTGGAATCACTGAATTGAAAATGCCTAAACAGGTCGTTGCTATTTCAATAGCTCCTGCTGCTCCTAACATATGTCCGACCATCGATTTTGTTGAACTGATTTTAAGTTTATATGCATGTTCATTAAAAACCTTTTTGATAATTTTTGTTTCTATGGAATCATTCAACCTGGTAGAGCTTCCATGTGCATTTATGTAATCTATTTGAAAAGGGAGAAGATTGGCTTCGTCCAATGCTAACTCTATTGCTCTTATATTTTGAGTACCTTCAGGATGTGGATGTACCATATTGTATGCGTTGGCAGAACTGGCGAAACCTAATACTTCAGCATATATTTTTGCATTTCTATTCAACGCTTTATCAAGAGATTCCAAGACTAGAAAACAACCACCTTCGCTCGGTACAAAGCCATCTCTGTTCTGATCAAATGGCCGGGAGGATTTCTGTGGCTCATAAGTGTTAAATGACAATGCTTTAATATTTCCGAATGCAGAATATGTCAACGGCGTAATCGGGGCTTCTGTTCCACCTACAATTATAGTCGAAACTTTCCCTGTTTTTATTGCTCTATAAGCCTGCCCAATAGTATCAGTACTAGATGTACACCCTGTAGATAATGTGTGACAGGGACCTCCGAAGCGAAACATTTTATTTATATAATACATACATCCATTAGGAATATTGCTATGATACAGATAGGGATCTTGGTAACCAGATTTGTTTGTCATGTATTGTTTGTATCCTATTTCACCGCTTTCTGCCCCACCAAGGGCAATCCCCACATAACATCCCATTTCATGATACGTATCCGCATCTGAAAGGTTCGCATCTCTCATAGCCATATCAATTGCTGCTAATGCAAAACCTGTAGAACGATCAAACCGGTCATTCAATATATCATTATCCTGAATTATTTGGGTGATATCAAAATCATTGACCTCGCCACCCACTTTGCAACGATATTCTGTTGTGTCAAAACGTGTAACCAGATCTATTCCAGATTTTGATTTCAATACGCTATTCCAATAATTATCGATTCCGATCCCGATTGGTGTAATCATTGACATCCCAGTAATAACGACTCGATTTTTATTCATATCAATAATTTATAAAACAGGTAACACTTCAGGGTGAAAATAATATGCCGAATTTGGTATTTTAAAGCCTGACTGGTTTAGGTTTCTGAGCCTTGACAAATATGCTGCCCCATTAATTATTTGCTCGTTCACCAATGCAACACGTCTGTTATCCAGATTTTCAAGAAAAGAGTCTTTGACCCAGCTATTAAATGCCCCAATTGAGGGTCCGCACCAGATTTGATAATCCATTTCCCTGCCCTGAACACCCTGATTCGACCATCTGGAAGATAATCCGAGATACCATCTGAAAATGAGAGACATCTTCTTTTTCGGGTTATTCATTGCTTCTACGATTACTGTTGGATTTACTTGTTGAAAGAATGCGCATGTTTCGCTCCAAACCTGTTCCAGAGTTTTACGGAATATGTTTTTTTCCAAGTCTTCTCTGTCTTTGTCTGGTATATCATCTATACTATTGTAATTTGAATAAATTACGTAGAGTTTTTGTGCTCTGATAGGAAAGAATGTTGCCTTTTTGAGTACTTGTAATTTTACGCCTTGCTCGAACATATCCGCAGCAGGAGCCATTGTAATATCCGTATCTGATACTTGCGACAGCAGTTTTTTTGTGTAAAGTGATGCACCTGACTCAACACAAGTCTGGTTGATGCTACCCGTGACAATATAATCTGCACCCATCGAATATGCGGCGATAGCGGCATAGGGTGTGCTTATACCTCCGGCGGCACCAATTCTAATATCAATGGCATATTTATACTTATTCATATATTCATTACGCAATAAATATATAGATGGAAACATTGACAATAACAAGCGATTATCGGTATGGCCAGCCGAATCACCTTCAACCGTTATATCGTCAGCCATAGGTATTCTTTGCGACAGATTAAATTCCTCTTCCGAAATCAATGCATCGGAGAGTAGCGAGGTCAAGAGTTTTAATGGTGGCGGGTTTAAAAATATCTCTGCCGTTTCGCGTCTCGATATCTTTGCTATTATTCTGTTTTTAATAATGACCTCACCTTTTTCATTTTTTCTCAAGCCTTTAACCCTATAGTAGGCAAGAAAAGGTGTTATGAGCATATAAGCAGCTGCTTCGATTTGTGTAATTCCATGCTTAATATACAGATCAACAGTCTCCCTCTCCATTTTTGGATCTTTGGGATTATATAACAAGTTAAAGATATAGGGCTTTCCCTCAATCATATTTTTTATTTTCAGAATAGCTTCCTCGATAACCGATAGTTGCAGGCCTCCCGAACCGAATGACCCTAGCATATCATTTCGTCCTAATTCAATAATCATATTTGCCGAAGATATTCCATTGGCCATTGCTCCCACATAGTGCGAATATTTACATTTATAGGTTTTCTGAAATTCGGAGCTACCTAGAAAATTCTTCTTTAGCGGCGGTATAAAAGCAATAATGTTATTGTAATCTGGCCAACATCGGCTGTCATCATTCTCAACCAAATGGTAATCGCCTTCTTCGTGTAATAGAAAATACGCCTGATCGAGTCTTTTAATTTTTTCTATCAAGTTTATTTTGTCGATAATCGACCGATTCAATATATAGACATCGTTATGCATAATACAATTTCTTCAAATTTTAATCATTAATACTCATCGTGATATTAGTTACTTCGTATATTTTTATATTTTCTTTCCAGACACTGGCGTTATAGGATACATCTATTCTATTACTCCTTTCATACACTTCTTTTATATCTATTTCAATATCCATTCTTTTGTCTTCAGGGGTTAATTGCCCTCTGTATTTCCACGATATTTTGTTATTCCCGATTATGGTAATGTTTGGAGAGTTCATGTTTTTCCCTTTCGAGGTTTCTAAGCAATAGGTCAATGCTCCCTGTATGATCGCTTCCACTCCAAGGGAGCCAGGCATGACTGGATCTCCAAAGAAATGGAATCTAAAGAACCAGTCGTTCTCTTCTATCGACTTATGAGCTAAGACATATCCTCTATCGAATTGTCCTTTATTTTCGTTTATAGAGATACTTTGCAGTAAGTCGAAGTAATATTTATCAGACCTGCCACTTTCATAGTAAGCTTTTAGGACTATTGTTTTTGTATCTTTAGCCTGCAAGTGATTATCTCTTAAGTATGGATTGGTTCTTTCACTCTGATTCAAACCCGATTGATTTTTCAGAGCTTGTTGCGAGAAGTATCCGAAAACAGCACTTCCTGTATAAAATACCTCATTGCCAACAGATAACTCAAATTTAAATGACTGGATAATTGTATTGGCAAAAGCATTGGTCGACAGCAAAGTTGCAGTATTTGTAATAGTTTTGCCTCTTACATCTACTTTTTTCAATATTGTTCCATCACCATCTAAATTCCGAAAATAAAAATCTACATCAGAATATATGAAAGAAGAACCCATATAGGCTGATAAAAAACCACATGGTTGAAGTGCAATTTCCATTAATATGGAATAAGGTATTTCGTTCTGGCTATATCTTTGAGTAAAATACCATGCATCACTGGGCACATCATATTCTGATACAATGGTGGATATTTTTTTGAAATCTCTTTTTGTCGCGTCCAGCTTTATTACTCTGGATATGAGTTGGAGATCTCCATTAGGAGTACGTGGAGCTTGCCGGTTGTCATAAATCTTATATTCGTCGCCGAAACATTTTGCAATAGATCCTTTAGCGAATTGCGTAATATCTTCTTCATCAAATAGCACATTATTCTTGGAATATGATATTAAACCTTTATTTTTTTCGTGGAGCTGCATCCCCAGATCTTCGAAATAAACAACAATTTTATCCTCGCATAATATTTCTACATCCGCAATAGCATAAGGGCTTGGGCTCACACCTATTTCTTTTATATACATTAAGTACTTTAAGGAAGAATGTTGAGGTGTCACTTGCCCTCTGCATCTAACTTTCATCGATTTATCGGGAATAGGTTCAAATTGGGCATTGGTAGTTAATACAGGTAATCCGATATAGGATAAGTAAAATTTTAATAATTGGGCACAACCTTCAGCCATTAACGATCCGGCCAAAACCTGATCATCTTTAAAATGGCAGGGGAAATACCAATCGCCAGGATACAATTTTTTTTCGGCAACAATATATCCAATGCCATAATGCCCTCCCTTGATATCGATGTTAAGGATAGTATCGAGCATTAGCATTTCTTCTGTAGCAAAAGACAGCTTGGGGTTAAACATGTTTATATCCAGATACTTATCCCCAAAGCATTTTGCAATATCGCCATTCACTAAATAAATTAAATCTCTTTTACCGAATGACGTTTTAGTGGAAGTGATCAGTGGAGCAAAAGACAACTTCGTGGCATTCTTTTGCACTTCTGATTCTTTTTCACTGTAAACGACTCCTTTTCCCGCTTGCAATTCCTCATTGGAAAAGAATCCGGCACATCCATTGGTCATCACCAATATCTTTTTATCGCCAACGAAACAGTCATATGAGAAAAAGAACAACAGGCTTTCACCACTTCTTGCAAAAGAGTTTATTTTTATTTCATAACGAAGCGTCTCACCTTCTTTAGGTATAGTATCCAGAAAAGTCAATGTACTATCTAATAATCGGTATACTCTTTTTCCTTTGTTCTGAAAATCAACACCCAAATAACTTATCAGCAACAGGTCGCATTGTCCGGATTCAACCGAAACAGCCCAAGGGATTTGACCTTCTCTTGAGAACCATGCATTGTAGGGTATGTCATATTCAGTAATCATACTACAAGGTTCATACTTATCCATCTTAGCATCTATTTTAGTAACCCTGCTTACCAACAGATAAGGAGGCATAGGTAGCCGTACTCGTCTTGCGTAGGTATCAATAACGGCATATTCAGGTCCGAAAATTTTAGAAATATTACCTGAAGCAAACTCTAACAGATCATCGGAATCCCAGACACAGGACTTAGTATTATCTTTTCGCTCAAAAGCAATGGTATCGTTTTGAGTATTTCTGAATACAGCATGCGAGTCCATCTCAGTGCTAACCGAAATTTGCGGGTGGCCTCTACGGGCTGCTATTTCCTTTACATCGGGTCGATATATGTTGTTATTTGTCAGAATATTCCCTAGTGTCTTTATAGACTTATGGCGAGATTTAAGAACATTTATCTGCAATTCTGTAATTCGAATCAGGTTTTCGAGCAAAGGAGAAGGAGGAATTGAGTTTTTATTTTTCTTTTCTTCCATTATAATATTCTTATTAACAATAGAATTTTTATTTACCTTTTGAGTATATATATTATTGTCCAGTATGTTTTTTTCAGTAATATCTCCCGGCAATTCTCTTAATAATCTTTTATTACTTTCTGACGACAATACCGAGGTTAATGCCTGTCCGCCATTCAATGTCTCTCTTATCAAAGACGGTTTTTCCTCATCCATATCAGCCGAAGGGTATATATTTTTTAGATTAAGATTTATACCATACGAAAACAATTTTGCAATCAGTCTGATTATAGAATCTCTGTCTGGAACCCCTTTTTGATTGACAGGCATAACTAGATGTTCTTTTTGTCCAAGTATTTCATCAATCCACGAACTACAATTATTTCTCGCTCCAACCTCAATAAAAACCCCGACACCATCATCATATACAGTATTGATTAGTTGAGGAAAATTTATAGTCTTTCCATATATTATAGCAATATTTTCAGCAATTATTTTACTGTCTATATCGAATTTTGAATATGAAGAAGCTGTATAAAAATTAATATTATTTATCTTATTAACAGGTGATTCATGGAGATATTTCAGATTGTCGTATTCAATTTTAGCAATATCACAATGTACAGTATCAGACATTGTAATTTCGAATGATAAACAGTTTAATTCTTCAATTAGTGTTGTACATTGTTCCCTGTTCCCTGCTATAATTAGTTCTTTCTCTGTATTAATCAGAAGAAGAAAGACCTTGCTATAATTGCTTATTACAGTATTCAATGTTTCGACACTTGTTTTTACAACATAAGTACACCAAATTTCTTTTTCATCAGGCCCAATGTTCCATATCTCCCGCAAGACATCCATATTTCCGGCCAATCGGTTGTTAAATACAGACGAATTACGGAGCCGTTTGCTCATTTCTTCGCTATTTCCCCATACTCCGAGAGAATAAAGCATCGAGACTTCTCCCATACTATAACCCAAAGCTGTGTCTGGGATAACACCGAGTACTTTAGTTAAAATCAATGTGTAAAGGACTGACATACTAATCCCATTCTCAAACATAGCAATCGAGTCCTTGGAGAATTCTTTATTCAGATTATCAAAATCAGTTTCCTTCAATCCTTTTTGAGTTTTAGGATAAACAATATCCTTATGAAGGATATCTCCAATATCTGACGTATAAGACTGTACCAAGTCTGAAAGCTCCGGAAATAACTGAAATATATCTTTCCCCAAGCCTACATATGAGTTATACCCACCCGGATACACAAATCCAACTTTGGGTTTGCATTTATTATCTCTTTCGTAACAACAGCTCCCTTTTACCGAAATCCATTGCTTACTTTTCGAAAGAGCAAGCTTGAGATTAATAAGAGCACTTTCAATTTCGGATTTCAAGCAATCTTTATTATTCCCAACAAGTGCTATTCGGTATTTATATCCTTTGGTGTTATCATTATATTTTAAAATATTGCTTGCGATTATACTTCGAATATTATTCTCAGAGATAGTTGTATACAATATATTAAGTTCGTCAAGAAGACTATCGAGGCTGTCGTTACAACAAATTAATAAATAAGGAAAACTGAATTGTCTTATTTTTTTTATAGAATTGACATGATTACGATAATCTTTCATCACAACACTACAATATATGCCATCCAAACTTATGTTACTGATGGCGGCATATCGATTTTTGGATGAAGATAACCAAGGGTATGACTCTATGGGAAAATTTAATGAGGAGCAATTTGTTATCTCCGGATATTTAGATGAACTCCAATTTGGAACAGGCGGGATAAATTGATGAAACAGGCAAAGGGCATTTTTTACAATCGCGGCAATACCCGATGCTACTCCCATGCTACCAACATTAGACTTTATACTCCCCAGCGTACAACCTACATTTTTATCCTTCACAAAAATTTCAGAAATAGCCTCTATCTCTGGACGATCATATCTGGCAATTCCTATTGATGAATATTCAACATAGCCAATATCTGAAGCATTAATTTTAGCGGCATCAATACTTTTGAGAAGTGATTCTTTTATCGACTGTTTCGATACAGATCTTGAAAAGTTTATTGATTCGATTGTTGAGTAGATTGTATCTCCTTTTTCTTCGGCATCTTTTATTTTTTTTACAACTATCGCCCCTGAGCCTTCTCCTATTAACCACCCGTTTGCGTCTTTTTCTATCGAGATAGAGTAATTATCTGAATTTAGTTTGTATTCTTTATTCTTTAATAAGATATTCTCAAACCCTGCTGACAGATCTACAGCTCCTATCACAACAGCTTCGACCTCATTATTGTCCAATAGAATTTGTGCAATTTCTAATGCCTTGAATACAGAATTTTCTTCTGCTGAAATTGTAAATGCCGGCCCGGAGAAATTCCATAATGAGGCAATCCGACAAGCCATAATATTACCAATGTAACTTGTATACTGAGATGTAGTTACTATCTTTTGCAAACTATCTTTAAGTATATTTACAATTGCATCTCTTCTCTTATTGTCAGCATTATCCTGAATTAAGAATTTGTTGCTCTGAGGCAGAATATTGATACGTCCTCGATACTGATGCAGAGATAGTTCGGTTTCCATTGCAACAATAACAGCTACATTTCGTCCTTCTTTTAAACAAGCATTCTTTATTGCATCATCAGCCGTTTTAAGCATTAACAATTGCTGAGGTATCAGTCTGTCCTCTTCATTGGGAGGAATCTTTAGTTTCAAATAATCTATTTCGAAAGCATCAATAAATGCACCTTTTAGTTGGATTCTCGTCAGGCCGTATTCTTCCAGCAATTTTGTATCGTTTTCGAAACCTCTCCATCGATTCCCTTTCAAATTAGAAAAATGCTGTTTCCCCTGATAAATAGAATGATAAAACTCTTCTAAGTTTTTACAACCTCCACAAAGCATACTCATCCCGACTATAGCTAATTGCGAAAGAGGCTTTCTTTTTTCTTGGACCTCACCATTTGTTTCAATAGAATCCGATATTACTAAATGAGCATTACTACCTCCGAATCCGAATGAATTTATGGCTGCATACTTGGCTTTTCCTCCTTTTTGAGGCCAAGCAATATTGGATGATACAATTTTTTTGCCGCCTATCAATTTATTTTTAGATGATATGGGATTTTGAATATTTATCGTCGCCGGTATGACTCCATTTTTCATACCGAGTATTACCTTTATGAGTGCAGCCGTTCCAGCAGATGTAAGGGCATGCCCGATATTCGATTTGACAGAACCCAGATGTGGTGCCGGGCCCGATTTTGTACCGAAGAATTGCTCTATTGAGTCCAGTTCTATTTGATCTCCCAATGGGGTTCCGGTTGCATGACATTCTATATATTGGATATTATCGGCATCTAAACCGTCCTTATATGCTCTTTCGAATGCTAATACCTGGCCTTCTGCCCTTGGACTCAAAACTGAAACACCTCTGCCATCGTTCGAAAGTCCAATACCTTTTATTACAGCATAAATTTTATCATGGTCTTGTATGGCATCTTCTAATTGTTTAAGAACAAAAAAACCAGCTCCTTGAGAAGGGATTAGCCCTTGAGAATCAGCATCAAACGGGCGTGTTTCTTGATTGCCTGGTAGTGCCTGAAAAATAGAGAAACCCATACTTACGAATAGAGGATCAGCGCCACTCACCGATCCGGCAAGCATCATTCTGGCCTTTCCTCTAGATAAATAGTCCGAAGCTAGTTTTATGGAATATAAAGAAGAAGCGCAAGCCGCATCGATAGTGAAATGATTTTCTGATAATCCGATTGCTCTGGATATAAATGACGAGCTGAATCCTGATATCCTTCTGTTATTCAAAGATATATTGTCGTACTTCTGATAATCGACCGATTGTAACGACTGAATATTCGACACTTTCGCTAATTCGTCTGTTAAAGCACGATAATAAATCGGGACGAATAATTGGTTCGAATATTTTGTGGGAAAAGACAAATTGGCAAGTACCAGGCCCGTGTTTGCCAACACATCGGCATTGTTCCGGTATCCGCTGTCATCTAAAGCTTCAGAGGCTGTCGACAATGCCCACTTATACATATCGTCCATCTTTTCGATTTCATCCGACGGAATCAGAAAGTTTGTCGTATCCAATGTTATGTCCGGGATAAATCCACCTTTTGTACAATAACATCGGTCAGCTTGTCCTTTGCTATTTGCCTTATAAAACGACGGTTCATCTCCATACAGATTTTTATCAGCTTCCCGTATCGAAGATTTATTCAGAATAAGGTTATCCCAAAATTCATTGTAATTTTTTGCGTCAGGCATTAAACATGACAATCCGATGATGGCGATATCACTCATAACTAACTATTAATTCATATATAATATATCCAGATTAACATTTACATGATTGCAGAATAGTTTCGATATCATTCTGCTTAGGACAATGCTATCCTTCATATCTTTTATATTCAATGGCAAAGCCAAATGTTCTTTGTCTTTCAATATCTTATTTATCCATGTGGTACAAGTTTGCTGAGGCCCAGTTTCAATAAAAATTCTTCCACCGTCGTCAAATACGTTATTTACCAATTTTGGAAAATCAACAACTTCGGAAAAAGCTTTGGCTATGCTTATTGCGATTGTTTTACTAAATATAGGAACAGGTTTATAAATAGATGTCGAATATATTTTTACCCCGTATGATTCTCTTGCAATGTCCAATGTATGCATATCTGAAATATTTTTATATTCAGGAAGAACCAACGGGCAGTGAATAATTAAATTAAAATCGAAAGGGATGCTTGTGCAACCTAAATCATCCACAAGTTGCTGACATTGCGAGGGGCTTCCTGCTATTACAACATTGTTTGGAGTATTTATCATGGTTATATACACATTCTCATAGAGGCTCACTAAATCAACAACCTTTTGAATTGAGGCCAACAAAGAGTAAGATCTCCATGAAGTAATAGCCTTATTATATTTCAAGACTTCCATCTTTCCAGTTAACTGGGATTTGAATGTTGGATAGGTACGTATGTTTTCACTCAACATAGCAACATTCTGCCAGATATTTTGTGATGCATACATACCCACTTCACCCATACTATAGCCCATCACAAAATCCGGTTCTATATTAAAAAAGGATTTCAATAATGTGGTATATAATACAGCATAACTAGTTCCACACTCACTAACTGAAATCGTATCTTTAGCAATTTCTGCATTTACAGATTTGAGTTGTTCTTTATCTCTATACGACAAGCCATCGGGAAATATTTGGCTTGAGTGAAAAAAGTCTTGCAAACGGTATGTGTATTTATTCAGAACGGATATTATGCCGGGGAACATATGTATGAGATCCTTTCCCATACCCACGTAGGCATTCCCTATACCAGGATAAACAAATACAACTTTGCCATTTATACCCAATGGAGTAGGTGTGAAATAAGAGCCCAGAGGGGTCTTACATTCTATATTCTTCAAAAAACAATATTCGAGACGTAATTTGATAAAACGGCATTCATTCAACAAATCTTCCTTATTGTTTCCACATATAACTAAACGAAACAAGTTCTCATTCTTCGATAGTTTATAATAAAACTTCTTTGATAAATCAAATAAATCAAGAGCCTTATTTATATCGGACTCCATTGATGTTAATTTATTCCTTACATCATTAAAATCTGTCCCTTCCAGAAAAAGCATAAAAGGGAATGTATGGAGCATATAGGGTTTATTAACCCATAAACTATTTTTCACCTCAGAAACCAGAAAACTCCGATTTTCTGTTCCATGAACTAATACTGAGAGAGAAGATTCTCTTGAGTTGCTCAACCAAGGTAAGCTTTCGTAAGAGACACCCCCTCTTTCGGTTTGTAATATCTGTTGTTTTATTGTTGCCGATATATTACAATTGGCAGGTATAAACTTCTCGGAAACACATGTGGTAGCTTTTATAATCGGCAACAATTGGGATGGTTTCAGTTCTAGTTCATCATTTACGCATCCCCAAAATATTTTATCATTCTTATATTTATATATTTTCTGGATGTCAAATGACTCAGAATCAACTATCTCTATGTATGAAATTTTGCTTGAAGGTTGTTCCTTTTTTAGTGCCTGAAGGCTAGCTAACACCCTGTTAAATGATGATTGGGCTGGATTTAAGAGTATACTGCAAATTCCACTTGAATACTGAGTGTGATCCTCCTTTTCCCAGATAGACTCAATAACTAATATAGGAGACTTTTGTCTTTTACACATTTCGAAAGCACATACTAACAGATTGATACTCTTCTCGAAATAAACAGCATTGAAACGACAGGCATACTGCTCCATTATCTCCTGAATAAGCACATCACATAAGACAACAACTTCATCGGATGGGACATAAGTATTATTGTTATTTATCACCAACTCAATTGCTTGCTTTAGTTCAATAGCCGTCTTGTTGTCTGTATCACCCAGCATATTCTCATAAAGCTTAATTCGAAAATCATTGAACGAATCAATAGCTTTATACACAACATCAGCATTTATTAAGTTGATAAATTCTTCCATTTTACAAATAATTTTTTTTAAATTGATTTATAAGATTCTTACTTACTATTACTTCTGATCCTAACATCCTAAAATACACCAATCCTTTATCGTCATGCGCAATTATATCAGCCTGAGCATTCATGTCTGATATTTTTTTAAGTTCGACTGTTATATAAAATTGCTCATCATTGCTAATATGTTCGAAGTGTTCAGATCTATTCACTCTCGAAGGCAAGCATGCCAACCCATATTGTTGTCTTATTAGTATTCCGATAGATTGGAATAATAAATCTGTTGCATGTGGATTAAAATATTTAGTAAAGAATACTACATTATTTTGTGGAAGGTTTATTGCTGGACTCTTACAGAGGAAAGTCGTTTTAGTTGGGGAAAGGTTCAATTGCCTGACGATGCCTTTAAACGTTTTTCCATGAAAGCATATTTTACTATTATAAAATTCATGACCTTCTGTCATATTTATTCCATTCAGATCATAGTCATAATATATTTCCCTGTCAATTGATTTTTGGACTAATTCTATTTCTGCCGAGTAATGATACGATATATTATTCTGACCTTGGCTATATATTTTTGCAGATACCTCCACCTTTCCATCTTCGTTAGAACTCTCTAGTAATTCTAAAATAAATTCATTTGGAGTATTTTCATCGAATACAATTCCTTTCAACAATTGATAGTTTCTGTAGCTAAATAAACGATATCCTTGAAATAGCTGTTCGCAACTTTCTATCATCCAACCGAGAGCATAAACTGTAGGGAATACCGCATTACCAGCAATTATATGATCTTTTAGAGTTGGAATGTCTTCAAGTTTAAATTTGCGAACAATCCTGTTTTTCTTTTTTAACGTTTGCTTTGTTTTAGAAATAAAGTCTATTTTGTTACTAACAATATATTGTGTAATATTTGATTCAGATATGGAATTTAATGCAGAAAATATACCTACACCTACTTCTTTAGGAATAATACTGACGCCCCTTTCTTCAAATTGTTTTTTGATTCCGGAACTGACCATTCCCATATCCCAAGGTCCCCAATTTATAGAGTTCACATCCAGAGATTTATATTTATGTTTCAGATAGAAAGCCAGTTTATTCAGTATCTCATTTGCCATCGAATAATCAGACTGCCCAATGTTTCCCCAGAAACCAGCAACAGAAGAAAATAATGTCAGCTTCTTTAATTTTCTCTTGTCTATATTTTCCAAGATATTCTCTAGTCCAATAACTTTTGTTCTGAGTACTAAGTTATATTCCTCTAATGTTTTATTTTCTATTAACTTATCAGCTAATATACCCGCACCATGAATAATACCTTCTATAGAACCGATATTCTCATTGATATGAGTGACGAAATCTTTTACTTTACTTTTTTGCGTTATATCTAAATCATAATAAAACGCCTTTCCTCCCTGTTTCCTAATGGTATCTAATGTATCCTTGATTTCTCTGTTTGCAACTATTTCGTTTACATAAACGTCGATATCTTTGGGTGTTGTATTGCTGTCAGGATTCTTCTTTAATTCCTGATATACAACTTTTTTTAGTTCCTTAATATTCGTTGCATCTTTTGCCCATAGGGGTTCTTCTTCAACGAATTTAGTTCTTCCTATCAGAACAAAAGTATATTTGTTTTTTTGAGAAAAATGTTTAATACATTCAGAAGTAATGCCTCTCGCTCCTCCTGTTACAATATAAACAACAGAATGATCCGTAATTTCAGATGATGGTATATAGGAAAGAGTATCCATTTCCTTACAAATCATGGTAAACCGCCCTTCTTTGTTAAGACTAATCTCTATAGTTCCCAGATTGATGTCGTAAATTTCTTTAACAAGCAAATTGGCAATTATTTCATTAGGCAGATCCTCAGATAAATCAATAAACCGACAAAAAACACTTTCCCATTCTAGATTCAAAGTCTTGACTAGGCCTGCAAAGCCACCATTTAGGTAGGTAAAATTTGCTTTCTTGAATCCCATATAACCATCTAAATTGGAAATAACAATGAGAAAATTGCGATGTGTATCATTATGATAACATAAATCTTTTTTCAGGTTTTTTGCCAGTATAAATAATAATTGAAGATTCTTTGTATTACATAATAGACTATTTATAAATACCAGTCCAAGTATTTTTCCATAATTCAATCGGACATCGCTCAAAACGGACTTTATACTTTGCTCATCTGTTTTTTTCAGATGTATACACAAGTTGGCTGAAGAAAGCTTTTTTTCTGACAAATAATCTGGAGTAAAATCAAGTATTATGATTTTAACGTTCTTTTGCTTCAGTTGATTTATAAAATTAGGAATCCACTCGGCCCCATCATATACTATAATGTAACACGATTTATCTTCGGGAGATATTAATATAGTATTGACAATATCCTCCAAGTGAGTTAATTGAGGGCAAAGTATTGGAATATGATTATTCGTAACTTGTTGACCTAACTTGATTTCTGTGAATGTCTCGTTTTGTCTTACCTGAGAAATAGCTTTGTCTATAATCTGCTCTAGAGTCTTTAGCTCTGCCAGTTCGGTTGGTTCCAATTTAGGTAAGTCTGGATATCTTTCCGTCAATGTTGCTAGAATATCTATTCTTTTGATGGAGTCAATTCCTAAATCAGATTCGATGTTCATCTGTACATTTAGCATTTCTTTAGGAAAACCTGTTTTCTCGCTGACAATTGTTAACAGAATATCTGTCAGCTCTAATTTGTCTATTAATTCCTTCTTTGGATGTGTACTATCACTGTTTTTAGATGCTATAGACGAGCCTGTAGCATAATTAGTAGCTGCTTTGTCTATAATCTGCTCTAGAGTCTTTAGCTCTGCCAGTTCGGTTGGTTCCAATTTAGGTAAGTCTGGATATCTTTCCGTCAATGTTGCTAGAATATCTATTCTTTTGATGGAGTCAATTCCTAAATCAGATTCGATGTTCATCTGTACATTTAGCATTTCTTTAGGAAAACCTGTTTTCTCGCTGACAATTGTCAACAGAATATCTGCCAGTTCGGATTTATCTATTCCAATATTTACTTCGGAATTTTTATACTCCTTTACAACAGACTGGTAATTTAAGGGGGCAATAGTGTTAATGCTGTTAATCGTTTTATTTTTTATAACAGCCTCACCTATCTCTATTTTACTGTTCACCTCTTGATTATTATCTATAGGTTTTGGAGAACATATCTGTTCGTTAGAGAAAAAAGCCTCCGAGATATCATTGAAATTTTTATAGAAATTCTGTAAGAAATCATTGTGCAAGGATATCGTTTCATTCTGAAAGTTATATAATCTATCCATGTTTATTTTTATAGCATCGGAATCATTATCTCTCAATGAACTATATAAATCGGAGAAAGAATTAAAGTACACCCCAAAATTGTTAAGAAATTCTTTGTGTAAATCGGCATATTTGGTTTGCAGATCTAAATATTGAGAGAGTAATATATTGGTACTTTGCATTTTTTGTGTTGGTGGAAATTCCTCCTTTCTTATTCCAATTTCGGCTGGTGCTGAAGAAATTCTTAGTTCAGCTTTGCTATCCTCTATTGAGAATCCATCATTCAATGCACTTTCGAAATCTCGTTTAGTATTAGTACTTAGATAATTAGTGCCATTTATTTTTACAGTTGCTAGTGATTTTTTTCTATTTTCAACCAAATAGTTGAAATAACCTTTTGTATTAAATCCGCTAGTAATAGAAACTCCCAATACTTTCATTTTCAGAATAGCCTCCCTCAAAAGTATTTCCGAGTTTGTATTTTCAGAGCGATTCACTGCCACTGAAAAATGTTTCTTATCATTCAATATTGAGCCGACCATATTTGTTAAGACACTTTTGGGGCCAATTTCTACAAACACATACCCACCGTCATTATAAATATTTTCGATTTGTTTTTGGAAATTTACTTTTTGAAGTAAATGTCCTTTTAATGTCTCCCTAATATCGGCTGATTTATCTGAATAAACTTTACTCGTCGTGTTCGAATAGATTGTCACTTGAGGTTGAGCAAACTCAACTTCATCTATCGATCTGTTAAAAGCGTCTACTGAATGTTCTACATATTTGGTATGAAAAGCACCTGAAACTGAAAGTTTGAATACCTTAACTGATTGCTTCTGAAGCTTGTTGTATAACCTATCTATAGTTTGAGTACCTCCTCCAATTACGATTTGTGATGGCGAATTTATATTAGCAATATAGAGGTCTTCGATATCAGCTATCTCTTTTTCGATAGATTCCAAATCCGACACTATTGCTAACATCGCTCCCGGATCGGCATTTTCGTCAGCTGATATTGTCATAGCCTCTCCTCGTTTTTTTGCTAAATATAGAAAGTCATCCTCACAAAGTACATCTGCCGCATATAGTGCGGTTAATTCCCCAAAGCTATGTCCCGACACAATATCAGGAGAAAAACCAATATTTCTGAGAATGTTTAGTAGCCCAATACTAGTCAATCCAATAGCTGGTTGTGCATATTTCGTATTCTGGAGTGTCTTTATCTGCTTGGACTGATCTTCACTATTGAAAACTGGAATCGGGTAAACTATTTTTGATATGCAATCCTGATTATTGCTAAATAATTTATCTGCTTTTTCATACAAATCGTAGAAATCATGATGGTTAATAACAACATCCTTCATCATATCAATGTATTGAGAACCTTGTCCCGAAAATAATGCTACAATCTTCTTATCAGTAGGTATTCCGTCTTTTTTATAGAAAATACCATCGGGCGTTTCCCAATACTCCTGTTCTTTTTTCTCACTTAGAAAAGAAATCGCTTTATTCAATTTACTTACAAATGAATCTATAGAATCGAATGAGATTCCTATTCTGGGATTATTACCACAAATAGTTCCTGATAGATTGTTTTCATACAAAGCAATAAATTCCTGATAATCTTTGTTATTGATTCTGAATAGTAACTCCTTACATTTATCCATCAACGAATATAGGTCGTGGCTAGAAATAACAATAGATAGATAAGGAAAGTTATTGTTTGAGTAGGTGTTATTTTTGAATTCTTCTAATACAACATGAAAATTGGTTCCTCCAAATCCGAATGCACTAACTCCTGCAACACGGCTATGATTATTTTTTGATAGAAACCAAGGGTGGGTCTTTGTATTTATATAAAAAGGAGAATTTTCTATTTTAAACAGATGGTTTGGCCTCTCTACATTGATCGTCGGGGGTAATGTTTTATTATAGATTGATAAAGAAGCCTTAATCAGACCTGCAACTCCAGCAGCCGACTTCGTATGTCCTATTTGTGACTTTACAGAGCCTAGTGCAATATATTGTTTATCTTCATTACTTTCTGAAAATAACATGTTTAATCCTTCAAATTCAATGGGGTCTCCTGTCGCAGTCCCCGTTCCATGGGCCTCGATAAGGCCAACGGATGACGGGCTAATACCCGCTTCAATATAAGCCCGACGAAGAGCTTTAGCCTGTCCTATAGAATCGGGCGCATATATACTTTTGCTGCCCCCATCACTTGATGCACCAATTCCTTTTATTACAGAATATATTTTGTCTCCAGCCTTGATGGCATCATCAAGCCGCTTGAGCATAACCATACCAATACCTTCACCGATAAGCATCCCTTTGGAGTTATCATCAAACGGTTTGCATTGGGAATCAGTCGTAAATGCAGGAGTTTTGCTAAAACACATGTACATAAAAGGAGAATTGTCGGTGTCGACACCTCCAGTGATAACCATATCTGCTCGATGCTCTGTCAAGTCGCTGACAGCCATCTTTACGGCAGCAAGAGAACTGGCACAAGCTGCATCAACAACGCAATTTGTCCCTCCTAAATTAAATTTGTTAGCAATTCTTCCTGCTATTACATTTCCTAACAGACCAGGAAAGGAGTCTTCTTCCCATTTAACATATGCATGTTTAAGTTTTTCGATAATTCGATCCCTACTGGGAGATGAGATGTTGCAGCTTTTTAACACCTTTTCCCATATAGGATATTGTAATCTAGATGTAAGCGGTGTAATAAGTTTCTGCCCACCACCAACACCTAAAATAACACTTGTTTTTTCAAGAAGGCTTGTAGGAGGATCTATATAATTGGCATCTTTAAACAAATTCTTGGCTACGACGAGTGCCAACAGCTGAGATACATCTGTTATCTCCAATATATTAGGTGGAAGTCCAAACTCAAGTGGATCAAAATCAATATCAGGGATAAACCCGCCTCTTTTTGTATATATTTTGTCTGCAACCTTTTTGTCACTGTCATAATATTCTTCAATATCCCACCTATTGGCAGGAATATCCGTTATGGCATCTATCTCATTTACTATATTATACCAATACTTTTCAATATTCTCCGCATGTGGAAATATGCAGGACATACCTATAATTGCAACATCTTTATTATTTTTCATAGATTGAATTGCTGGAAAATTTCTATTATCACTTATATATTGAGCGAAAATAAATGCGCTATAGCTAAATACGATGCAGGAATAATTATCGATTGAATATGATGTTTACATATAATTTAGTCTTTTTTTCTAAAGATATTAGGGAACAAAAAAGGGGTTGTTTTTCTATATATTTCATATTCTTTACCAAACTTCTTAATTAGTTCTTCTTCCTCAACTAATTTATGGAACATACTGGCGCCTATAGTTGTAAGTATAAAAGTTAGAATTCCAATAGTAAGACCACCATACAAAATACCCAGACCTAAAAAGTAAAATATAGCACCTAATTGTATTGGATTACGTGTCAGCTTATATGGTCCAGATATTATAAGTTTTTGAGAAGGTGCATTAAATACAGGAGTTCCTTTCCCTGATTCCCAGTGAGATACCGCTGTCCAAACAAGAAAAAATATGCCAATAACTATTGCTCCAACCGCAATTAACATTTCATAACCTCTTGATAAATTTATGAAAGGAATAAATTGACTTATATAAGAACTAATCCATATAATAAACATAGGTAATATAACTAAGTAGAAAAGAATACCTAATAATATTGAAAAGAACTTATACTTTGCAGAATAATTACTTCCGTTAAAAGTTAACAAAAATTTTACTAGCTTATCTTTCATGATCATATTGTGTTAATAAATGTTTCTGTATTGTAAAACCAAATCATTATTATATATTAGGCAATATACAATATTTATTATATATAACAATGCAAATATATAATTATTTTTTTATTATAGTTTTAAATAGAAAAAATATATAGATCTATTATTTTGAAAATAAGCATAGTATAAAATAATATTAGATAACAACAAGACTTATTTTTCAAAAAAAATACCAGTATCAATCAGGAATATTAATATTTACCCCTTGATATATGCACGTAAATAACTAATTTAGACAATTTGTATTGTTTATTTAAAAAGATAAAGGCTTGCAACCTAATTATCAAGAACACAAAGACAAAAAATGATACTAAATTGAATGACTACAGCAAAAACCGAAGAATATTCTTTAGTCAGATTTATACATTCTGTGCGAACATGTAAATGTTCAATATGCAGAAGAAATAATATTATTAACCTATCATTCCACCTCTTTATTATCTTATACTGCTGATTAACAGATGCATTTCTATTTAATCCTGGATTTCATCTACTCAATAAAATACAGACTTTTTATCAGACATAATACTTTGGTAGAATGACGAAGCAAATATATAATTATGGAAACATTATTAAATACTGATTTTTTCAAGCAAATTAAGAATGAGAATAATGCTAACATACAAAAAGCATACACTGATTTTGTAAAGAAACTATTGTCCTTTTGTAAATCAGAAGGAGATCATATCTCCATTTATTTCACTTTGAATTATACCCGCATTGAATTTATATCCATACAAAACGGGATAATTGAATGTAAATCGAAAAAAAAATGAAATACTTGATTTTCTATCGAAATCTATTCAAATGATAGATTGTGCTATCAACTTTTTGAAAGCTGAAAATGAATCAAACTCCCAGAATAAAAAAAACAAAAAATATTCGAAATATCAGTGGACGGCAGATATATCTAATCTTGTTGAACTCGCATACGCCATATTAGAAGCCGAATGTGTTAATAATGGAGATGCCGAGATTATGGCTTTTGTAGAGTTCTTAGGAGAAATGTTCAATATAAAAATAGGACGATGTTCCGATTTTTACTATAAAATGCGAACAAAAAGTGGTAGCCGGACAGCTTTTCTTCAGAAATTAATAAAGGTGTTGGAGGCTAGAATGGATCGCGATGATGAAAAAAATAATCGAAAGTAACAAACGTTTCATTTTCCTTTCTTTATAAAACAGGGTGATCAAACGATCACCCTGGACATGTGTTATTTATCAAATTATTCTTCTTTTGGCAGTAATTTACTAAGCTCAGGATCAGCTTTAATACGAATCAACTCATCTTCTACAATTTGTTTCGTTTCCGCTTTAATGCGATTGTAATTCTCTTGTATTTGTTCCTTCATGCGATCCACACCATTCTCATCTACAAAGCTGGTAATAACAGGAATCTTCTTATAATTTTTCGTTTCTGCTGTTACTTTTGCATTATCGACGACAATTTCAGCATGAAAGATCTTTTGCTCTATCCGTTCATCAAAATTATCTGCCACCGCTCCGACAAACATCCCTTGAGTTAAGTTACTAATTTTTGAGGCTGGTATCAGACTATCCATTTGTGTACTGATGGAGGTTGATTTATCTTGACGATTAATAGTCATCGAAGACCGCTTCTGTAACACTTTGCCAAAACGATCCGATAAAGATTTGGCTGTTTCACCCACCACTTGTCCAGAAAAAATATTGCCGACGGTGTTCATGACAACAGCAGACTCCTTATCTCCATAATCTCTCTTTAGTTGCGAAAAATCCTGAAATCCAAGCAGTACTGCGACTTTATTACTACGAGCTGTGGCAATTAGATTATCCAAACCTTTAAAATAGATAGTCGGTAGCTCATCAATTACAATGCTACTTTTTAGCTGTCCCTTTTTATTCACGAGTTTGACAATACGGCTGTTGTATAAACCTAGGGCTGCACCATAAATATTTTGCCTATCAGGATTATTGCCTACCACCAATATTTTGGGTTCGTCCGGATTATTGATATCAAGTGTAAATTCATCGCCAGACATCACCCAATAGAGTTGGGGGGAGATCATTCTAGATAGAGGTATTTTAGCAGATGCGATCTGTCCCTGCAACTGTTCCATCGCGCCACCGAGCCATGCATCCATGAAAGGGCTCAGGTAATTTTCTAAATCGGGCTTAGATGTCAGTATCGGAAAAATATCTTCGTATCGCTTGTTCAAAAATTCTATTGCATGGGGAAAGGTGCAATATTTTCCATCCTCATAAATACGTAGATACCAGATAATAGCTGCAAATAAAATTATTGGTGACTCCACAAAGAAATCTCCCTGTTTCTGGACCCACGTTTTATTTAAGTTGAGCATTATAGTATAGGCACTTTCGTAGGCATCTGAAATATCATTCATAAAAGAGGGATTGATGGGATTGCATCTGTGTGAACGAGAAGGATCATCAAAGTTTATCACATAGAATTTAGGCACTTTCTTATATCCTTTCTGATTATTCAACAGATGGTTATAGGCAATAGTGGAAAGATCCGGGAATTTAAAGTCATACACGTACATTGAAAAACCTTTTTCAATCTGTTGTTTCATATAAGAATTAACCACTGCGTATGATTTACCGGAACCGGGAGTCCCTAATACAATGCTCGCCCTGAAAGGATTGACCACATTTATCCATCCACGCCATATTTTCTTTTTATACCAGAATTTCGTCGGTAAATTAACCGAGTATTCATTTTCCATCAGACGGGTTTCCTGCATAAATGATTCATTTTCTAAATTGAAAACATCATCCATCAGCGTGTTTTTCAAAAGACGTGACATCCACGTGCCTGATACCAGTAAACACAAATAACCACAGGCTAGCGTAAAAATATAAATGATGCTACCGGAGGTGGATGGAAAAGGTAGTTCCAATAGCCACCAGTTCATAAAAAATAACAGGAAGCCGATCACAAGCAGCACATAGATCTTATTCCATGTAATTTTTTCTTCCTTTACACCTTTGGTTCCCAAACAGGAGAGCGCAAGAAATACCACAGAGAAAAGCTTTGTGTACAATAATGCTTTGAATAATCCTGTTGTCCGGTTAAAGTTCAGTAGAATTTTATCTACTACGTCAATGTTGATTTTCCATTCGAATATCGATTCATAACAATACCAATAGATATGAATAATAACGAATAGAATACTAATGGCCCGCATAAAATCCATGACTTTTGCGAGTCCTCTCAAATCATCTTCTTGTTGCATTTTTATGTGTTTAAATGTTTTAGAAGTGAAAATAGAAGATATTATATACATATTTAAAGCTTGGCAGATAAGTGGTAGTTGATGGCGTCGATTTGGATATATTTGGCGTCGATTTGTAAGTTGGTAGTATAAGTGTCATCCAGTGCTTATTAATTTGTATATTTGTTATTGGCTAAATACTATAAAATGGGTAAAGGAGATCGAAAAACTCGTAAGGGGAAGAGGTTTATAAATTCTCCCAGAAAAAATACAAGTCTTGGTTTCGCTAAATCAGATAGAAAAGAAATGAAATACAAGCAAGAAGTTGAATATGCGACAAAGAACAATATAGCAAAGCTTTCTGATATCTTTAATTTTGAAGAAACCCCATACGAAAGATTATATGATGATTTGTTCAAATTTTGTAGAGAAAATCTTGACATTCATTTTAAAAAAAACAGTATCTCTCAAAGTTTATTCTTGTTTTCGAACAATTTTAACATAAATGCCAAAGCTGGGGTTAAAAACGAACATAATGTAATTCTAATTAATATTGGATTAATGCAACACTGCATTGAAAAATATCTACTCAATGCAAGGCTAAACGATTATATAGAAGGGAAATGGCCAGAGGTAACAAATGAATTGGATAGTTCTGTAAGTCATCTGGCATTTCAGGCAGCTACTCAATTTACTTATTATCATGAATTAGCTCATTTATTTCAATTTTCAAAAATTAAAACAGATAAAGGACTCCAAGAAAGAGGTAGTAATAATGATTTTGATATAATCAAGCATAAACTGGAAATAAATGCAGATACATATTCTGCTATATCTATAGCAACTCATATACATCAATATATTACAAAGTCTTTTGAAGAACATAATCAAAATATAGTCGAAAATACAATTACTATATTTGGAGCATGTTTATTAGAATACATTATTAGTTTTACTAATAGTTTTGAGCTATATTATGATGAAAAATCACACCCTCACCCTATTATAAGAATGTTGAATTTAGTAATGAATATTACGAATCATTTAAGTCAAATACCTCTTTATTCTGAAAAAGAAATTACTCTTGATCCAATAAAACTATTTCGACAAAGCATTGATCTTCATGGTGAATTGGAAAATGAAAATATATTTACATCAGGTTTTTCTAATTTTATTAATAATAAAAATATAGATATAAAAAAAATAATTTCATACTTTGGGCAAATAAGAAATTTAGGTAGTAATTCTGAATATGTTGATGCTATGGATATTTGGAATAGTCGTTAGAGTAACACTTGAAGATCTACTACATCTGTCTTCCATACCGTCTTTTCTTTTTCTTCTTCTTTTGAGGCTGCCTGTTGTTAGCATCTGGATTAGCCGAGTTGTCAAATACAGGAATATCCAACACCGAATCAATCAGGCTTCCGATACTCTCCATATTGACAGGACTGTTTATTGTTGGTACATCTTCCGATTGGATAGTTTGCGGTTGTGTATTATCTATATACTCTTTGTCACTGAATTTTTCATTCAACACATTAGCTGAAAATTCCTTACCGAGCCGTGATCCATTGAGGACGCATCGGTTGTTATGATCGATAAAGGTAGCACCGTATATTCTCCCTTCATCATTACGCCTCAATACCAGATCAATATTTGAGAATTGGAGCTTTCGTCTGAATTGCTGTTCATCCTGTGATATAGCCAATGCCCCGGATACTATTTTACGTGTTTGCTCCCGGATTTTTCCTTCTTTTATCTTCTGAGAAGAATCTGTCATACATTTTTCCAAACCATCCAAGCCAACCGTTTTACCGAAAACGGACGATTTCAAAGGCTTGCCGACTTTATTCCCTTCCTTATTCAGAGCAGAATATAACAATCCCCTGTATGCTTTTCCTTTGGCTTCACCCCGCAGCTCCTCTATACCTATATTATATAAGGACAAAAGAGCCTTATATTCACCCATCGTCTGAAAATGATACATGGATGCTAAAGGTTCTATGACAGATGCTATTTGCTTTTTTAGATTTCCTTTGGAAACATCCACCGGAGAGAGCATCCAGAGTTCTCCCTGGCTCTGTCCTTCGGTGGGTATCAGGTTATACTTGCGTTCCAACTCTATTGTAATGGCTTTACTCCGCTCATACTCTTTTGAATCCTTTACCTTACTGCCATCACTTTTTACGCGCAGCGAGACAATGTGCATATGCTCCCGGTCGATGTCTTCATGCTTGAAAATAAGATAGGGCTGATTACCATAACCAAGCTTTTCCATATACTCACGTCCAATCTCTGCAAGCTGCTCATTGGTCAGCTTATCATCGGGATGCGGATTGAGTGATACGTGAAATACAGGATTTTTGGTGCGGAAATGTGATGGAATCCATCGGTTAAAATCATCCATCACACTCCCGATACTGAACTTCCCGTCTGCCGGTTCATAGATAAGATTAGCTCCTAAGACCTTTGCCTTTCCATCATCAACCTTCTCCTGATTGTAAGCCAACGCTCCCAAAAGAGATTTTCCCGCACTTATTTTTGCAACCATTCGTGTTGAAATTTTTCAGACAACTGAACTATTTGCCTGCTTATTTCTACCAATTCAATCGTCACTTTTTCCAGTTTATAGAGAAAAGCAAGGGCTTTTTTCTCTGAAAAATTACTGTTCAGTGATTTCACAATCTGATTATAATTGACGCCGATTGCCCGGAATTGTGCATGGAAAGCAGATAGCTTTGTCACATATTCGAGCATCGTGCAGTCGGTTTTTACTACCCGGAATTCTTCATTAAATATCCGTGCGGCGATAAACTGCGCCTTCGATTTTACTCCCGATTCTTCAAAAAGAGTCAGGAAACGGGCATGTTCCGTTGGTGTCAGGTTCACCGAATACCTATACTCCGCTTTTTCTTCGGACGGTATCCGTCCCCTTTTACTCCGCTTAGGAGCTTTTTGTTTTTCCGTTGTCATAAAAATGGATTTTTAAGTGGCGGTCACAGACCGTTTTGTTCTTACTGAGCAGATAATTCCAGGCCATTCATTAAACATTAATAAAAAGCACCGACTTCGGAGAGTGCTTTTCCCCCTTTACGGGGGCAAGCGTTTTTTGCTGCATAACGAAATTCGTGCAGCAAAAAACACAGCTTGCTATGTTCTGACGAACATCAAAATCTGCACCGAAGGAGACAGATTAAACGTTAGCGGGATGACCTGTAAGGGTAGCCCAAGATGTCCGGAATTATTCACTCCACAAAGTTAATTCCCATTGTAATATCCTGTATATAAGAGACCGGAGCCAAGCGAAGCCAAACCGACGCCACTGGCTGCCACCACTTGAAAAGAGCATATAAAAGGGGATTTTTTGATGTTTATTTGCTGAAACAATGATTTGCTTCTTTACTGAAAAGCATCAGCACAGGAACAAATAAGTACGGAGGTACGGCATTGAATAAATAGTGAACGGATTCTTTCCGGAAGTAACGATTCTTAGCAGTATAGAAATTCATCTTTGCTCCAATGATGAATCGTGGAAATAGTGAAAGGATTCGATACGGATGTAACGAACAGCAGAAACACAGAATTTCTGACGTACTGATTTACTGAAGTGCTGACGTCCGCATGCAAGGATTTCTTTCAGTACGGAACAAGATCAGCAAGTCCTTACAGATCTATAGATTCATAGCAATGTTGCTATAATGATAAATGGAAATAGTGAAGTCATTGATTATTAATTTTTAAAGCGTTGAGATATGAAAGCAAAATTTGTGGCATTCTCCACCCAAAAAGGAGGCGCAGGAAAAACGACGTTAACGGTTTTAATTGCCAGTTACCTGCATTACATCAGAGGTTTTAATGTAGCCGTTGTCGATTGTGACTTTCCACAATACAGTATTATAGAGATGCGTAAGCGGGATGTCGAAATGACACTGCACAGTGAATACTACAAGCAACTAGCCTATAACCAGATCACCCGCATAGAAAAAAAAGGTTATCTGATTTTGGAGAGTAAACCTGAAAACGCATTGGAAGAGGCTCAAAAATTGGAGCATGAGGAACTTGATTTTATATTCTTCGATCTGCCGGGAACGGTCAATAGCCCCGGAGTGCTGAGAACGCTCTCCATGATGGACTATATTTTTTCTCCTATTGCTGCTGACAGGGTTGTACTTGAAAGTACACTAAGATTTGTGGTGAACATAAACGAAAACCTAGTCACGACAGGCCGCAGTGATATCAAAGGGTTATACCTGTTCTGGAATATGGTGGATGGAAGGGAGAAATCGGAGCTATACAAAATATATGAAAAGGTGATCGACGGATTGGGCCTTCCTGTTTTGAAAACTTTTATCCCCGACAGCAAACGTTTCCGTAGGGAATTGCCAACATCGGGAAAAGCTGTTTTCCGCTCTACCCTGTTCCCTCCTGACAGAAACCTGCTCAAAGGTAGCTCACTGGAAGAATTGACAGACGAAATACTGAAAATCATTAGCTAAAAAAGATGAAGAGTAAACTAAATACAGACGGTATAGATGAAGAATTTCTTCTCTCTACGTTCCGTGACAGGGATATTCATTCCCCACGGAAAGAAGAAAAAAAGGTGCAGGAAACTCCGGTTGCAAGTCATGATACGCAGCAGGCTGTCAAAACCCCCATTATTGCACCCAATACAAGTGAACCTAAAAGCTCTACCCGCCGCAAAAAAGAATCTGTCAACTATGGGGATATTTTCTTTAAGCGCAATGAGTTTAAAACCCGCCAGTGTGTCTATATCAGCCAGAAGAACCACAAGATTATTTCTGCCGTTGTCCGGATGCTGGGCGACAAGGAAATAACAGTCGGCGGTTACATAGACCTTATTCTGGGTGAACATCTGGAGCAATACAAAGACGAGATCATCGAAGCCTACCAAAAATGGAAGGAAAAAGAAGAAGGCGATTTAAGCGGGTTGCTGTAAATCAAATACATTCTATTATAAACAATTAATATTTAAAAGTCATGAGTAACATTTTTAGTAAAAAAATGGTAAAGAATCTTACAGGAACAGAAGGATATAAGAACCTTTATCTGAAAGAGACAAATTTGATAGCCAGAAATGGCAAGTCAATTAATATCCGAAAGGAGTACCATCGGATCATCCAAAAGCTCACGCAGGTTGCAGGAAGTAATACCGTTTCGATTTCCGAATATTTGGACAATATACTCAGGAATCACTTCAATGAGAATAAAGAAGTAATTCAAAAGTTGTATGAAGAATCCTGTCCGAAAGATATTTTCGGTATAGATAAATAAATCCGTAAGCTATGCTGACCATATTTATTATAGCCGTCCTGCTCTATGTAGTATTTGTCGCCAGCTATGTTCTGTGGCTACATTCAAATAAAAGGTGGAGAAGCGGAACGGATAACCGACAACCGACAACCTTAGAGCAACCGTCCTCAAACGATATTATTGGAAAAAGCTTGTTTAAGTTGCCTGTTCAGAGTATATCAGAGCCAAGCCCTGCCAAAGCGGAGCCACTCGATGCCAAGCCCGAAGGAAACGAAAAAGAGGCTGAAAATTCGAATAATTTTGTTGTATCAAAGCCGGAGGGAAGCGTTCCGGAGGATAAAGCAGAACAGGAAGAAACAGAAGATAACCCGCCTTTACCGATTGATGTCCGGCTTGAATATGAGACGGAAGAAAGTGAAGATCAGGATGACGAAGAATCGGAGGAAGTTGAGGGGCTTCGTGGAGCTTCCATCGCAAGCGGAATGACCTTCGAGGATATGGGCCAGGCGGTAACAGTGGTCGTCCATTATCAGGAAGCGACACCTGAAGAATGTCTGC
>JBKEBA010000016.1:0-106856 GCA_047972895.1 Dysgonomonas sp.
TTATATACCCTGATAGATTTAAATTACTCGATTAATTACAAGATATGAACTATTTTATTAGTTTTGTAAAACCAACAAAACGATGGCGACTCTTTGTACCATTGAAACGAAAAACGATTAGGGGATCGACCCCTAACCGTTTTTACCAACAAAGCTCAGGTTCTTCATTACCCATTAAAAAATGAAAACGAAAAACCTGATATTTTATAAGTGAAAGCCAAACGCTGACACAGTTTAATTTACACTACCCTTATCTTATTTTTCCTATCAGTTCCATATTTCCGACACCAATTATCTGGCGTAAAGCATGCCATAATATAAAATATCTAACTTGTGTATTTGGCATTAGGCTGACTGACACAAGTTTACTATCTTTGTAACAGATGAGAATAAAATAGGTACTTTTCCCGAAGTGCCTATTTTTTTGCTTTCCAGATGACATTAGAGCCTTATTATTAAACTTTCAAAGAAATGAAGTATTACACCTATGATGAACTCGAAAATTTAGCTACACCGCTATTAAAAGTCGAAAATCCGTATATAAAGCCGAACATTAAGAATATCGGTTTATGGCTAAAAAAGAACGGATATAAAAAGATTAAGAAACAGATTGATAAAGAGAGAAAGATATATTATTACTTACCTGATGCAGAAAATATCAGTGAAAAGATGACTGAAAAAAGTTGCGGATAACTTACTCCCTAAAGTTGTGGATAACCTACTGATATATCACTACCTATAAAAACCACTACCTATACGGTTAAAAACCATTCCTGCGGAATGATTTTTTCCAACATACCACAGATAAAAAGTTTTGCTCTAAAGTGCATTCAGATTAATTATTTTCCTGAGTACAGGAAAGTATTTTCATATATAAATACTATATCATTAGAAATGTTGATGTATAAAAAGACAAAAGAAATATTCCAAAGCCGAAAGGAAATAAAAGAAAAATACGGAATAAACAGATATAGGAATATGGTAAAATATAACGAGATTACATATTTAACTCAAATACTACGGAACAAGTTCCGCAGGTTGAAAGGTAAAAGGATAAATCCTTTTGCGTTAATACCTGTTTGAAAACAGGGGTTTTCTTTTCCCTAACGGGAAAATTCATCCGATAACTTGAAAAATAAAGATGTTGCAAACGACAATGAAGCCATATATACCGATAACCAAAGAGATAATAAAATTCAAAGGAAAAAGTAAACTATCAGATATTTATATATATGCTTGCTTGTATAGTACAAGAGATTTCAAAACGGGAATATCAAAATGGAATCAAATAACCATATCCGAGAAATTTAATATACCTGAAAGTACGTTGCAAGATTCAATACAACGCTTGTTTGAACAAAATCTTATATTGCAAATAATACAGAAGAAGTATAAAAACAAGAATGATTTTATTCGAAAAAATTATTACAGAATGAATAATGATCCCGATAATTTCTTCTTTATTGACAATAACTATTTTAAACTAGATATTGATAGAAATATAAAAGGTTTTGTCTTGCTATTAAAAACTATATGTTATAACAATACGAATACTTATATAATAGAGAAACCAATAAAAGGACGTATAAATATATCTGAGTTAGCAAAAAAACTTGATTTAGATAGAGATACTGTTAGTAAATATACTAAATTGGCGATAAATAATAAGTTGATTGATGTTGTTGGCAAAAAGATAGTTATTGTCAATGAGTGTTTTCTATTACGAGTTTCAGAAGAAGACAGGTGCTCTGAAATAATGAGCACAATACAAGATCTATGTATTAAACATAACGCTATTATGCCATTAATTGGAAAAAGAGAGATAACTCAAATATTAATGAAATATAATATATCTGAATCTGAAATACAGAAATGTAATAATACTAAATTTACTGAACAAAATTCATTAAAGCATATACTAGAGAATCGAATAAAAAGCTTACCTAAAGACTTTTCTTTCGACTATATACTTAAAGTTTTAAATATTCCTAAACTGCCCAGAAGAGAGCCACAGTTAACTCAGATTCTCATGATATGATAACCTATAAAAATAGCATAAGCTTCTACAAATGAGATTAAAATAGCGATTCAGATTACAACATAAAAATATAAAAAATTAATAAAATGGAACTTACTATAAGTAATGGAAATATGTATAAATTCGTTAGCCATACAGCTAATGCAATAAAAGGTAAATGCGAACATGATTGCGCATATTGCTATATGAGAAAGTATCAATATCAAGATGAAAATCCAGTGAAATTAATAGAGAAAGAGTTATGGGTTGGAATGGGAACAGATAACGTTATTTTTGTTGGAAGTACAACAGATATGTTTGCTAAAAATGTAAAATCAGAAGATATAAAACGAGTTTTAGATCATTGCTTACAATACAATAAAAATGTATATTTATTTCAGTCCAAAAACCCTGCAAGATTTTTAGAATTTAAAGACCATCCGATATTTGATAGATCTATTTTATGTACAACAATCGAGACAAATAGATATTATAAAGAGTTTATGGGAAATTGCCCAACTATTGAAGAACGTGTTAATGCAATGGAGAAATTACAGAAAATGGGATTTAGGATTTATGTTACTATTGAGCCAATAATGGACTTTGATTTAGATATATTACTTCAATATATAAAACGTTGCAGCCCGATTCAGGTAAATATAGGGAGAAATAGTTATCGAAGTGTTGTACTGCCAGAACCAAATAAAGATAAAACAATACAGTTTATAAATGAACTGAATAAGTTTACAAGAGTTGAAATAAAAGATAATTTGAAGAAAAAAAATTAGGAGAATAAGCCACTGACATTGATTTGTTGGTGGCTTTTTTCGTTGTGGTAATATACACATACAATATTACCATATCTCAGTAAAAATACCCCTCCCCTCTAATAAAAAGCAACTTTATATACATACGCTCTACTAGAGTACCCCAAAACGTCCCCAGCGGTATGCGAGAGAAAAACAAAAGGAATAAACGCAAAAGAGTACAGGAAATAATAATCGGAGTGTCTACAAAAAGGAATTACTGCAGAAATAGTATCTATATAAATACTATATAATAAGACGTATTGCAATCACTTATAGGAAAACTTTCTCAAGAAAGATGTATTTATCCCGATTATTTTATTTTGATAAACTCGTTAATCCGATTATTTGTAACTCACACGCTTTTATTATCTTTGTCCTAATTTCAATCAGTAAGGAGTTGCGATTGAAAGGACTTATTGATAACGAAGCGTTTAACGATATACCCGAATCAATCAAATCTCGCAAATTTGTTTAACAATGCAAGGGTTGTCGCAACAAACGCTCACGTTCGCTGTATTTGTATGTCTAGCAAGACGTTATATAAATATAGGGGCGTGGGTCTTGTTGCTAGTCTGCATTGTGGGTATTTTTTGCGAGAACCCGATTGATTGGCTAGTTAATGAGTTCCCACGCCTTTTATTTATATAAACCGTCTTTTGAGGGGGATAGAAAGACATAATTTAGACAAGATTATGAAGAAGCATTTATTTGTATTAGCTGCAATTGTATTTATTGTGAGTTTGTTCCAAAATTGTTCAGAAAGCCCCAAAAGGGAAAGTCAGATTGTAACGGTCAAAGGCTATGTTCAACCTAATTCTTCAATCGACAATGTTATGGAAAAATATAGATTAAGGGTAAAGATTAACACAAAACAGGAGGACGCTACTTTGGTGGGATATTCTCTTTTAAAAAATGGTGAATGGTTTGATTGCGATGTGTATGTTAGCCCTAAAAATCCTAAGTATACATGGGGTTATAATTGGAGTACAGTTATTGAAGGTGAATCGGTGTTTTTTGAATATTAAAAACAAAAAAGATGAAGAAAACTATTTTACTTGCCTGTTGCTTAACAATTGTATGCTCTATTAATGCTCAAAAGCTTTACGGTAATTTATGGGCATGGAGAAGTTGTAATACTGATAAATGGACTATTATAGAAGAACCATTCATTTTTGAACTTGGATATAATGAGAATAAAGTATTTTGTTTCAGTCTTCAACCGAAAGAATCTTATCCGATAATATTTGAGTGCACGAAGCTTGTAAACGAAAAAGAAAAAAAATATGAATTTCGAGGATTCTATCATAGTCCATATGAGGAGGAGACATATGAATCGTCTAATAGTAAAGCATATTTAACTTTTTCAGAAAAAAATGTTACAATAAAGAAAATGTTTTCAGAATATACGATGATATTTTATATAAATCGTTATGAAAAATAGCCAGATGAGACATCTAATACTATTAATCTTACTTCTTATTTCTTGTCTTTCATATAGCCAAAATACATACAAGAAAGGAGATACAGAATATTATACAAATCAATACTATAAGACAGGGTATCCGAAAGTCAAAAGAAGTCAAACCAATAGAAAAATATTTCTTAAAAGGAAAGGCTTAGATAAAGTGCCTGATGGTTATGAAATAGATCATATACAACCATTATCAAAAGGTGGTACTGATTCACCTGCAAATATGCAACTGTTAACAAAAGAAGAGCATCGAAAAAAGACGAAATTAGAAAGGAGAACCAAAGCAATAAGACAAATGTCTTATACAACTTCACGAAGTAATAAATACCACTATAACGGTAAAGGAAACAAAATATATAAAAAGAAAAGTAATCAATGAAAAGAGTTACAATATTGCTTTTATTAGCATTCGTATTTATGTGTATGTCAGCCCAAGACAAAAAAGAATTAGTTCATTTTATTATTTTAGACCATCGATATAATGATGAAGATTTGACAGATTTTTCATTAGATAAAGAAAATTATATCTCTATATCTGTCGATGACGAAAACAATATATCTATGTCTAATATCACATCAGAAGGACAGTCATATGGTAAAATTTCTAGAGTACAACATGAAAGAATAGAAAAAACAGAAGATGGAAATAAATTAGATTGGTATTCATTCAGATGGAGTTATTCAAACACTTATGATACTGAAAAAGGTTCATGTTTTGTTCAGTTAATCATATCATACAGAGATCAAGCCAATATATTTGACCTTAAAATGATTGATGAAAGCTTAAATTCAAGCGTATATAGGGGATATATAGAAGGAATACCTAAACTAAATGAATATATTAATATAGAATAAAGGATTAACGGCTAAACTAGCCGTTTTTATTTTCTAGAGAGGTGGCATTATAATAACGTTCGTTATTGTTTTGCCACTTCTCATTTAACCAAATAAAAGATTATGAAATATGTTATTTATTACAGAGTTTCAACAAAGAAACAAGCTGCATCTGGCTTAGGTCTGGATGCACAAAAAACGATAGTTAAAAGCTATCTGAAAGATTGCAATAGCATCATTGCAGAATATATAGAAGTGGAAACAGGGAAGAGCGCAAACCGTCCAAAATTGAATGATGCTTTGCAATGCTGTAAAGAACATAACGCTACGCTTATAGTTGCTAAACTTGACAGGCTTGCAAGAAACTTGCATTTTGTTACCTCGTTACAAGCAGCCAATATTGATTTTATTTGCTGTGATATGCCGACTGCAAACAGGCTAACAATACATATCATTGCAGCCATAGCGGAGAACGAAGCGCAGTTAATCAGTCTGAGAACTAAACAGGCATTAGCTGAAAAGAGAAAGCAGGGTATCAAATTAGGCAATCCAAAGAATAACGGACTGACAGACCTGAACATTGCAAAAGGCTGCGAAATACGCAAAGAAAATGCTTATTCAGACGATAGGAACAAGAAAGCAGGAACATTAATTCTCTTGATGCGTAACAGCGGCTCAAAATGGACTGATATAATGAAGCAATTAAATGATAATGGATTTAGGACACGCCGAAATTGTATGTTCGATATAACGGCTGTAAAACGGCTATTCATGCGATATAATAAGATTTACCAATAGGTTCTTAAGAATAAATAATTACTTTTGTAAAATTAGTTTGATAGCAGAATGGGTATAACTTTATTTTTTCTAAAGATTGTTCAATTTGTCATCAGATTATGTCCGCCTGCAGCAGCTACTTCCATGGCTCGTTTCACATTCTCCTGCCCTTTGACATCCGAAAAATCAAATTCGAAAAGCTGCTGAGCATTATTAAACTCCTCCCTTGTATCTACACTCGTTTTCTCCAGCTCGTTTTCTCCATTGAAGAAATCCACTACTTCCCTTATATTATTTACTCCATACACATCGAGATTATTAACAACAGCCGCTTCTCTTGCATTCTTCTGTGGCAATATTATACCTTTAAAGCCGGATTCACGCGCTTTAATTGCTATCGGAAGAACCCCTTTTATAGGCAGAATACTCCCATCCAATGACAGTTCTCCCATAATCATATATTCTTCCAGCCTGTCCGGCTTTATGGCTTCCGACGCTGCCAATATGCCTATCGCTAAGGGTAAATCGTAAGCAGTCCCTTCCTTCCGTATATCGGCAGGAGACATATTAATAACAACTTGTTGTCTTGGAAATTTATAACCATTTACCTGCAATGCCGAAACAATGCGCTCATGACTTTCTTTTACAGAAGCATCGGGAAGTCCTACAAGCATAAATTTTATACCCTTAGAACAGTTTACTTCTATAGTGATCTGAATTGCTTCTATGCCTTGTACAGCAGCGCCAAAAACTTTTACTAACATCTGTGTTAAAAATCAGGTGAAAAGCAAAAATAAGAAAATAAGAAAGAATTCCAACTATTTCTTTTTATTTCCCGCCGGTAAGTTTATCCAGTTTTTCTGGTAAGGAAAGAATATCTATATCACGCTCAACAATATAGCCTGTTGGTGATATAAGTATATTGTATGGTATAGCACGTATATTATAATCCTCGAAAGCTTTTGCACCCCAACCTCCATCAACAGGAAGCATATCCCATTTCACAGAGTCGGAAAGGCTCTTCGGAACAGGCATTTGCTCCGTATCTTTCACTATAGTTACGAATTCTATATTCTTTTTTTGTTTTTTAAGCTGATTATAAACACTCACAGCATCTGCGTTTTCTTCTCTACAAACCCCGCAAGTCGTTGCCGCAAATGATAACAATACATATTTACCATTGAAATCCTGCAAGCGTACGTCTTTCCCTTTTAAGTTTTTCAGCAGAATAAAAGGGGCTTTAGAATCTACGGCTGACATTTTCACCTTATCCCTGTACATCTTAAGATCGTGGGTCATAGGAAAATCAGCAGCCTTTCCTCTCAAAATAAGCAGATTTTCGTTTAGTCTTGGAATAGAAGTTTCATCCTTAAAAAAGCTATTTAGAAGCAACACACTTGCAACCTTATCTGGATGAGCATTTATATATGCAGCAGCTACATTGGATAGTTCGAAGTTGACATTTTTCAGGTCGCCGATATTATCTTTAAGGCTCAAAGTGTCTTCTCCGCTAGTTTTTTCTTCCGCCAAATTCAATATATCCATACGTGATTTGAGTAGATTCTTATTCTTATTTTTGAAATCAGTCAAATCATTATTTACGTCTCCACCACGCACTTCGATAAGGTCTGCAAATTTTACATCTCCTTCAAGCTCTACCTTCCAACCTTTGTCAACTAGCGCAAACGTACTTTTAGTATTTTCATTGAAATAAAATGACATCACAGTCAATGTATCAACATCACCCCTGAATGAGAATTCTCCTTTCTCATTTATCGAAATTGTGTCAATAACTATTGAATCGCCCATTTCATGCGACACATAAAAGTAATTTCCATTAATGTTCTCGAGTTTTCCGGATACTTCGTACTGATTAGTTTCTCTCTCACACGAAACTATCAATGTGAGAAACAATAAGAAACACATATATGGCGATATCCTGAATATAGACATCTTTCTGCAATTTGATAACATAAAACTTTCCCTAATACCTTTAACGTACAAATATAATGATTATTTTTTAAACGTTTAAAAAAATAAAATTGTTCTAAAAAAAACTAATAAACGCGTGTAACTGAATTATATGACAAATATAAATCTACCCTATAAAACTAAAAGAATGAATTTCATTAAAAATCATTTAGAAAAACCTCTATTTAAGATTAGTGGCAGAAAAGTAACAAAAGTCACACCTTTTCTACTATTTTTACCTATCATTGATCTTCAGTCATGAAAATCTTATATTTATAGATAAAAACTAAATATAAAAATGGCATCTATATGGAATCCGTGGCACGGCTGTCACAAAATAAGTGATGGCTGCAAAAATTGTTATGTATATCGTGGCGATGCTCGACGGGGAATAGACAGCTCGTTGGTAAAACAGACCAAGAATTTTGATGTTCCTATTCGCCGGAAGCGCAATGGAGAATATAAAATTGCAGCAGGTAATGAGGTATATACTTGTTTTACTTCCGATTTTTTCAACAAGGATGCAGATGAATGGAGACCCCAAGCATGGAGCATGATACGGGAAAGAAGCGACCTTCATTTCCTGATGATAACAAAACGAATAGACAGGCTGTATGTGGGATTGCCCGAAGATTGGGGAGATGGATATGACAATGTTACTATCTGCTGCACAGTGGAGAATCAAGACAGAGCCGATTATAGGCTACCTATCTATAAAGCTGCACCTATTAAACATAAGATAATAATATGTGAGCCTATGCTCGAACGTATAGATCTGCATTCATATGATATCGGTTCATGGGTAGAACATGTAACTGTGGGTGGAGAATCAGGAACAGACACGCGTGTATGCAATTATGACTGGATTCTGGAGATTCACCGATTATGTATAGAAAATAATATCTCTTTCTGGTTCAAACAAACAGGGGCAAAATTTATGAAGGACGGCAAGATATACAATATACCCCGTAAAATGCAACATATACAGGCACGCAAAGCCGGGCTAAACACATCTCTTTGGTAATAAATCTAATATAGAAAAATGAATAAGTCTATCCTCCTTCTTATAATAATAATGTCTTTCTATAGTGCTAATGCTCAAATATTAAAACCAGAGTCTTACTATCACTATATAGACTCTTTTAATATTAATGATGAAGATCTGACACAGAATTATATAACGAATAGTAATTGTCAGGATTTTATCTTCGCAAACATTCCTTTGTTAGATTGCTCTGATAAAGATATTGAGTTAACATATTATTTCAGATGGTGGACCTACAGAAAGCATATAAAACAAACGCCTGACGGCTTTGTAATAACTGAGTTTTTACCTGATGTGCCTTGGGCGGGAAAATATAATACGATAAGTTGTCCGGCAGCCATGCACTTCTATGAAGGACGATGGCTTAGAAATAGGCAGTTCCTCGATGACTATGCTCGCTTTTGGTTCAATGGGGGTGATATAAGGCTATATAGTTGCTGGATTGCAGATGCATTATACAATCAATATCTGGTTACAGGCGATAATACGCTGATAGAAGAATTACTACCCGACTTGATTGATAATTACAAAGCATGGGAAAAAGATCACTTGTCCGACAATGGTTTATTTTGGCAAGTAGATGATAGAGATGGAATGGAAGTCTCTGTTTGCGGAAGTGGTTACCGTACCACCATAAATTCGTATATGTATGGAGACTCTAAAGCAATATCGGCTATTGCAAAAATCGCAGGCCATCAGAATATTGCAAATGAATATTCCTCGAAAGCCATAAATCTGAAACTGAATGTGGAGAAGAAATTGTGGGATGAAAAGATGGATTTTTTCAAAGTGCTTCCTCGCGATTCCAACGCTGTATTATGTACTGCCAGAGAATTGCATGGATATACTCCGTGGTACTTTAATATGCCCGAAGCGGAATATTCTGTTGCTTGGAAGTTTCTGACTGACTCTGCCCATTTCTTTGCTCCATTCGGACCAACAACAGTTGAAAGATGTAACCCTGATTTTAAAATCTCATATACAGGGCATGAGTGTCAATGGAATGGACCTACATGGCCTTATGCAACATCAATAACATTAACGGCTCTTGCAAATCTCTTAAATAATTATTCCCAGAAAGAAATCAAAAAAGAAGATTATTGTGAGCTACTAAAAATATATTCAAAAAGCCAGCGACGAAAAAAAGAAGATGGTAGAATAATACCATGGATCGATGAAAACCTTAACCCTTTTAGCGGCGACTGGGTATCGAGAACAAGACTAAAGGCATGGAATAACGGAACATGGTCTAAAGATAAAGGAGGAAAAGAGCGGGGAAAAGATTATAACCATTCTACTTATTGCGATTTAGTAATAACAGGATTGATAGGGCTGAGGCCACAGGAAGGTGATACTCTTGTGATAAACCCATTGATATCATGTGATTATTTTTGTTTAGACAATGTCCTTTATCATGGTTACAATATCACAATTTTGTACGATAAAACAGGAAAACAATATAATAAAGGGAAAGGATTTTATATCTATATCGATGGTGAAGAAGTAGCAAAGAGTACATCATTGAAGAGGCTAGTGATAAACATAAAAAAATCTCTTGCTTCTCGCTAATTAACAAATTATCCCCTAAATTTGTTATTCGTATATAAAAAAGTAAAAAATGACTGACCACTTAAAAGAAATCGTTTACTCACGGGATTCTATCGAGTTTGTAACTGTAGCTGTTCAATACTGCGCATATCTGGAAAGTTTTGAAGAAACGACAGAATCAGAACTAACCGATAAACTGACAAAAATACTCCCTCTGCTCTATCTAAAAGCCACCCTTGTTCCCGAAACGGATACTATAAATGACGAAGACCCGGAAATCAGCGTTACCGAAGACGATTATAATTATATTACTTCCAGGCTGTATAACATATTCCTTAATAATGACGCATATCTTGAAGTATTTCTTCAAGACATGAAATACAGCGAAACTCCCATTGCAGCGAGTATTAGCGAAGACCTAGCCGACATCTATCAGGATTTGAAGAACTTCATCACCATATTCGAAAGAGGAATTACCGAAAACATGAATGATGCCTTATATGTTTGCACAGAAAATTTCAAAGCATACTGGGGACAGAAACTTGTAAATGTCCTACGAGCACTACATTCCCTCAAGTATACTATGGAACACGATACGCTAGAAGGCGAAGGCTTTGAACCGGAAGATAAGGATGAATTATGGTAAATACGATTTCAAAAGAAGAATTATCGGGTTTTACTCAGGAAGTCTTCGCAGGTAGGATCATTGTTGTACAAAGCGAGAGTGAAGCTGAGAAAGCATGTGCTTATCTAGAAAAGTGCGAAGCTATCGGATTTGATACCGAAACACGCCCAGCCTTTCGCAAAGGGGTTTCACACCAGATTGCCTTGATGCAACTTTCGACAGAAGACACTTGTTTTTTATTCCGCCTCAATATAATCGGATTTCCTGACTGTCTTGCTAATTTTCTTGTAAATCCTAAAATAAAGAAGATAGGATTATCTCTGAGAGATGATTTCTCCGCTATCTACAAACGGAAATCTCTCGTGCCGGCAAATTTCGTTGACTTACAGGATATAGTAAAAGATTACGGCATAGAAGACAATGGGTTACAGCGTATTTATGGCATACTTTTTGAAAAACGAATATCGAAAGGACAACGCCTTTCTAACTGGGAAGCTGATGCACTATCTGACGCACAAAAAATGTACGCAGCGCTTGATGCATGGGCTTGCTTAAGGATATATAATGAACTCAAATACAGAGCAAAAGTGAAAGGAGGCTAACGATATGGCATTTATAGATTATTATAGCATATTGGGAATTTCCAAAACAGCCAGTGCCGACGATATAAAAAAAGCATATCGTAAATTGGCACGTAAATACCATCCCGACATCAATCCGAATGATGAAGAGGCAAAAAAGAAATTTCAACAGATAAACGAAGCCAATGAGGTGCTTTCCGATGCCGAAAAACGGAAGAAGTATGACGAATACGGCGAAAACTGGAAGCATGCAGAGGAATATGAGAAAGCACGCCAACAACAGGCTCAAAACGGTGGTTTTGCAGATTATGGTAATTTTGGAGGCTTTAGTGAAGGGGCATACAGCTTCGATGGAGGAGAAGATGGTTTTTCTGACTTCTTCGAATCTCTATTCGGCAACGCAAGAGCCTCTTCCGGTCGCCGTACAAGCAAGGGGTTCAGAGGACAGGACTATAGTTCTGAATTGCACCTCACGCTCCGTGATGTATATGAGACACACAAACGCACCATAACGATCAACGGAAAAAATCTGCGTATCACCATTCCAGCCGGAGTTGCAGACGGACAGGTCATAAAATTGGCCGGTCAAGGCGGCACTGGTGCAAATGGAGGACCTAATGGAGATTTGTATATCACATTCGTAATAGCAGAAGACCAGAAATTCAGACGGGTAGAAAATGACCTGTATACTACTACCGAAATAAGCCTTTATACAGCAGTACTCGGCGGCGAAGAGATGGTCGAAACATATACAGGGAAGGTAAAACTGAAAATCCCTACAGGAACACAGAATGGTACTAAAGTAAGATTGAAAGGAAAAGGATTTCCTATCTACAAACAAGATGGTAAATTTGGAGACCTAATTATAACCTACTCGATAGGGATACCAACCAATTTGAATGCCGAACAAAAGGAATTATTTGAAAAGCTGGCTAAATCCTAATTTTTAAAGCCTTACGATCATGAATACTGAATTGATAATTATACAGGAATATTGCATGCAAAGTCAGATTGAACCTGACTTTATTGCACAACTCGAAAATGAGGGCCTTATAGAGATAACTGTTATAGATAATAAAAGCTATATAAATGTTTCGCAGCTAAAAAATCTGGAGCAATATATTCGTTGGCACTACGATCTTTCTATTAATATAGAAGGCATAGATGTTATCAAAAGCCTATTAGATAAGATGAGTGATATGCAAAATGAGATTCTGAGACTAAAAGAAAAACTACGCCTAATTGATTAATATGAAAAATATACTCTTCGCCGTAAGCCTTTTGCTGCTTATTTCTTGTTCATCTGCTCAAAAGAATAATGATGAAACCCTAAAAAACAATATATTAACCATCCTTGAAGGTAAACAGGCCACTGTCGGGATCGCACTCATTGTAGATGGAAAAGATACTTTGACAATCAATAATGAAATTCATTACCCAATGCAGAGTGTATATAAGTTTCATCTGGCGTTAGCGGTACTCGATTATATGGACGTAAATAAAATACCATTCAATATACCGATATACATAAAGAAAAGCGACCTGCTTCCAAATACACATAGTCCTTTAAGAGATGATTACCCCAGTGGAGAAATGGAGATGCAGGTTACCGAAGTTCTGAAATACACTGTTTCTAAAAGCGATAATAATGGTTGTGACATTCTGTTCCGACTGATTGGAGAGCCTAAAACAGTCGATCGCTATATAAAATCTCTTGGTATCTCGGACATTAATATCGTTGCTACCGAGGAAGAAATGCATAGTGCGTGGGATGTCCAATTCCAAAACTGGACTACTCCTCTGGCGACTGTGGAGTTATTGGAGAAATTCAGAACAGGAAACATCTTGCCGATGCCTTATCGTGACTTCTTGTGGGAAACAATGGTAGAAACCACTACAGGTGCTAATAAAATAAAGGCTTTACTGCCTGATGGAACGATAGTTGCCCATAAAACAGGGAGTTCATTCCGCAATAGCGAAGGGATAAAAGCAGCAGAGAATGATATTGCCGTAGTTCAATTACCTGATGGATGTTACTATTCTCTGGCAGTCTTTGTTTCTAATTCTAAAGAAAGCGACGAGACGAATTGCAGGATAATAGCCGAAATATCAAAAGCTATCTACGACCATCTTACAAAAGAGTAAATAAAATATCATTTGCCTTTTTGAACGAAGTAAAGAATCTCTTTCAAGAGATTTTTCAATCTATTACTTTCGAGTTATAAAAGGTGAGGAAGCATTCTTCACCTTTCTCTTTCAACAGCCGTTGGTTTTCGATGAAGTCCTGACCATGTTTCAGCCATCTTTTAGCAAAACCCTTAAATTTAGCATATGGAAAGGCTGAACATTCATGACAGTGTTTTATACCCCTGCTTTGACAACATAGATGAAAGATAGCGCAGTTTTCACATCTTACTACATTCTTTTCAGCTCCCGGACATGGCTTCTTCTCGCGTACATATACAGGACATCCTCCACAAAATACACCACAGGCAGGTATGCGTCCATTATAATGCTTGGGTGTGGCGAGGAGAGATTCATCTGAGATATAATTTAAGTATAGAACTAAAAGAATTATCAGAATAATCTAACATTTCAATCTCTTTGAATACGGATATATGCTCTATCATCAAAAGAGACATTATTCTCCATAATCCCTTTTGTCGTTTTATATTCTTTGTAGCACATGGGATCTTGGTCTAGAATATCTTGAAGTTTTTTCTCACTTTGTTTTAAGGTAGAGCACAAAATTGGATAACCATCTGATGCTAATATTATACTTTTTACTTTTGGAGGTACAATTATTTTTTTTATTTCATCTTTTGGGACTTCAAAGCCATCAATAACCCCATATGTATAGTCACTATTTATATTTGAATTCTGAAAAAGAGATTGTTTTTCTAATAAAGGTTTAATAAATTCTCTACCAACATCTAATCCATTTGTAGTGACTTTGTGTCCCAATATTTCTTCCATTTGAAGGTATAAAGAACGTACATTTGATAATAATTCATCAATAAGTTTCTTATTGTAGTATTTATTATTATCAATCATACATTGACAATCGCCAACCATCCAAATTTCATTCCTAAACTTACTATAAATAACGATACTTGCAGAAGGTCTATCCACTGGGTTTTGAATTACGTGTTCCGTCATATTATTCTCTTGATAGAACTTGTAAATTCGTTCGGTCAAGTATGAAATAGCATCCTCTGCTGAGGATCTTAAGTCTAAAGATTTCAAGGAATGCTTTAAAATAATAGAAGATACTTTCCCTAAAAACCTATTCTTATATTTCAGAGCAGACTTACTTGTTGCTCCATCAATAACGGCGGCAAAATCATTTGAGAAGAATATTTCATCTTCACAATCATTATTATTTCCTGTTTTACTTTGTATATACTGTTCTATTAATTTCATAATTTATTATATATTACAAATATATTTCATCGACTAGCCTTATTTGCACAGGATACCCATCTATAATATTACAGGATATCAATAATGCGAAATTCTTTTCTCTAATTTTCTTATCTACATTTTCACAAAAAAATCTAGCTGCAGCAATAGTTCCATATGTATGGCAACCGGAGAGCAATATTAATCGAGTTTTATGCGCTGTTGAAAATAAATTATCTGTTTTTATTATAATAGCATAATCCGAAACAACTTTGTCATTTATTACTGTTCCTCTATAAATCTGATTATTTTTTTGCCAAAATATACTACCATCGTCTGCTTGCAATAATGCATTTGTTTGGTCAAATTTTTCGAAAAATAATTTTGTAATTTTATTATTTTTAGGTCCTCCTAATAAGATAATATCATCCTCTATTTTTTGGCCCAATTCTTCTTCTGATGATAGAATATTTTTCAGATCAAATTTTTTATATGCCTTGTTCAGAGACTTAATAATATATGATAATGCCTTCAATTGCCCAACGCCGGTAGCAGGTCTCGTATATTTATCAGTCTGCGTCTTAATTGTAGCTATAGAAATTATAGTCTTTTCTGGAATAGATAAATCCCATAGCTTTTTATTTGGATGTACTACTCGTATATAGCGTATGAAAAATGCAGACAATATGCCTAAACCCAACCATATAATATTAGTAATAATATTACTTATAATACTAGAAATGTCTATCAATAAATTTATAGCTTCCATTGGCCCAATAATTGCTTACCCGAAAGTAAGTAAATGTTTTTTATTTAACAATTTAAAACAAACATTTCTTTTTTGTTAATTGTATAACTTTAAATAGTTATATATTTAGAAATAATCAAAATAGAATTTTACATTTGTTGTATCAGATAAAAGGAATAGTACAAATGGTTAATAATCAAAAAGAATACAAAGTACTCTTTGTCTGTCTTGGAAATATATGCCGCTCTCCTGCCGGAGAGGGTATTTTCAAAGACATGGTAAAAAAAGAAGGGTTAGATAATAAAATAACAGTAGATTCTGCCGGCACATCAGGGTATCATGACGGAAGCCTACCTGATTCACGAATGAGACAGCATGGAATACGAAGAGGATATAAATTCGATTCTATATCCCGAAAGTTTACCAGAAAAGACTTTGACGACTTCGATGTTATTCTGGCAATGGACGACAGCAATTATCATAATATTATGAGGCTTGCCCCCGACCTGGAGTCAGAAAAGAAAGTACACCGCATGGTAAAATTCTCTAACCGATATGGTCACGACCATATTCCCGATCCGTATTATTCGGGTGCTGAAGGATTCGAATTAGTCCTAGATTTGTTGGAAGATGCTTGCGAAGGCTTATTGAATGAAATAAAAAAAGGTGAACTGTAAATCAATTCACCTTATCTATTTGTCCTCCTTCGAAGAAGTTTATTATATTTTTTGCTACCTCGTGCTGCATATCTATACGGGCAGCATATGTGCTTGAACCCGCATGAGGGCAAACAATAGCATTATCTAATTCTAATAACTCGGGTAGTATTTTAGGCTCATTTTCAAAGACATCCAGACCTGCCGCCCATATCACCCTATTGCGAAGAGCGTTTGCCAATGCCTTTTCATCTACCAGTTGCCCTCGGGCAGCATTGATAAGTATGGCGGTATCCTTCATTTCTGCGAATTGTTCCTCCCCCATCAAATGATAAGTTTCATTAGTTGCAGGAGCATTTAGCGATATAATGTCCGATTCTTTCAGTAATGTATCGAAATCTACATATCGGGCATTGTATTTTTCTTCTATCTCTAACGCCAATCGGTTTCTATTGTGATAGATAATATTCATCCCCGAAGCCACAGCCCGACGCGCGACAGCCTGACCTATACGCCCCATACCATATATACCCAACGTCTGTCCGTACAGAGGCATACCTAAATCGCCATATAGCCCCCAGTCAAGCCTGACACCGCTATGCAGCTTATGACTGTAATAGGCAACCTTTCGTGCAGTGGCAGAAATCAAAGCAAAACAAAGTTCAGCTGTAGGCTCTAACACCGATTGGGGTGTATTAGTAACAGTAATACCTTTCTTCGCAGCAAAATCAATATCTATGGTGTTATATCCTACTCCGTAATTGGCTATCAGTTTGAGATTCTTACCTGATTCGATTATTCCAGCATCTGTCTTGAACGAAAAGTTGGGAACAAGGGCATCAGCATCTTTGATTCTCTCAAGAATTTCTTCCCTGGTGAACATTTTTGCCTCAGGATATATCATTTCGAACTTCCCTTCAAGGGAGGTAAATCCTTCTCTTTTGAAGTTATGTCCCATCAATATTTTTCTCATGCTTCAACCTGTTATTATTAATAATAACAATCCATCTGTAGTTTTTTGTTCGGATTTTTGAGTTTTATTACCAAAAACCAACACCTAATGAAACACCCAGAGAATTTACAAAATTCCCTTTCTCGCGAATATTACGGATAAGGCTCTGATCGTAATGATCGACCATAGCGGCCGTAAAATTAGGCCGCGTCAGATATTGAGAATAGCTGACTCCCAAAGAAAGACTTATCTTAGATGAAATTTTCCTTTCTCCTTTGACTTGAAGATAAAGAAAACCCAGAGATTTGATTTTATCTTCTTCATTGTAGCGGTCAAACCATCTGTATCTTATATCGTAAGAATCGTTATTCCCTTTTCCTTTCAGGGTATATTTCAATTCGGGACTAGTCAACGCTTGAAAGCCCATACCCAAATAAGGTGTAACAATCCATTTGTCATGCTTGTATTTATAGAATACCCCTATCATTCCTCGTATACTTATTCTTTTAGAGCCTTCACTTTTATCAGTTTTCTCAAGATCTTTGATATAATAATCATTCAAATTGATCTCACCGAAAAGATTTAAATCCGAAGGTATAGCTTCCGCTTTTCCGAGTATTCCTATTCCATAAGACCCCCAGATACCGAAACCATTATATAATCTCCAATCGAGTCTGTATGCTATATCTATTATAGAAGCACTCTCTAATACGTCATGATGCGATTTATTGCCGAACCAATCATTGAGCATGAATGTTTTTTCAAGTAGAATACTTGAGTAAAACTGTTTCTTATCCATTTCCTGAGAATATATATTTATGTAACACATCAGGATAAGAGTAGAGAATAAAATAGACTTTTTCATAATCAAAACAGAGTTACAGGGTTTGTACTCTTTTCAATCACCGTATTGTCGGAGCAATTATACACTACTTTGAACGAATATGTTCCCGGTGCCGGAGACGTAGTAAGTATCAGCAAAAGGTCCTGTTCAACATCTTTATCTGTCCCAAATTTAAAGAGCTTTGTAACATCACTTCCTGCGGGATGATCTTCATCAAAATCATTATTACATATGATCTGGGGGTTACTCGATACATTTATTATAATCTTTGGATCTCCATAAGAGCTTTGAGCATAGTACTCCGGATATTTCCCTTCGCGATCGTCAGTATAACAGACTTTATATCGGACTCCTATGACAAAGGCATCTTTACTTACAGACTCATTGGATTCTGTCATACTCTCTCCTGCATTATCGAAATTCATTAGTTCGATTCCGACTAAATAAACATCCTGTTCTTTTTCGGGACATGATGTCGCCATACATGCCATAAATACGAGAGCTATTGATAGGTAAATTTTAATTTTCATCTTATCAGAAAATAGGTTAATAAGGTTTGTCTTCTAATTTATTAAACAAGAAAGCAACCGAAATTATTGCATCATTTTTTATAAAATGCCTTTATCTACAAGTATTTCTCTTATTTTCACCCAGTCTACATAAGGTCTATCCGTTTCGGGATCATCCACTATTAATGGACAGCCCAAGTTAGCATCATCTATATATAAATGTCCGTATGCTTTCGGTGATGATGTCCAGAAGCGTTGAGTGGGGTTTTTCTGTACTCCGTAAAGCGGAATCTCATTGTCGTCGAACCACTGCACCGCTTCGGTCAATACATTTTCGTCTACAACGATCTCTTGTCCGTCTACCTTCTTTTTCTTCTTGCGATCGCTGCGCATGGTAAACAGAATCAGTCGGTGTCCTTTCTCCGTCAATTCTTTAAGAACAGGTACTGCCCCTATATCCTTCCCTATTTCGGGAAATTCGTGCGACACACAAGTGCCATCAAAATCAATACATATATCCATAATACAAATATAAACGATTATTAGTTTATATAGAACAAAAACCCAGACCTTATAAAAGTCTGGGTTTCATTATATCTCAAGTAAAAAACTAATTACTTTTCTATTGTACTTTTGATATCGTCTTCGATACCATTCACACCATCCTTAAAGTTCTTAATGCCTTTGCCAATACCCTTCATTAGTTCAGGAATTTTCTTCCCTCCGAACAAAAGTAAAACAACTATAGCAATGATGATGATTTCTCCGGTACCTAAATTACCTAAAAATAAAAGTGTGTTCATCTGGTTGATTTTTTATGTATTATAATTTCTGCCTGCTAAAGTAAGCAGAATAAAATAATTTCCACTACTTTTTACATCTTTTTATAGTCTATTTTGTTATAAAAATTAAAATATTGCATCATAATCAATTTATTAAAAGCTCTTTACTGTAAGGCTGTATTTTATTGAATCCAATTTATCTACATGAAAAAGATAAATTAAAAATCAAAGAATTATGACAAAGCATCGTTAACAACAGGGCAATATAGAAAAATATAAAATAGATCTTTTTTCTCTAGGTAATATCCTCTTATTTTAAATTTTATCAGTAAAAATAAATAGATTTGTGTATTGAAAAAGAATAATGCATCATATAATCAGATCATCAAGACCACAGCCATTTTTGGTGGGTCACAAGTGCTTGTCGTACTTATTGGACTGGTACGTACTAAAATTATTGCTGTACTGCTAGGCCCTGTGGGAATTGGGCTTATCAGCATTTACCAGTCGCTCACCGATCTGATACGCTCGGCATGTCTGCTCGGCATGGATACAGCCGTAGTGAAAGAAGTGGCAGAAGCTACTGTTGAGGAAAATAAAGACGTTCTATTCAAAACAATATCCCGCTTTAATAAATGGTTTAACGCTTCGGCTTTAATTGCTTTATTTGCCTGTATCGTATTTTGCTATCCGATTAGCTTATGGGTGTTTGATGATAGCAAATATGCTATTCATATAGCTATCTTGTCAGTCAGTATATCTATGCTAGTACTTGCCACAGGAAAATCTGCTATTCTACAAGGAATGCGAAGAATATCTGAAATGGCTAAAGCTGCTGTTTTGGGAGGATTTATCGGACTTTTAGCAACTATACCTGTCTATTACTTCTGGCGACTGGATGGAATTATTCCGGCTTTAATCATAAATAGTATTATTGGATTGCTTTGTGCTGAGTATTATTACCGGAGGCAAGGTATAAAGAAAGTAGCGCTTTCGAATCGTGAGGCTTTCAATTCAGGCTTGGATACATTGAAGCTGGGGATTTATATTATTGTGAGCGGATTCATCGCCACATTAAGCATGTTTGCAATCAGAGCCTTTATATCGCGTAATATAGATGTTGATGCTGCTGGGTTGTTCCAAGCCTCATGGGTGATAACAAACGTGTATTTCGGAATTATACTACGAGCTATGGGCTCCGACTTTTTCCCTCGTTTATCAGCCATATCTCAAGATGAGAATGAGTTTAAAAAATTAGCGAACGAACAAAGTTATATAGTATTGGCTCTGACTTCGCCTGTAATTGTCGTGATGCTGCTGTTTTCCGAACCTATTTTATCTCTACTCTACTCTTCTCAATTCGTATATGCTGATACAGTATTACAATGGCAATTGCTAGGAGCTTTTTTCAAAATTGTGACTTGGCCTATCTCTTTCATCTTGTTAGCGAAGAACAGGGGATTTATATTTCTGATAACCGAAATCATATTCTATGGCGCTTATCTCTTATCCGCTTACCTTCTATTTCCTCGATATGGATTAGAAGCTGCCGGTATAGGTTATTTCGTTGCATATACCGTTTATCTGCCTGTCATGTTCTTCACATGTCGTAGTATATCAAACTTTGGGTGGAACAAGAGCGTTGGAAGGATGATTCTGATAAATCTATTCCTCGTTGCCGCATCATTCTATATAACATTCTTCCATAAAGGGAATATGTTATTGTGTACAGCAATTATGGCTATATCTTTCTTATACACTTATTTCAGGCTGAAGAAAGTGTTCAGTGTAGAAGACTTGAAAAACTGGTTTAGGAAGAAGGGATAAACTATTTCCTTACACGTTCTTTTTCTATTTCTTTGACTCTCGGTATTACAAGACTATCTTCGATAAAGGTGTGTGCTTCCAGTTCTTCCTCCGATGTGTATAGCTCCATCAGAATATTCACCATAAGCATTTGGTCGGTTGTCCCAGGCACGTATTTCATCAATATCTGCTTCAGGTCGTTCATCTTGCCTTCAATATCGTTGTGTCTCTCTTCGAAAATATTGATAGAGTATTTGTTGCCACACGATTCCTGTATCAGAGAGTAGACATAAGGGAAGACTGTCTCATCCTCATATTGCATATGCTCTGCCACTTCCTTTGTGTAATTGTCAAAAAACTCAAGAACAACACCTTGCAATCTTTTGTCTGAGTCGGGAAATACAAGTTCGAGTTTTCTGCGGATATTAGGCAACCTTCTTTCGAGAAAGTAACTGTGAGAACTTTTAAGATATTGCAAAAATGGAGTAAGAGGCAATGCTTTAAAGGTCTCTTGTATATTCGTTATCGATTTATTAGACTGATAGTTGGCGAGAAACAAGAAGCAGTCGGTATCGAATCCGTTTTCTTTACATACGGCATCGACACTCTTGTCTCCAAATCCCAAGGATATATTTAATTTGTGAAGTAACAACAGAAGACGGTAGTCGGCATCAATCAGGTCCGACATCTTCATCGTTTTCTTGAATATGATAGTAATGTTCTGCATAATGACATCATTTTCGTTTATTCATCCTGATATTTTATCTCTGATATGTCCACCAGCTTATTGATTATGGCATATATAGTTAGTCCTGAAATGCTGTGTACTTTTAGCTTGCGGGTTATATTACGCCTATGAGTTATAGCTGTGTGTATAGATATGTTGTGGTGGTCGGCAATCTCTTTGTTGCTCATACCTTTGACAACACAGATAAGGATCTCTTTCTCCCTGTCACTCAGTCCTTCCTGTTCGTTCTGGCTGCCTTGCTCTTTGTTCAGGCAATTATTGAGTGTTTCTTCTATTTTCGACTCCGAATCATTAATTCGGACTATAGCATCATATGAGCGGTAGAATTGCTCATCGATAAGATTATACACAAGGGCTATGATAGATGTTTTCTTATCAAGATTCAATTGCTGCCGTATATCCTGTCGGGATGAATGCCCCAATAGCATGGGATTGATGAGGACAGCATCGGGCTGTAGCAAATCCAATTGATAATTTATATTCTCCATCTCTTTTAATTCCACCACTTTACCGACACTTGGTAATTGTGATAGAACATAAACAAGACCTTTACGTATAATATATGATGTTTCGGCAACAGCCAATACCTTCTTAGTATTCGACATCTTTATGATAACTTATTATCTAGAATCATTCTCTATTACGGCGTAAATTTCGTGATAAAATATGGCTTACGCAAACAATATTGAATAATTATGATTGTAATATCATATCTTTCAAAGGGTTGTGAATAATACTATTGATAATCCGATTCTAATAGAATCTTTTTAAGCTTTTGCTTCTTTTCTGGGGTAATCTTCAACTCGTTCAGCATATAGTCATCAATACTACCCGATTTCTCCCTAATACATGAAACTCCATATTTAAGGAAAGCCAAGTCTGTTTTGGTGAGCATTGTAAAAGCTTCTTGACGCGATTCAGAGAGACTATCAGCATTTCTTACCGATTTCTCCTTGTCTATTCCTATTACGGAAGCGAGATAATCATCTTCTATCACATCAATAGGTACATCCAAAGCACGTAGCAAGAAATATGTAGCAAGACCTGATTGATCCTTACCTAGATAGCAATTATAAACGATAGGGTAATTCCCTTCATCACATAGATAATCTATAAACTCGGCATATTGAGCTGAGAAATTAAAAATCATATCTCTATATAGGTCTTGAGTATAAATTATAGCATCTCCACGCAAAAACCGACCATCCATCACCCTCTGAGAAATGGAGTTATAACCACTATAAGATATAGGAATACGAATATTATTTACATTATTATAGTGATTAATGAACGGTCTCTTTACATCTTTCGAGCGTAAATCAATTACAGTTTTTATTCCCAGACTATTCAGCTCAAGGCTATCACGAGTCGTCATTCGAGCAAAACTACCGGAGCGGAAAATTTTACCCCAACGTACCCTCTTATGGTCGTTCGTCGCATAACCACCTATATCTCTGAAATTTTGGATACTATCCAATTCGAAAAAGCGATTTGATACTGTGTATGATAATCTACCATCTACTTTCAACTTAAAATACTTTCGCTTCTCCACGTTTTTAGAGGTGTTTTCGATAACAGCTATATAATCGTTCGAATTAGCAGTAAGCTCAGGATTAGGGGGAAAGACACTATCATTATCAGAGACAAATATCTCAACAGTTGAACTATCTATTTCGGGATAGATTTCCCATTTGAGGAGATAATTACCTTGAGGATCCTGCTCACACAAAACAGTTACAGATGGGTTCGATGAACAGCCAAATAAGAATATTAGCGTAGCAACACAAGTTATTAATCTAATTATCATACTTTAAAATCTCATGTTATGACTATATAACAAAGATACATTAGTTACAAGTGTTTTTCAATAGCATCTCTCCATTTTGCGAAGATTTACCGTTTTTTACACTTTACTAACGGTTATCCCGTTATGGTAGCAGTTATCTGAATATGTTTTCCAAAAAAAAACCACGAATCCCCACTGATTCGCAGCCATATTATATTGTATTAGAATGAAGAATTCAAAATCATTTGACAATGATTTTCTTAGCCACTTTACCAGCTTTAAGTATATATAACCCCTTCCCTAATTCGATAGAGCAGGATTTTGTTATAATATAATTCTTCAGATTAAAGCTTTTAATCTTTACACCTAAAATGCTGTAAACTTCAAGGTATCCCGATGTAGGCACATTTTCTAGTTTTATCTTTTCGCCTATCTGATTTATCTCCACCTCTAGTGTCATTGTCTTATCGCTCGTCTCAGAATCGGAAATGGCTATATCAGTCGGGTATTCCAGTTTCTCAGCATTAGCTGTCAAGGTTACTCCGGCAAACAACAAAGTGATGAATATGTTTCTACATCTAGTCATTATCCTGCTTCTAATACGCACAAATATAGAGATTAAAGCTTATAAAAAAATAAAAAAGCAAAAAAATGTAGTATATTTTACAATTTTTCACGTAAGCCTTCGTTAGCCAAAATGGTGTTTGGAAAGACGCTTCTCGCTTCATTTAACAGAATCAGGTTGTCTGTATAGCGTGCCGAAAAATGACCGAGTATTAGTTTTTTAACATTTGCTGCTTTGGCTATTTGAGCAGCCTGCTTAGCGGTAGAATGCCCTGTTTGCTTCGCCCGCCCGAGTTCACCATCTGCGAAGGTAGCTTCATGATAAAGCAAATCCACTCCTTCTATTATCGGAATAATATTCTCGTAATATGATGTATCGGAACAATAAGCATATGAACGTGCTGGTTCGGCAGGATGTGTGAGATGTACATTAGGTATTACCGTACCGCCTTCTTTGATAAAATCTGCACCCTGCTTAATATTTCGAAGTTCCTTTATAGGAATATTATGATACTTGATCATTTCGGGTAATAAATGAGCCTCTTTCTGCTTTTCCTGAAAAAGAAAGCCGGCACAAGGTACCCGATGGCGAAGAGGGATAGTCTTGACAGTTACCGACCTATCTTCGTATATGATATCGCTTTTATAAGGATCGAAAGTCTCTATTTTTACCTGAAAAGGGTTATCCTTACAAAAGAATTCTATTTCAGGAAGTAATATCTCTTCGAGCCCAGCTACAGAGTGGATAAACAAATCTCCCGTACGACCAAGCAGCGCAAGTGTAGATATCAATCCGATTAGCCCGAAACAATGGTCACCATGCAAATGGGATATAAAGATACGGTTCAGCCGTCCGAAACGTAATCTACTCTTTCTGAATTGCAACTGTGTACCCTCGCCACAATCAATCATAAAGAGCTTATCCCTTATGTTTAAGACCTGCGATGAAGGATTGTGCAATGTAGTTGGTGTTGCTGAGCCACACCCTAATATATCTAGCTCGAACTTCTCCATGCTATCTATTCAATATGAATCAGTTTGTGTATTTGCAGACTGAGCCTCCATTGAGGGTGCTCTTTTATCAACTCTACGCAATAATTCACATTTTCGACATTTATTTTATCAGCATCGAATATAGGACTCAGAAAATAATTGTTCGCTTTCGGAAAAACAGTAATATCCGGTATCGGGTCCCCCACTTTAATAGGCATCCTGATTTCATCGACGGCAGGAATACGTGTTTTGATACTTTCATAATCCTGTTTCGGACTACAAGTAATATAATCTATCAATGAAGGAACACGTCGCGTCCCATTTGTTTCTATCGCTTGTTTATAACCGTGTTCGCGGAAGAAAAGCAGGTGTTCATCTTTCAACTGTATCGTAGGTTCACCACCTGTCCATATAATCCATTTGCATGGATAAGCCTTTATCACATCAAGAATTTCCTCCAACGTCATTCCATCTCCATCTGCGAAATCCGTATCACAAAAGCTACAAGCCAGATTACATTTAGTCAGACGTATAAATATAGACGCTTCCCCGCTACGCCCCCCTTCACCTTGCAGCGAATAGAAAATTTCATTTACTATCAGCTTCATATATTGCAGTTGTTTTTGGAGTCTCCGATACTTCTACGGCATATAGTTCGGGTATATCTTTCTTGAAAACATCATACAGATATTTTGCCATATTTTCGGCTGTCGGATTAAAGTCGAATATATCGTTAAGATGCCTGTGGTCTAAAGTATCATCTATATATCGTTTAACATTATCAAGTTCCCTGTAGTCCTTAACAAATCCGACAGAGTTTAATTCTTTAGCTTTCAGATGCACAGTCACAACATAGTTATGCCCATGAAGCCTAGAACAAGGATGTTCCATTGGAAGTCCCCCAAGAATATGTGAAGCCGAAAATGCGAACTCTTTACTTATTTTGTACATGTATCTTATTATAAATTCATTAACTACTAAAAAGTAACAAAGGTAACACCTTTGCATAATCATCAATCAATAGTCATTCGTTAGTAAATCTCAAAGATTCGTAATCTGTAAAAAGTAACAAAAGTAACAAGATTTTGTTGTTTTTATTTTCTTATCTATTGTTAACTATCCCCTATCTTGATAGATAAATCTCTTTCTTTTTATTTCAAGAAATCATCAAAATAACGTGTAATATGTTCATGCAGATGAACTCTGTCACGTCCTACCATATTGTGTCCCTGACCCGGATATATAAACAAGTCGGGATGCGTACCTTTCTTTATAGCAGAAGCCATAAACTCCAGATTGTGTTGTAATACCACAGTAGGATCTTCATCGCCATGTATCAACAAGAGGCGCCCTTTCAGGTCTCCGGCACGTTCTATCATACTACTGTTTTTATAGCCCTCTGGATTTTCCTGAGGTGAATCCATATAGCGTTCACCGTACATCACTTCATAATACTTCCAGTCTGTAACAGGGCCTCCTGCAACTCCCACTTTGAATGTTTCGGGATGGCGCAACATCAGGTTCAACGTCATAAAGCCGCCATAACTCCAGCCATGTACACCGATCCTCTCTACATCTACATATGGTAACGATTTCAAGTATTCAACACCTGTCATCTGGTCTTGAGTTTCTATAACTCCAAGTTGACGATGGGTTATATTCTCAAAATCTATACCTCTGTATGACGTACCTCTGTTATCGATTGTGAATACGATATATCCTTTTTCTGCCATGTATATATCCCATCCCCTGGCTTGTCCCATCCATGAGTTGTCGACCATTTGCGAATGAGGGCCTCCATATACATAAACCACTACGGGATATTTTTTTGCGGAGTCGAAATTCAACGGTTTCACCAAACGATAATATAGATCAGTTTCTCCATCGTTTGCTTTTATCGAACCTAAGGTTATTTCAGGAATAGTTACATTCCTGTATGGATCTTTAGCTGTGTGATAAAGAAATGTTTTGTTTGTCTTTGTTTCAGTTATCGCAACCTTCCCTGGATTTTTTTGCGAATTATATATGTCACCAATATATTTTCCAGAACCACTTAATAGTACATAATGCACACCTTCTTCTTTTGTCAGCCTTTCCTTTTTACCGTTCTTTAAGTTCAATTTAAAAATATGCTTTTCTATTGGGCTTATCTCCGCAGACATAAAAAACAGGTTTTCTCCCTTCTCGTCAAATCCAATAACAGATGTAACATCGTAATCACCCGAAGTCAATTGCCTTAACATCTTACCGTCCGTATCGTACAGATAAAGATGATTGAACCCATCGCGTTCGCTTTGCCAAATAAATTTAGCAGGATCATTCTTTAAGAACAATACAGGATTCTCAGGTTCCACGTATTTAGGATGCGTTTCTGTAAACAAAGTCTTTTGCAAATTACCTGTCACAGCATCATAACATTTCACAATACAAGTATCCTGTCCTCTGTTTAATTCAGCAATATACACGCTCTTTTCGTCAGGACTCCAAGCTATATTAGTCAGGTATTTTTCTTTTGGCGTACCTGTTTTCAGGAACGTTGTTTGCTTTGTTGCAGGGTTATAAACTCCTACTGTCACATGGTGGCTTTTCATTCCCGCCATAGGGTATTTAATATCTTTAAGCTTCGCCACACGTGCCGATACATCCACCAATGGATAATCAGTCACCATTGTTTCATCCATGCGGTAAAAAGCGAGTAAATTTCCTTGTGGCGACCAGAATATTCCTTTATTAATCCCAAATTCGTTACGGTGTACTGCCTGACCTGAGACAATACCTTTGTCGCTTTCGTTTGTCACAGGGTACTCTTGACCATCTGAGGTCTGTACGAATAGGTTATTTTCTTTCGTATATGCCAGCATTCTGCTTTTCTCAGACAAATCATGGTTACCCATTTTGTTAGAAGAAGAGAATGTCGCAACTATGACTTTATTTGCCAAATCATACAAATATATTTTATCTGAAGAAGTAATCATCATCAAGTCGGACTGAGGCGATACAAACTGTACCCGCCCTAAGCTCTTAGGCAACTGGCTTTCTTCCAGTTTCAGGTTTGCATTTAAGTCTTTAAGCGTAAGAAAAATTTGAGGTATTTGCTTTTCCGTACTTGGTGCAATCATGATAGTATCACCTTTCACAAAGGTCAACTTATCTCCATACCATGCTAGCTGTCGTGGCATTTCGGCACGATATGTATAAAAATTCTTCCCGCCCGGAATAAGGTCTTCCAATGTCAGAGGTATGTCTTGCGAATATGATTTCATTGGTAGCAGTATGCTTAAAGCTAAAATGATGAGATGTATAAATTTCATATAATTTCTTTGTTTGACTCGCAAAGATAATGATTTTCTGTGTTGTAAATTTATGATGATAGCAGATTTAATATTCTATCTTATATCATATGAATAATTTATCTTTACTCTATCCCCAATGATCCCCCTATCCTATACCCATATTCCGTAAATAAAAACATTCCGATCCGGGCAAGATTATCTTAATACCCGAATCGGAATGCTCCCTATTATATACTATCACTCACTAATAGATAATACCACAGGGCCAAGTAAACCACTATCCCTCAGTTGAGCATCTTTAGAAGGTCCGCTTATTGTCCATGTTTTACGCTTTTCTTCTGGTTGTCCGGCATCATAAACAAGACGGTTGAACCATGTGCTGGTTACTTCTACCGTCAACGTATTTTTGCCCGACTCAACAAAATCAGTAAGGTCGGCACAATAAGGATATGTCCACAATGTGCGAACAGGCTTGCCATTAACTGAAACAACAGCAATCATTTCCACCTTACCCAAATCGAGAGAAAATCGCATACCATCTTTCACTTCACCTGCATCAAACGTTGTTGTGTATGTCGCGCTACCGGAAAATGCCTTTGCCTCAGGTGATATATCCAAATCTTTCCATGCTTTCAATTCTGCAAGCTGAAGCGAGGACGGAGCATCCCATCCCGAAGGAAACGAAAGATTCCACACTGCAGTGAACGGCAAAGTACGGGTTTTACGATTATGAGTTGGTCCTTTCGCAGCTTCTACAGTTTTTCCCGAATGGCGGAAAACAACAAAGCAAGAACCAGCCTGAGGTAAATCTAAAGATACCTTAGTACGGTTTCCGTTACGTTTTGCGACAGGAGCAGTCACTTCACCAGTTACAGGATCCCACAGCTCAACATTTCCACTGCTCCGGAAATCAAGAGTTCCCTGAAAGCCTTTCCCCTGAGGAGGACAAACATAATACCAATCAGCTCCCTCTATCCGGCGATGTAGCCACAGGGCATCACCACCTGTCACATCCGGATTCATTTTCAATTGATTAAGTGCATCCGATAGCTCTGTACCTGAAATAACAGTTCCTTTACCTACTTTGCGAATACCCTGTTTTGATTTATTTCCCCATATATTCTTTACAGCTTTATCAAAACGTTGTTGTGCGTTTTCAGCATCAATGAGAGTAGCAAGCCCCTGTGGCGCATCACCAATGATAGTAGCTCCGTCACGTACAAGAGCATATAATTTTTCCAATGTTTGTGGCAACATACGTGGTATATCCGGCAGCCATAACACGCGATAGCTAGTACCTTCGGGTGTAGTAAGCATTCCGTCCCTTACAGTAAGCCTGTTCAGCAAAATATCCGGATTGCAATAGTCGTACTTGAATCCTGTCGGGAAAGGTGCATTCTGATCAGGCTTATGATTAATCTCATCGCCCAGATACCAAAGAACATCAGAAACAGACTTACCTCTCTCGAGTAAATAATTACAACGCGCAAGATAGTCGGTAAATTCAGGCATATGCTTCCACCACGTCTGTCCACGCAGGAAAGGCGTACCTATACCAGAACCAAAAGAAGTACCGGGCGGAAGAAAATCGGTACGAGGATTGTGGGTATATGTATGAAATACCAAATGCGTAACACCTTCGATAGCGTTAATATTAGCAACCTCTTTTAGCATAGATAGATGCTCGTCCCAACTCAATGCAAAAGAAGTGAATGCCTCGGCGGCTACACGCGGCTTACCATAAAGTCGGGCAGCTGACGCAGTAGGTTTTATCGATTTGAAGTTTAGTGAACCAACGAACGACTCAGACATTGGATGCCAAAATTCGCACATCGGCACATCAGCATGTTTGAAATACTCTAAGATATCGGCAGGGAATACATCACCCGCAGCTGTTTCGTAGGTTAGAGACATATTATTTTCTTTGGCTAGCTTTGCCATATTCCCATAGAATTTTTCAGAAAAAAGAGTCCCGATAGTTCCACGCCAATCTCGCAAAAACCGTGTACTTATTTCATGATCACCAATCACATATCCAAACACAGCGGGAAGCCATTTACGGAGCTGATATCCTGATATACGTCCAAATTCGGCTTCCATATCGTTAGTCCAAGTTTGAGTTTCGCATTCCCAGCTATCCATCAACATGCCATTCAACAATCCGTTTCCTATCGGACCATCATTTTTAGAAAGTTTCCCTAAATATGATGCAAATTGCACATTTGAACCGTTGACGGACAATTTATCACATTCCCATCCTGTACCCTCAGCAGGCGCAGGACCATTCTTCATCCCCGTATTTACATGCCCTATACGCAAGATCGTCCATTTTCCAGACGGAACATCCCATTTCAGGTTACCTTGCTTATCCATCATTGACGTTATATCATGTATTTGCCCCGGATCGATAAAAGCAGCAGGTGATTGTACCGGATTTTCCCCCGCACGAACAAGGCTTCGCAATGTCCATCCGGCTTCTGACTCCCAGTTATTTTTGCGGGCAGCTGAAAACAAACGAAGAGAGTTTAATGCCATCTGATGCTTGTTCGAAATAGAAATACGGTATGTCTTCACATCCTTCACTTCCGAGCAAGCCAGGGAAATGGGTCGCCTGTCTTGCCAATTGCTTTGTGGCAGATCGGTACTTAATATCTCTTTTATACTACCATCAGCCAATACGGCTTCTATCCTAACTTTCACTCCAGGTTCGAAACACCATCCATGATTGTAGCCATTGATACTAGACAATTCAACTGTACGCAGAGGAGTAGCATTGGCAAAAGTTACCTCTATCCAGTTTGGTTCACCTTCAGCTACAGGAGAAATAGACATTCTACCCTTATCGCTTCCTACCAAAGATTCCATCCATGGTAAATCCTGACGGTTACTTTTTAAAGACTGAGGAATGAGAGGCTTGTCGTTATCGTCTAATGGCGTAGGAAATGCTAATACAGTGATATCCTTATAGTCCCGCCAGTCTTCATCGCTAGGCTGCGGAAGTGGCAATATTTTATTCACAGAACTTCCTCCATTAAAGTCAATCCGGCTCCAAACTAGATGCCTCATAGCATTGGATGGTTCGATCCACGGTCCACCAGACATTGCCCATCCGGGACAGTTCTGCATAGTAAATCTGAGCCCTAAACGGCGACATTCTTCTGCTGTATGCCGTACAGCAGCATCCCATAATGGACTGAGGCATGCTATTTGAGGTTCTACTCCTGGCCATGGGCCACCAAATTGTCCGTGAAAAAGTTGAATCCCTGAAATCCCTGCACCGGCAATTGCTTCCAGGTCTGCAGTAATCCCTTTAGCTGCAACATTCCCTCCAATATAGTGAAACCATGTTTGGGGATGATAAACTTTCGATGGCGAACGGAACATTTCGACATCCGAGCCTCCAAAAGGACGGTTCACTTCTTCATTCGAAGGAACTGCCGGAGCTTGTGCATTTAATGTGGGCAAAACCATATAAGAACAGACTATTGCAGTCGTTATTAATTTTGCTACTAATGACGTTTTTCTTTTCATGACTTAGACTTCGTGGTTTTATTTATAGTTATTTGTATTAAATGTTAAGATTGAGCGCTTTGACAAATAAAAGAGTTATTTAAAGAGATCAAAACAATTTCATTTACCCTTAGGCTCAGTCACCACCATATTTGCCTTCCATTTTCATAAGTAAATATGCGTTCTTCTTTACCCTTAGTATGGTTATGAAGGAGGAACAATGCATTTGTCGGACAATCTTCATACTTCAAATAAATATCGTCTGCAATCTTTTTCCCCAGTGAAGTCCATGAACCATCGGACCAATACATCAATTCATATTCATTTCCTATCTCGATATTATTTCCATCGCCTCTAGGAATACATGTCACTCTCCGTATATTTACCTTACGCCCAAAATCCATACCCAGCCAGGAATCTGACCATGTGGGTGCATCGAAATAAGTAAGTATATCGCCATCAAAAGCAGCTTTTATTGTATGTGTATATCCGGCTATACAAGAGCCTTCTGTCCCTATTATTTTGCCATAGGTTGCAGCCACAGAGTCTTTCTCGAAAAAAGCCAGTTCTGCAATGTTACACCAACATAAATCCGGTGACAGATAACGCCAATACTGAAATAATAAGCTGTCATTATTTAAATGTACATCTTCGGCCAATGGTGCTTTAGAAATTGTATGAATCGTAACTGCATCCCGAAAATCAGGATAGTTCGATGCCTGTATTTTCCCTCCTATCATCCGTTTACCTGCATAATCGGCATGAGGGAATAAAGGATATTTTCTGTATAAGGTTAAAGTCTGTTTTTCATCCAGATTTGCCAACAATTCTTTTTTTTCTCCTTCGCTACTAAGTATGAAAGGATATCCAATAGAACTAGCCCCTTCTTTACTGTAAGATACCGGCAGATAGGCTATATCGCGTCCTACATCATTAAATGTAACTTTTTTCTTTTCTTTTTTACCCCAGCATGTAGGTATCCATTTCTGATCATCAAAGACAGCTAGATAAGCATAATTATAACTATGAGATTTTCCTACGTCCAAAGTAATATCGGATGTCCTCATATATTCATTGGTTACATCTTTGCAGAAAGGAGTTCTAAATGCATCAGGTATATATTTTTCCGTCTTATATATTTCTAAAAGCTCTTTGTTTGCAGAATACGTCCTGCGAAAAACTTTAGCCATTTTATGGTCTTCTTTATGAGGCAGCCCGGGACGCGCAAACGCCCCTTCAAATATTACATTCTTTCCATAATTATCTAATAGTACATTCCAAGAATGTCCCATACTTCGGAATGGCCATTGGGGAATAAAGTCTATAGTAGAAGGAATACCCTGTGCACGCATAAGAGATAAGGCTAAAATACAATAGTTATCACACGAACCATAAGGTACACGAAGAAGAGTCTTCATCCTTGTAACAGGTATCCCTGTTTCTGCCCACAATCTGGGATGTATCTTATTTCTCAAATCATCATTTATTGCTTCACAAGCTTTATATGCAGAATTCTTATATAAATCGCAGTATTCTAATCCTTCTAATGCTTCTTTGCTATAATCTCCGAGATACTCACGCCAGTTATCCAATATCTGAGCCTCAACGCATTTATATGGTAATATGTATTCACAAAAATCCTCAAAATTGACATGTCTGGTAAAAGGATTATTGAGCCATACATCGAATGCCCGATCTATATTTTCAATTAAATAACTAGCAGGGATATTTTTAATATCTTCTACTATGGAACCGTGATCCGAGAATGTCGAACTATACTTGTCTCTAATAGCTCTATATAATGAATCTTTTTTGTCGTGGTGAGGAAAATTGTATAAATCGGCTAAAGAGTCGATTTCATTGTAATAGTTGTTGAAGTATAAAGTATCCCCATAAGAGTAGTGCATTGGCAAATTTTCAATTAAGAAACATGCTGCCTTATATTTCAAAGTATCATTTTTGTAATGATCCAATACCTGCTCTAATTGGGCTCTATTTTCACCTGCCTGTATCAATGCGCTTTCCAAAGTAGTTCGGTTCTTGCACGAAAACAAAAATATAGACAGAAATATAGGGCTTAACCGCACAAAACACTTTAATCTATTCATGTCAAGAACAGTTTAAATGATATTAGACTAATCAAAAGTTAATAAAGTTAGACATAGTTCAGGCTTATTAACTTTAGAATTTGACTAAAATGCTAAATAAAATGATAGAAGAGTCCGATTTTGGTCATCAATAGTAAAATAAATAATCAAATGTTAACTCCCTCTTAAAGAAAAATAATCAATAATTTAACAAGACGAAACAAGCCGTAATTAATAATTACGGCTTGTTTCGTTGTCTCACTAGGACTCGAACCTAGACAGGCAGAACCAGAATCTGCAGTGCTACCATTACACCATGAGACAATATTACTTTTGCGAGTACAAAAGTAATAATATTTTTATTTAGCAATCAATAGGAAGTAGTTTTTCTTTCCTTTTTGAGCAATAATATATTTGCCAGCGATAAGGTACGAAGCGTCTATCACATCATCGAAATTCTCCAGCTTCGCTTTATTTATCATCACACCGCCTGCCTGAACAGTCTTACGCATTTCACCTTTTGAAGGGAAAACTGATGCTTTTTCCGCTAATAAGTCAGCAGCTTTTATACCCGCAGATAGCTCTTCTTTAGATATATCGAAAGTAGGTACGCCTTCGAATACCTGTAGGAATGTTTCCTCATCCAACTTTTTCAAAGCATCCGTAGTAGCATTACCAAACAAGATATTAGAAGCCTCCACAGCCTGATCGTAATCTTCTTCGGAATGCACCATCACAGTAACCTCTTTTGCCAGACGTTTCTGTAAAGCACGTAAATGCGGAGCAGTTTTTTGTTCTTCAACAAGAGACGCTATTTCTTCTTTAGATAATGCTGTGAATATCTTAATATATTTTTCAGCGTCCTCATCGCTTACATTCAACCAGAATTGATAGAATTTATATGGAGATGTATATTTTCGTTCCAACCATACATTGCCAGATTCAGTCTTACCAAACTTAGTACCGTCCGCTTTTGTTATCAATGGGCAAACAAGGGCAAAAGCCTCTCCTCCTGTCTTGCGACGGATAAGCTCTGTTCCGGTAGTGATATTACCCCATTGGTCTGAGCCGCCCATCTGTATTCGGCACCCTAAAGTCTGATATAAATGGAGGAAATCGAAACCTTGCATCAACTGGTAAGAAAATTCCGTAAACGACATTCCGTCCGAAGATTCCCCGCTCAAGCGTTTCTTTACAGAATCCTTAGCCATCATATAGTTTACAGTAATGTGCTTGCCTATGTCACGGATAAAGTTCAAAAACGAATAATCCTTCATCCAGTCATAGTTGTTTACTAACAGTGCCGCATTCGGCTTATCGGATTCGAAATCAAGAAACTTTGCAAGCTGTTTCTTTATCGAGTCCTGATTGTGGCGAAGAGTAGGTTCGTCCAACAGATTGCGTTCTGCCGACTTCATCGATGGGTCACCGATCATACCTGTCGCTCCTCCGATAAGGGCAATAGGACGATGTCCCGCACGTTGAAAATGCTTCAATATCATTACTCCTACCAGATGCCCGATATGTAATGAATCGGCTGTAGGGTCAATCCCCACATAGCCGGAAGTCAATTCTTTTTGCAGTTGTTCTTCCGTACCCGGCATGATTTCGTGTATCATGCCTCTCCATTTTAGTTCTTCAACAAAATTCATCGAATTAGTTTATTAATAACTATGTAACTTATTTTTAGTTAGTGTGCAAAAGTACGACCTTATTTCGAAAAGAAAAAAGGTTGTCGTATTTTTATTGAGTATTCTTCCCTGAGTCAGATAAGAAAGTCAATTAAAACGAAAGTGACAAGTCAAAAACTTGCCACCTTCTTCTTTATTTTTATCATTAGATATTTTATTCCTTTTTTTCGTTATTTATTATAGGCTGTTTCACAACTGTATTTTGCGTTGAATCAGAAGGTAAAGCCGGAGTTTCCTGCTGTTGGGCAGGACGAACTCTTCTGCGTGGCTTAAATGATTGGAACAAACGCTTCAATGTCGCTGCTTCTTTACTATATACAATACCGATACCCTGTGTGGTAGGCGCCTGACGGTAATATCTATCGTTGGTATGGCTATATGCTTTTAGAGTCCACATAGAATTAAGCATGTATTCTACATCAAAGTCACCTATCAAGGCATTATCGGCTGTAGTTTGGTCATTACGGTATCCTACATTGGTTTTCACCTGCAATCGGTCATCAAGGAATTTTCTGGACACATTCACACTCATATTCATATCTGAAAACGTGCCGTCATTCGACTCTACATTTGCCCCTATCTGCCATTGATCACCCAACACACTACCCACAAGAGCCGTCAAACCAGTAGACAAAGTACTGGAAGCTAAACTTGTCCATAAGCTATTTCCTAAATTAGAACCACTAGTTCCTCCGCTGGAATAGAATGAACCTGTGGCAACCAACGCGGCAAACTGCAAAGTTTTCTGTTCATCGGTGCTTATATAACTGTTTACCCTTGCGCGCACATCATCATTCCCTTCCGGAAGACTGATATTGTATGTAACAGTCATTTTATTGATGTCGCCCTTTATACCCAATATACAATCTACATCTATTTTCGATGGGTAATTATCACTAGCAAAGCTAGCGTCAAGTGTTTTCAGTTCAGTTCTTACCCGACGATAAGCTGTAATATCGAATCTTGTCTTCAATGGGTCTCCTGAGAAATAGAGCTTACTCCCGTTTTGAATGGCAAATTGCAATTTTTTCAGATTTTTCAAGTTCAACTTCACATAGCCATCCCTTAGAGTATAGTCTCCGTATGCAGCCATATTCTGAGTCTGCATATTGTAGCTGAAATTTATAGTTCCGCTACCCCTAGCCTGCATTTCATCACCTGTGACGGGATCTAATACAATGCCTAGCACAACATCCGGCGTAACCTCTAATGCTATATTCAAATTTATGGGCAAAGACTCATCCACAGACGATTTTATAACGTTTTGCATTGCCTCTTTCAATTTCTCTTCGGGCACATTTATATAAACGACACTCTTATAATCAGAAGCTTCGGAATGCTGAGGCAATAAAATATTCAGATTAGAATTTTTATCGTTTTTAATCTGCATCTTCATATTTATCCCATTATCGTCTCCGTTGACATTCACTGTTCCCGAAGCGAATACTTTTCCATAAAATAAACTATCTGTCCGATGTTCCGTATTAAGTACCATCAATTTATTCATCCGCATATTAAGCGAATACTTCATGTCTTGAAAATTCTTATGAGTAAGGGTAGCATTCACCCTAGCCGTATTACCCTGATTGTCTCTTATCATCAAGCTATCGAAACCAATCCTATCGGGACTCACACTTATAGTATCTGATATCGTGTAAAGAACATTGGTATAATCAATGCCCAGCTGTGTACCGTTAAAGCCGAGAAAACCTCTTAGCTTAGGAGCTTTCGTACTGCCTTCTATCATCAGATTGGTACTCACAGTCCCCGATATTTTATTCAGCATGCCTGTAAGGAAAGGCTGAGTCCAATCTAAAGGCATCTGATCGAGACGCAACTGCAGATCAAGCGAATCCTGATTAGTATATACCGTTCCATCTATTTCGCCGTAAGCCCTATCCAATCTTTCCAATGTGGCATTGAGTCTGGCTCCTCCAAATTCGTCGCTCCACTCACTTTCGAGTGCCATCGTACCTAAAGTATCGCTGAACATAACAATATCAGCTATTTCAAAATCATTGGTATATAGTTCTGGCTGCTTCAATAGATTTGTCAGAATCACATCTCCATGTATACAACCCCGTATATTTTTAATATCGAAAGCCTCGAGTAGAACCCCTACTTCGGCATGATCGAAATAAGCTCTCAAACTGTCCGATTCGGATTCGGATATGACTCCCTCAGCACCGAAATATCGCTTCTTATTCACCCCTATACCAAAGTTTTGAATTTCGGTACGGGTTCCGGCATTTATTATTTCGGCCGGAAGGATATTCAGAGCCAGTTTTCCGACTGCTATATCCGACGGAAAAATTTTCAGAGATGAAACCAATTCCTTCTTCTCATTCCTAGTAAATTCGGCATGCGCTTCAACTTGTCCATTAATATTGATATCCGTATCACTGCTAAACAATCGGAGAAGAGCATGTATCGAATTTTCCGCACCATCTATATATAACGATAAGTCATAATCTCCTTTTTCCATCAAGACTTTACTTCCTGCAATAGCATTGAATGCCGAATCGGCATTTGCCACACTAATAGTCGTATTTTCTATATCGTATGCACCAAATCTGAGATGAGGAATATCACCATCTATATTTACTACCTTGTCTATGGTACTGATATGACCGCTTATACTTGCAGGCTTAATGATATCGACAGGGAGTGCTAATATTTTCCCCAATTGCTCGGTATTATTAGCAGTTACCTTAAATGTAAAATCATTCAGATTTTTTCTCCGACTAGATCGAAGCCGCTTCTTCTGATGAAAGACTTCCGGCAGGTAATTGTTCATTAGTTCTGAAAACTCATCGGCCAGAGACATAAAAGCATACCGTCCGGAAATATTTGCTGTCAGTAAAGATGAGTTGAGATTTATATATTTATCATTCTTATCCTTTTTACCCGCTTCCAGTGAGAATTTACCGGGGCTAAAATTAAAATTCGCATCATAGAAATCGAGACTGTCAATATATACCAACCCGGTCATATTATCTATATCCAGTCCTTTTATATCACCATTCAGGGCTAAGGATAAACGTGGATTGATCCAATCCTCGTTTTTATAAAAATGATCTACGTGCAGTGTATCAACTTTAAGCTGCATGTGAATATCCGGAACTTTGGCCTGACTCATACTGGCTTCCACATACACTTTCCCTATTCTCCAATCTGCCTTAGCTGATACTCCCATTTCTTTCGCATTGTAGTATGCATCGAACGGAAGGTTCTTCATTGTTTCCTTATTAATATCCAAAGCATCGAGCTTACCTTGAATACGAGCATTTAAAGGCTCTTTAGACGTTTGTCTGGCTTTTAGATTCAGATGGGCAGTCAGCCTACCCAACCCCGAATTATTTCCCAGCAATCTCCCAAGATTGAAATTCTTAGTTTGTAAGCCAGCCGTTACATTGAAATTAGTAAAGGTTGTATCAATATTGCCGGTGGCTAAAAGATTAAGTGCTCCATGTCGGCTCCAAGCCTCGGCATCTAATTTAAATTTACTCAACCGCCCATTCAATTCTCCTTTCAGATAAACATCCCCCAAATCTTTAAGTATATCAGGAGCAACAAAAGCAGAATCACCCAAACGGGCAAAAGAGGTAATGGCAGAAGGAGTAGCCTTTAATTTTTCTATCGTCAAGTTTATATCAGCATCTCCATATTGTGCATAACTCGACAGCTCAGCTTTGCCTCTGAGATAGAAGTCTTCTCCGTAAACTAAACTGATAGTATCTATATTTACAGCAGGTAGAGCTCCCCGCATCCTTGCATTTATCTTTATGTTATTTGTGAGGAATTTCATATTCGGAAGAAATGCCACCAAATCATGGGGAGAGATTTCTATATCGTTCGTTATCAACTCAAATTCACCTGTAGAAAGATTATATCTGGTCTTATCCATTATCAAATGAGACTCCGGCAGATCCATTGAAAGGCCATCTACCCAAAGTTGCGATTTATCGGAATAGAGAGATCCCTTCAGGCTTTTTACTTCCAGTCCTGATTTCTCTTTAGCCGAGAGGCTATTAATAGCAATATCAAATTTGTCGGGGTCAATCGAATTCAAATCCAGATTAGCAGTAAAATCATACAATGATATATGTGAAGCATTGAATAAGCCAGGTGTAAGCGTATCAGAAAGCACATCATAATTGAGCCGGCCGTTCTTCAACTCTATCCCTGTAACTATAATTGCTAAAGAGTTTTTTGTAGTATCTGCCTTTGTAGCATCATTACTGGAAAAGGCATCGATTATAAACTGGAAGTTCATGTCGCTGGTACTATCCTTCTGATTTACATTAATCAGGAAGTTATCCAGATTTACTGCTGTTATCGCAAGTTTACTACTCTTTATAAATTCCCACGGACTCAGCCGAACACTCAATTCCTTCGCATAGAGCAAAGTATCCGTAGCCTGATCTTCAATATAGATACCTTTTAACGATACTCGATTGAAAAGGCTAAGCCGCAATTCATCAATAGATACTTCCGTATTTAATGTCTTTTTCAGTTCACCTACAGCAAAATTAGCAGCCTTTTGTTGAACATAAGGAATAGAAAACAGAGTATATAAAAGAATATTCAATCCTATAATACACAGGACTATATAAAGTAACACCTTAAGAATCTTCTTTACAAAGCTCTTCTTTTTAGGCTTTTCCTCTACATTCTTGATTTCTTCTGCTTCAACCATACGCAAAGGTTACTTTAATTTCTCAGCCCATTCTTTCTCGTTAAATCCCACAAGGACAAAATTATCAGTAACAATGAGTGGACGTTTAATAAACATACCATTCGATGAAAGTATATCCAATAACTCCTTGTCTGACGAAGACTTAACCTTTTCTTTCAGATTTTCCTCCTTGTATATCCTTCCTGAAGTATTGAAAAACTTAGCGATGGGCAAACTGCTTCTTTTTATCCATGCCGAGAGTTCATTTACCGAAGGGTTTTCTTTGGTTATATCCCTGCTTTCAATCTCCACATTATTTTCTTTGAGCCATTTGGCGGCCTTCTGGCATGTTCCACATTTTGGGTATTGCAAAAAGAGAGTAGTCTTCATAAATATATGTTTTGTTTATATCTCAGTAATGCGCAAATTTAAAGAATTACTAATGATTAACGCCGTATAAGCATTTAAAGTTCTTTATTTATAGTCAAAACGTATAATATTTTTTACTTTTGCAAGTAATTAAATCAAAAATAAGCAGCATGATACAATCAATGACCGGCTTTGGTAAAGCATCTACTGAACTGGCAAAACGCAAAGTTACGGTAGAGATAAAATCCCTTAACAGCAAGCAACTCGATCTTTCGGTACGTATGCCCAATCTATACAAAGAACACGAGATGGAAATAAGGAACCTTCTTTCCCGTCAATTGGAACGGGGTAAAGTAGATTTTCTTATATACGTAGAGAACATCGGAACAGAGACTGCCACACAGATCAACCACAATCTGGTAGAAGGTTATCATAACCAGATAAAGGAGTCTGCTCGTAAACTGGGTGTGGATACGCCTCAAGACTGGTTTCAGGTAATTCTCCGCTTACCGGATGTATTGAAATACGAATCGCAGGAAGTGGATGAAATAGAATGGACAGCTGTGATGAGGGTCATTGATGATGCTATAAAACAATTGCAGGCATTCCGCAAGCAAGAAGGTGCTATGCTGGAAAATCTATTCAAAGAAAAAACAGCAAATATATCTTCACTGCTTATTGATATAGAACCTTTTGAAGTCGAACGTGTAGAAAAAATAAAAGTACGGATAACAGAAGCGCTGCAAAAAATAGAAGATTTCGACTACGATAAAAATCGCTTCGAACAAGAGATGATTTATTATATAGAGAAACTCGATATAAACGAAGAAAAGGCTCGTCTCGCAAACCATTTGAACTATTTTTTGGAGACAATGAAGACAGGTTCCGGACAAGGAAAGAAATTAGGCTTCATCTCACAAGAAATAGGTAGGGAGGTTAACACCATGGGCTCGAAATCGAACCATGCCGATATGCAACAGATTGTGGTTCGCATGAAGGATGAACTAGAACAAATTAAAGAACAAGTATTAAACGTATTGTAAGGAATTACGATAGAATGGGCAAGCTTATCATTTTTTCCGCACCATCTGGAGCGGGCAAATCGACAATAGTAAATTATCTGCTGTCTCAAAATTTGAATCTCCGATTCTCTATATCTGCGACTAGCCGTTTACCTCGTGGTACTGAACAACATGGAGTTGAATACTATTTCCATACTCCCGATCAGTTCCGCAAAAAAATAGAGGGCAACGAGTTCCTCGAGTACGAGGAAGTATATAAAGACAAGTTTTACGGAACACTAAAGTCTGAGGTAGATAGAATATTAGATAATGGAGGTAATGTCATTTTCGATGTAGATGTTGTGGGCGGATGTAATATAAAAAAATATTATGGAGACAGGGCTCTATCCATTTTCATTCAACCTCCTTCTATAGAAGAGCTCCGTAGCCGACTTGAGAACAGGGGCACAGATACGCCCGAAGTAATTGAATCGAGAATAGCTAAAGCTGAATATGAAATGACTTTCGCCGCTAAATTCGATGTTGTCATCGTAAATGATGATTTGGAAAGAGCAAAAACAACTGCATTAAAGGCTGTAATTGAATTTTTATCAAAATGAATATCGGGATCTTTTCAGGGTCTTTCAACCCTGTTCATACAGGACACCTTATTCTGGCAAACTATATTGCCGAATTCACCGAGATTGAAGAGGTATGGTTCGTGGTGAGCCCACAAAATCCATTAAAAGAAGAGAGACAACTTTCAGACGAATATACTCGTTTAAAGATGGTAGAAATCGCATTAGAAAAATACACAAAACTAAAAGCAAGTGATTTTGAGTTTTCAATGCCAAAGCCATCTTATACGATTGATACATTAAACGCCTTACAGGCAAAATATCCTGAACATACATTCACGCTGATTATTGGCGCAGATAATTGGAGTTATTTCGAAAATTGGAAAGAGCACGATAAGATTCTAGAAAATTATAAGCTTAAAGTATATCCACGTCTCGGTTACCGCATATCCATCCCTAAAAAAATAATGACAAAAGTGGAAGCATTAGATTCTCCTGTAATAGAGATTTCATCGACATTTATAAGAGAGAATATAAAAGTTGGGAAAAACGTAAGGCCTTTCTTGCCAGATAATGTATATGAATATATTATAGAAAATGAACTATATAAGTAAGAATAGAAAATGAACTATCAGGAAGCTTTGACAAAAGATTTGGAAATACGCCATCAACGATTACAAAGAGTAATGCAGGGTATGAATATTGAAGCCTGTTTACTAACCACTTCTGTAAATGTATTCTATATGACAGGAATGGTGTATAACGGATATTTCTATCTTCCGGCTGAGGGTAAGCCAATACATTTTGTGAAACGACCTGAAGGCATTAATTTCGAAAATACGATTTATATCCGTAAACCCGAGCAAATTGCCGATGAATTAAGGAATCTGGGAATAGATTTACCCAAGAATATTTTATTAGAGACAGATGTCCTTTCTTTCGGTGAATGCACACGCTTACTGAATACTTTTGGTCTTTCGCAAGCAGCGAATGCATCTATATTATTAAGAAAAATCCGAAGTGTAAAAACGGATTTCGAAGTAAAACAAATAAGAACCTGCGCACGAAAGCATGAAGCGGTATATAAGTTGATCCCATCGGCATATCGCAAAGGAATGACAGATATCGAATTCCAGATAGAAATAGAGCGCCTTATGCGTCTACATGGCTCGATGGGAATATTCCGCAGTTATGGAGACAACATGGACATCTATATGGGAAGCCTGCTCGTAGGAGAGAATGCCGAAGCGCCATCTCCATACGACTATGCCTTAGGCGGGGCAGGAGCAACACCGGTATTACCTCTTGGTGCATCAGGGCAAAAGATATTAGAAGGACAGGCCATTATGGTAGACATGGCTGGCAACTATACACCATGGATGACCGATATGACGCGTGTTTTCTCTGTCGGAAAGACTTTAGATATTGCATACAAAGCCCATCAGGTATCAATAGACATCCATAATTATATTATGGATATTGCTAAGCCCGGAACGAACTGTGCCGAACTTTATAATATCTCGATGGAGATAGCTAAAAAGAATAATCTGGAAGCACACTTCATGGGAACAAAGCAGCAGGCTAAATTCGTTGGACATGGTCTTGGATTGGAGATAAATGAACCTCCTGTACTTACGCCGCGTTCTAAAGAAGTATTAGAAGCAAATATCGTATTTGCCTTAGAGCCCAAATTCGTGCTCCCTGAAATCGGTGCCGTAGGCATTGAGAATACTTATCTTGTAACAGAAGGCGGCATTGAGAAATTGACTGTATTAGAAGAAAGTATCATAGAGTTATAAACATAATGATAACGAAGATAATTAATATAAAAGGAGATCTGCTAGACCTCTCATCTCCCATCGTAATGGGAATCCTTAATATAACTCCTGACTCTTTCTATTCCGGTAGTAGGAAAGAAAGTGAAGAGGAGATTATTAAGCGTACAAAAGAAATATTGGATCAGGGCGGGAAAATTATAGATATCGGTGCGCAATCTACACGTCCGGCATCCACCTTACTCTCGGCAAAAGAAGAGATAGAACGCTTACAATTTGCCTTGCCAATAATTAACCGTGAATTTTCCAATGCTACTATTTCGGTAGATACGTTTTATGGCGATGTGGCACGCTTCTGTGTCGAAGAACATGGTGTTGCCATTATAAACGACATATCGGGCGGAGAAATGGATAAAACAATGTTCTCTGTAGCTGCAAAGCTGAATGTACCTTACATCCTGATGCATATGCGGGGAACTCCGCAAACAATGACCAGCTTTACTGACTATGATAACCTAATTCAAGATATTTTCTATTATTTTTCTCAGAAAATAGCTGAACTTCATCAATTAGGGGTTAAAGACATAATTATTGATCCCGGATTTGGATTCAGCAAAACACTCAATCAGAATTATGAGCTGATGTCGGCATTAAGAGGTTTCTCAGCATTCGAACTCCCACTTCTGATTGGTATTTCGAGAAAAAAAATGATCGCCAACCTACTTGATACAAATCCAGATGGAAGCCTCAACGGAACAACAGCTCTAAATATGTTTGCCCTTCAGAATGGTGCAGACATTCTACGTGTGCATGATGTAAAAGAAGCTGTCGAAGCCATCAAGATCGCGCAAAAACTAAAAGAATATAAAGTCTGACAATAACAGTCCATTTATAGTTCATTCCCAAATTTTGTCTATCTTTGCGCCCAAATTTTGAGCAAAATGAACTATAATCATCCAAGAGAAATCGCTCTTGTGTTCTCTAAGTCGGGAATCGAAAAAAATCAAACGCCTTTCTTTAAGTTTGCAATCCTCGCCATCCTGGGGGGCATGTTCATTGCATTCGGCGGATTGCTCTCCGTTGTTGTAGCAGGAGGAATACCCGGAATAGGAGCAGAAAACCCCGGTCTTGTAAAATTCGTTGCAGGAGCATTATTCCCTGTGGGGTTGATTATGGTTTCAGTAGCAGGCGCAGACCTATTCACCAGCGATTGTACAGGTATGGTCTTACCTTATCTACAGAAACAATTGAATATAAAAGCTGTCGTTAAGGTTCTAGTCCTCTCTTACATCTTCAACTTTATAGGAGCCCAGTTCATCGCCTATTTTATGTCATACCAAACAGGATTAATATCTCACGACCCTTGGCAATCATACCTACATCATTATAGCGAACTAAAAGTCAATCAAGACTTCAGTAAAGTAATATTGAAAGGCATCGGTGCCAATTGGTTGGTTTGTCTGGGTACATGGATGGGATATGCTGGTAAAGACATTATGAGTAAAAGCATTGGCATCTGGATTCCGGTAATGCTGTTCGTCACTCTAGGTTATGAACACTCCATTGCCAACATGTATTTTATTCCGGCGGCAATATATTCAGGAGCAGACATACTGTGGAGTACTTTTATTATCAACAATCTTATTCCGGCCACGATAGGTAATCTCATCGGAGGATGTATTTTTGTAGGTTGTGCCTATTGGTATGTGTATATGAAAGATGCTAAGTAAATACTCTTACTGATTCAGTAAATGCATCGTATGGCAAGCCACCAAAGCTGCGGTTTCTGTTCTCAAACGGCTCTCACCTAATGTGATTGGTTTAAATCCATTACAAAGCGCTTCTTCAACTTCTTTCTCAGAGAAATCTCCTTCAGGCCCTATCAATATTAGTGCGTTTTCTCCCTTTTGATAAACATCCTTCAATAAAAATTTTTCTTGTGAGTAGCAATGTGCTATGAATTTCTGTCCGTCAAATTCTTGCCGGATAAACTCGGAAAAAGATACCATATCATCACGTTGTGGCAACAATGCCTTTTGCGACTGTTTCATCGCCGAAATAAGGATTTTTTCGACACGCTGAGCCTTTATCTCTTTTCGCTCGGAATGTTGGCACAAAATAGGAGAAAAGCGGTCTATTCCTATCTCCGTTGCTTTTTCAGCAAACCATTCTATCCTGTCAATGTTTTTGGTAGGCGCAAAAGCTATTTGCAAATTAAAACTCCACCCTTTTGGCTGCTGTATTGTATTTATGATATTAACAATACAATGTTTCGGATTTGCCTGTATTATAGCGGCATCATAAAAATATCCCTTTCCATCGGTCAAGAATATCTCATCACCTTCTTTTTTACGTAATACCTTAATACAATGTTGTCCTTCTTCGAATGGCAGTTCGGGATTGCTGAGTATATCGGGTGCAAAAAAAATCGTCTTTTCCATCAAATGTTTATATTTTTAATTTCTTCGACTACAGAATGACCTTTCATTTTATCCTTATCAAGCCATTGCCAACTTTCATGTAAACGGAATTTACCATCCGTGAGGTTTTCAATCAGGCTTTGGCATTCTCCAATTCGTATTTCTTTCTTTGTATTTATATGTTGATAAGAAAACTTTATAGAAAATTTATCTACAAAATACCCTAATAAAAAACCTTTTTGAATATCTCCACCAGAGTAAGAAGCCCAAATAGTATTTCCTTGTTGATGATAATGAAATACTGTACTTTGCGAAACTTCACCACTGGCTGTATTTTCAATTCCCTTAAATAATCTACCATCGAGGTTAGGATAATTGTCGGAATCCGCCTCCATCTCCCTCTCCATTATTTGGTAGCATAATTTACATCCATTCTCTGTCTCTTCTTCACAATACTCCGTTACTTTATATCCTCTTTTCAGATAAATATTAAATGCAGGTAAAGACGCATGTAAACGGACTACCCCATATTCAGAAGATATTACACTTTCTAAAAACTCCATTAATTCACCACCGTGACCTTTACCCTGAAATTCAGGAAGAACATATACCCTACTCATATATTCACCATCAGTAGTTCCCGTTGCAACATATTTCCCATCTTTAAATAAAAGGAATACAATTTCCTTTTGTAAGTCGGTAAGTATATTTTCTTCACTGTGATGATTCAGAAAAAGATTAACAACATCCTGAGGATAATATTTAGGATAAATCTCTTTTATTGTTTCGCAAACAATAGATTTCACTATATCAATCTCTCTTTCCGTTGCCTTTACAATCATATTCTAAAAGATTTAAACGATTCATTTACAAATGAAGCCATTTGTTTATCTCCTCACCTGACAACTCTCTTGCGACAATGATATCAGCTTTTAGGTTTTTGAAAGTGCGTTGCACACGGCTACTACGAGAATATGACGGTAATCCCAATAGAATCACGCGACACCCATCGTAAACAGGAATATCTACAGGAGAACTTTCCGACCATATCCAATGCTGACGATATTCAACCGATTGAGATGGGTTTTCCTTATTATTTATCAACATTTCCCAATCAGATTGTCGGCAAAGCCCCAAATGATACATATTCCATTTATTCTCTATCGAATTTTCGGAATTTTGCGGGCCTGTGCCATTCGCAATAGCAAGATTTTCCTCGCTTATGGATGCATCCCCATTATTAAGAATAGGTAATCCCATAAGCAGATGCTGCAATTGATAATTATCTACTATTCCGTTGATTTTACCTTCAAATCCTATCTTGTTATCTATGTCAATTACTACAATAGATTCATCGAAAAGTACAGTGAACAATTTGTTTATCCAAAAACAACCTTCACTATAATCAGCCACAAAAGCAACCTTATCTTTAAGGCGTATTTTAGCTTTCTCAAAATTATCCCTGTTTATCGAGAATAAAGAGATACCACAGGCATAAAACTTATCTAATGAAATGACGGCATTGTATATGTCGTTATCCACCACATCTTCATCATTTAGCAACTCAGAGTATATTTGATTTATTGCCTCTTCCCTCTCTTCTTGTACAACTCTCATTTTATTTATATGCACAGAAAGAATTTCGAAAAAAGGTCGCGACTTGTCAAGTAATTCTTCATAAAAATCGATGAAATCATATAAAACAGCCTCACTCGGAAAACCATTTTCGACCAGATAGCCGCAAATAGTGGTAGCGAGAGAAGCTCTCTCCATATTTGGAAGAGTCGTTAAAGTAATCAGTCTCTCCATAAAGATATTCACATCTTCCTCTGCGCTATCAGGCAAAATCTTAAAGCAAGGCTGCAAAGAAGCATTTACATTCTCATTAGAAGATAGTGGATCAGATATGACCTTGATAAACTCGTCTGTCGCTTTTTGTAGTTTATTCATATCGTTAAGGTTTTAAGCATGTAGAATTATTCATCAAAGATAATCTTATTATCTCCTAATTCTTTAATTCTTGCTAACGATTCCACATGGATTCCCATTTCACGCAATTTACCTCCACCTTCTTGAAAACTCTTTTCGATGATAAAGCCCATTCCATACAACTCAGCTCCCGACTGCTTAATGAGGTCATACACACCCAAAGCCGCATTACCATTAGCCAAAAAATCATCGATGAATACAACTTTATCTTGAGATGTGAGGAAATCTCCACTAACCGAGACAACATATTCTCGGTCTTTCGTAAACGAATGAACTGTCGTGCTCAACATATTCGACATCGTTTTAGGAACTGCTTTTTTGACAAATACGACAGGCAGTTCCAGTAAATAGCCCAACATAATAGCCGGAGCAATTCCGCTAGCTTCAATAGTCACTACTTTGTTTATTGGTAAGTTCCCAAAACGACGGACAAATTCGACACCTATCGATTTCATCAATATAGGATCCATTTGGTGATTGATAAAGTTATCAACTTTAAGGATTCCTCCTTCATAGCTTTTTCCGTCTCTGAGAATACGTTCTTTTAATAATTTCATAATCAATATATTTTATTCCTTAATGCGGATAACTACATTTGCGATGATAGCCACAACTCCTCCTGTTGCTATACCCGATGAGAAAATTCTGTTAATAATATCCGGAGTCTGAGCTAATATATTAGGAACGAGCTCAACACCTAGTCCGCAGGCAAAACTTACCGCTAAGACCAAAATAGCCTTTCTATCGATATTTTGCGATGCAATGATACGTATACCAGAAGCGGCCACCGTACCAAACATTAGTAGGGTAGCTCCACCCAAAACAGGTTCAGGCATAATAGAAAATACCCCTCCTATAAAAGGGAAAGCACTCAATATAACCAAAAATGCTGCAATATAATAACCTACATAACGACTGGCAACTCCTGTCAATTGGATCAATCCGTTATTTTGGGCAAAAATAGAATTAGGAAAGGAGTTGAATACTCCGGCAATAGCTGAGTTGATTCCATCGGCAAGGACTCCCCCCTGTACACGCTTCATAAATTTAGGGCCTTCTATAGGTTCTCCTCCAATCATTGAATTAGCTGTGATATCGCCATAGGCTTCGATGGAAGTGATAAAGTATATAAGTGCAACAGCAATAAAGGCCGGAAGATCAAAACCTAATCCATATTTGAACGGCTGTGGAATTGTTATAGCTCCCACTTCTCCCATATTAGAAAAGTTTATCCATCCCATAAAATAAGAAGCAATATATCCGATTACTAACCCTATGATAATAGAGCTCATGCGGATATACTTATTTCTGATACTGTTCAGCACAAGAATAGAGATCAAAACCAATGCTGCCAAACCAAGATTCTGGTAACTGCCAAACGACCTTGCAGAATCTACTGCAGGATCAATACCCATAGAAGCAAAACCACCTCCACATGAGACGATCGCGACTTTTATGAGACATAATCCGATCATCGTAACTACGATGCCCGACACAAGAGGAGTGATAATTTGTTTGGTATATTTCAGTAAACGGCTTACAATCATCTCTACAGGAGCAGCTGCAATACAAACGCCGAATATTGCAGCAAGAATTGCGGCCTCGGTCATATCTCCTCTTGTAGCAAAACTTGCGGTCAATGCGCCGATAAAAGAGAAACTTGTTCCCTGAATACATAACAATCCGCAACCTATAGGCCCAAAACGTTTACATTGTATAAACGTAGAAATACCAGATGCCAGCAAAGACATAGAAACAAGAAAAGCAGTAGTCTCTGCAGAAAAATTCAATGCTTTAGATATAATCAGTGGAGGTGTTATGATAGCCACAAATATTGCCAACAAGTGCTGCAATGCTGCAAATATTGATTCCTGAAAAGGAGGCCTGTCTTCTATCTGATAAATAAGATCTGTTTTTTGTATTGGCTGGATAATTTCGTCAGCTTCCTTCTCTGTTATTTGCATAATGGTACTTTTATTTTTGAATATTAATTGTATTTTTCATTTCCATATTGAAATCATATACTTCTTCCACAGATATGACTTTTCGAGATACGATATTTATATCCTTGCCTTCTTTTGTCCAGAGAAAAGGGAAAAAATTATATGAATAGTCAGGATGTAAATTCTTCACATCATCTTCCCATCCATTCCATCTGAAACCCGCATAAAATTGGTTCATATCCGTTTCGAAACAGAAAAGAAGGAATTGACTATAGCCTATATTCAGTGGTTCCCATTCCAACGAATCAGGTGCAAAATAGTATATATTACCGCCATCTTTTCCAAAAAATCCGCCATTTAGCGCATAGAATCCACCGATAGCATCATCAGCTATAAGAAGGTAAGGGGGAATATCTCCATATTCGTTAAACGTCTTTCCTTTATTCCATTCGGGTAAAGAACGTTTCATTCTCTCTCCTCCGCCACCTAGTATACGAATCCATCCATTATCAATCAGCAAGCCACCGGTTTCGTAAACAATAGCACCCATTAGTGAACGCGTAGTGACTTGGGTGTGCACAAGGGCTTCCTCGGCTTTTTGTCTATTGCAGGGCAAAATCTCCACTTTATTTTTAGCCAACCCTATCCATTCGTTTACGATTGGCCACCCCGGCTCATCCTTATTAATCAATTCCTGAAGTGTCCTCATAAATTATAAATAAGGTGCAAAAGTAGTTATAATTATAAAAACAACATACCAAAACAACACAGATAATCATGTAAAACAGTATACTACATTACAAAATCAAATATCATTATCGTATTACAATTTATTACATCTTTACTTTTCTCAAAAAAACAGAAGATGAGAATATATAAAGCTACATTAAAAGATATTGATTTATTCGAACAAGCAAAGAAAAGAACTTTATGAAAATTTGGATTTTTTGGTTTCAAATAAATACAGCTATGAAACTGAAATTGTAGTTTTGTAAGAATTAACCCCCATTACAAATAATAATAGATAATTTATGCTGTTACAATTTTTGTTCATCCTTGTTGCTATTATCATCGGAGCTCGTATACAAGGTATAGGACTAGGGGTAATGGGAGGCCTAGGCCTTGCAATACTTGTATTCGGGTTCGGATTAGAGCCTACTTCGCCGCCAATAGATGTCATGTTGATGATAGTCGCCGTAATTGCTGCGGCAGGATGTATGCAGGCAGCAGGTGGACTCGACCTGATGGTATCGATGGCAGAAAAACTATTGAGAAAACATCCGCAACGGATAACACTGCTCAGTCCAATTGTCACTTACCTATTCACTTTCGTAGCCGGAACAGGGCATGTTGCCTACTCCGTATTACCCGTAATTGCCGAAGTGGCTCGTGAAACGAAAATACGTCCCGAACGTCCCCTATCCATCGCCGTAATAGCCTCACAGCAGGCAATAACTGCAAGCCCGATTTCAGCGGCTACGGTCGCATTATTAAGTATGTTGGCAGGATTCGATATATCACTAATCCATATTCTGGCAATAACAATACCGTCTACATTGGTAGGAGTATTGTTAGGCGCTTTTTTCAGTATGCGCATGGGAAAAGAATTGCATGAAGACGATGAATACCTGAAAAGACTGGAGGCAGGCATATTTAATGAAGATAAGGAAGAAAGGGCTACGACATATAAACTGAAAAGCAGAGCGGGATTATCCGTCTTAATCTTTATAATGGCAACAATATTGATTATCCTTTTTGGATCTATCGAAAATTTGAGAGAAATAAAAGGAATTCCGTTGAATATGCCCATCGTAATTGAAATACTAATGCTTTCGGCAGCAGCACTCATATTATTGTTGACAAAGACAAACGGAATAAAGGCAGCTCAAGGCTCCGTATTTGTTGCCGGAATGCAGGCTGTAGTCGCCATCTTCGGAATTGCATGGATGGGTGATACTTTTATAAATGGAAATATGGCAGAATTACGCACTTCCATCGAAGGTGTTGTTACATCTATGCCTTGGATATTCGGTGTCGCATTATTTGTAATGTCAATCCTGCTATACAGCCAAGCCGCGACTGTACGTGCATTGATGCCACTTGGTATCGCTCTTGGTATTTCACCATGGATGCTGATAGCTCTTTTTCCAACAGTAAACGGTTATTTCTTCTTACCTAATTACCCAACTGTAGTAGCTGCCATCAATTTTGACCGCACAGGTACTACCCGCATTGGTAAATGGGTATTGAATCATTCTTTCATGCTACCCGGACTGATTGCAACAGTGGGTGCTGTATGTACAGGAATATTGATAATAACCATTATGGGATTATAACTTCTCTTTCAAAAATCTGCCTGTATATGATTCTTTACATGCTGCGATTTTTTCTGGAGTTCCTTCGCAAACAATATTTCCACCGTCCTTCCCGCCTTCGGGACCTATATCAATAATGTGATCGGCACATTTGATGACATCCATATTATGCTCGATGATTATAATTGTATGCCCTCTTTTTATCAAGGCATCAAAGGCTTTCAACAATGTCTTTATATCATGGAAATGTAATCCGGTGGTGGGTTCGTCAAAAATAAACAGTGTTGGTTCGGGTTTTTCATCAGCCAGGTGAAAGGCCAGTTTTACCCGCTGATTTTCTCCTCCTGATAATGATGACGATGATTGCCCTAGCTTAACATACCCAAGACCAACGCTTTGTAAAGGCTTCAAGCGTTTTACTATTTTCTTCTCAATACTACCTTTTCCTCCTTCAAAGAACTCTATAGCCTGATCTATTGTCATTTCCAATACATCATATATACTCGCTCCCCTGTATTGAACATCAAGAATATCTTGCTTGAAGCGTCTTCCTTTGCAGACCTCACATTCTAACAGCACATCTGCCATAAACTGCATCTCTACAAGTATCTTACCCTCTCCGGAACATTCTTCGCAACGCCCGCCTTCTATATTGAATGAAAAATAGGCGGGAGTAAAATGCATCTGCTTAGCCAGAGGCTGATCTGCAAATAATTTACGAATTTCGTCATATGCTTTGATATAAGTCACAGGATTGGAACGAGAAGAGCGCCCTATAGGATTCTGATCCACCATTTCTATTTCTTTAATCAAACCAAGATCGCCGCTCAAACTAGAATACTGTACAATCTGCTCTCCTTTTCCTTTATAATGTCTTTCGAGAGCTGTATAAAGAACATCACATATTAATGAAGATTTTCCCGAGCCACTTACACCTGTCACCACAGTCATCGTATTCAACGGGAATTTCACATCTATATTTTTCAGATTATTTTGTCTTGCACCCTTTATTTCTATATAATTATTCCATTTACGACGGATTTTAGGCACTTCTATCATCTCCTCACCATTCAGGTAGCGTACGGTATAGCTATCTGTATGTTTCTGTAATCCTGCAACATCTCCTTGATATATGACCTCACCGCCCAAACGCCCGGCTTTTGGCCCCATATCGATAATATAGTCGGCAGCACGGATAATTTCTTCATCATGCTCTACGACAACAACAGTATTACCAATAGATTTTAGTTCCCGCAATACATTTATCAGCAAATCGGTATCTCGCGAATGAAGGCCGATACTCGGTTCGTCTAATATATATAACGAACCAACTAAGCTACTTCCCAAAGATGTAGCAAGATTTATACGCTGGCTCTCCCCGCCCGACAAAGAGTTCGACAAACGATTAAGAGTAAGATAACCCAATCCTACATTAATAAGATATAGAATACGAATATTTATATCGGTCAAAAGGCGTTTAGCTATAGCAGCATCTGTCTCGTTCAGTTCAAGAGCATCGAAAAAATCTTTCAGTTCTGAAACAGGCATCAGCACCAAATCAGCGATAGTTCTACCCCCGACATGTACATATAGTGCCTGAGGCTTCAATCTTGCCCCTTTACACGACGGACAGGTAGTTTTACCTCGATAGCGCGCCATCATCACACGGTATTGGATCTTGTATTGGTTTTCTTCTACCATCTTAAAGAAATCATCTATACCGTGCAGACCCTTTGCTCCATGCCACAATAAATCTCTCTGTTTATCGGTCAATTCGAAATAAGGACGGTGAACAGGGAAATCATACTTATGAGCAGCGTGGATAAACTCATTTTTCCATTCGCTCATTTTTTCACCTTTCCAACATACAACAGCGTCCTCATATATAGACAACCCCTTGTTCGGGATTACTAAATCCTCATCAATGCCCATTACTTTTCCAAATCCTTCACAAACCGGACAAGCCCCTACAGGGCTATTGAAGCTGAACATCATATCCGAAGGCTCTTCAAATTTAATCCCATCGGCTTCAAAGTGTCTCGAAAAGTCGAATGCTTTAACCTTTTCATCGATATAAAAGCGAACAAGACAATCTCCTTCTCCCTCATAAAAGGCAGTCTCTATAGATTCCGAAAAACGGCTAATATTAGCAGCATCTTTATCACAAGTTAAACGGTCTATTAAAAGCAATAAGTCGCTAACTTTATAATCATCTTTAGAAGCTAATATGTCATCTATACGTTCTACTTTACCGTTAATTTCAACTCTGGAAAAACCTTCTTTGAAAAGGATTCCCAATTGCTCCTTCAGTGTACGACTATCTCTCAGAATCACTTTTGTAAAAATCGCCAGACGTGTATCTTCGGGGTATGTAAGCATTTTATCGACAATGTCACTTACCTGATGCTTTTTTACTTCCTGACCCGATACAGGCGATATGGTTTTCCCGATACGTGCGAACAAAAGGCGTAAGTATTCATAAACTTCGGTAGATGTCCCCACCGTTGAGCGAGGGTTACGCGCACTCACACGCTGCTCTATAGCTATAGCAGGAGGAATGCCTTTTATATAGTCGCTTTCGGGTTTGTTCATTCGCCCAAGAAACTGACGGGCATAGGAGGACAAGCTTTCTACATATCGGCGTTGACCTTCTGCATACAAGGTATCAAATGCAAGTGATGATTTTCCTGAACCTGACAATCCGGTAATTACCACAAATCTATTACGGGGAATCTCTACATCTATATTTTTAAGATTATTTACCCGGGCTCCTTTGATAAATATATTTTTCTCTTCTGGCATATCTTTCTAAAAAATAGATACAAAAGTACTAAAAAACAATATATAGTTTGTTCAGTTATCGCAGTACTTTCTATAATAAAAGTAAAGAGTCGCCACAGATGCGATAAACACATCATATGTTAACAACGTTTATATTTCCTTTTGAATATTATACGATTAAATGGCTTTATAGAAAAACCATATTAGATATATATGAGGTATTTACTTACTATCATTTTTCTTTTTATCCAATTCATCTCTCAACAACGATGCTAATTCATAATCCTCTCCATCTATAGCCTCTTTGAGTAAAGACTCTAGTTCACCTTGATTAAGAAGAGAATAGTCTAGAGCAAGATTATCCTTTTCATCGTCTTTTGGATTCTCCTGAATTGTATTTTCATCGAAGATAATAGCCTGCTCACGCATAATATCTTCGGAAGTATATATAGGCGATTTCGTACGCAGAGCGATGCCAATTGCATCGGAAGTCCTCGATTCTATTTGTATTATATTATCTCCCTGACCAAAAATCATTCTAGAGAAAAACACACCATTTTCGTATTTATATATTTCTACCTCACGCAATATAACCCCTAGTTGAGACAGAAGAGTTTTGAATAAATCATGAGTCAGTGGCCTGGGAGGTATAGAGCCCTGCAACTTAAAAGCTATGGACTGAGCTTCGGGTGTTCCTACTATAATCATAAGACGGCGTATCCCGTCCTCTTCAGCCAGAACCAATCCATATGCACCTGATTGTGTCTGATTGAAAGAGAATCCCAAAACTGACAATTTAACTTTTTCTCCCATAAAATCGAAATATTAATCAAATTTACTTATTTATTTTTTCATTCTTTGATTACACCGTAATAATTTTCCTAAACACCCCAAAACCGTTATACATTCTATACATGAAAATAGATAGAAATAGAAATGCTCCAAACATCAGGAGTAAAATCTATCTTTGTGTTTATCTCTTTTTTATATACATTTGTGCGTGCAAATTCTAAGCATAGCAGATCAACACACTGCACCCATTTTATATAGAGATGCTGAAGTGCAAATCACATAAAAAGCATTGAATTAAAAGACGTGACATATTTGCCCAAAGAATTACTAAATTATTAATAAAAAGAAATTTATAATTAAATAAAACTACCTTTGCAAAAAATCGATGGAAGATATATGAAGAAATCCCATTTCCTGCAAACGCTTTATCTTCAAAAGCCACTTCTGCTCATCTTGTTGATTGCAACCTTATCTACTTTACCGTGGATCGGAATAGGTGATTTTTATACAAAAGGCGAACCTCGTGAAGCTGTTCTTGCCATATCTATGATAGAGAAAGGAGAATGGGTTATTCCTTCCAATTATGCTGATGAATTTGCATACAAACCACCATTAACACATTGGCTGATCGCCGGCTCTTCACTTATTCTGAATAAGGGTGAAGTTACACCATTCACATCACGTCTCCCCTCGGCGCTTGCTTTTATAGCAATGGTTGGTGTCTGTTTCATGTTTTTAGCCCGACGCCGACCTGTGCTCGAAGCCTTCGTTTCGTGTCTTATTCTTATCACTTGTTTTGAGATACACAGAGCAGCAATGACTGCCCGTATAGATATGTTACTTACATTTCTGATGGTATCGGCTATCATCCAATTATATACGTGGCACGAAAAACGACGTCTAGGACAACTTGCATCAGCCTGGTTATTATTAAGTCTGGCTACTTTATCGAAAGGTCCGGTAGGAGCACTGCTGCCTTGCTTTATATTCGGAGTATTCCTCCTAACACAGCGAGACAATTTCTTTAAAGCCACATTTAAATGTATTGCCATCATGCTTTCAGCATTTCTGATACCGCTTATATGGTATTATGCTGCTTATCAAATACAGGGCGATGCTTTTCTGGATAAAGTATTTGCCGAAAATTTCGGCCGTTTCTTTCGCATTGAATCAAAAGATTTAGGTATAGAATATGAATTGGGCGTAGAAAATCCATGGTACTATTATCCAATCACACTACTATCGGGTTTACTGCCTTGGACTATCTTATTAGCTATCTCTCTATTCTTTATAAAGTACAAAAAGCCTTCAGGAAATATAAAAACTTTCTTCAATCGGATACTATCTATGGAGAAGGTGTTACTGTATAGCCTCATCGTAATAATTGTTTCACTAGTTTTCTTCACTGTGCCCGCATCTAAGCGTAGTGTGTATATTATGCTTATCTATCCATTCGCAGCCATATTCATCGCACGGTTTTTTATATATTTGACAGATGCTAAGCCTAAAGCAGTGCGTATCTCTACATCCATCTTGTTAGGAATAAGCATATTCATACTTATTATCATTGGATTGGCATATATGGGCATCATCAATGTAGAAGAAATCTCTCATAGTATATCTAAGCGTGAAAGAACTCTGCGCGATTTTAAAATATTCTCCGACCTATTCATGCATCCCGGATGGCTTGGATTTTTCGGTATAACTATTTTATTTTTAGCTATTTGTAATACATTCTACTTATTAAGGAAACGGATAAATATAAAAGTATTGATGGCAGGATTTGGAATCATGTTTGCAATAAATATTTTTTTAGATGCATATCTTCTACCTGGCTTTAAAAATGCTTATTCTACACGTCCTTTTGCTGAACGACTCTCGGAGAAATATGACTTGAGAAATAATGTATATGTAACAAATCGTCTGACAGAGTATAGAAATCAGTACGGTCTGAATTTTTATTTGCACAATATATTTAAGAATATAGATAAAGAATCGCCAGAAGCGGGTTATTTCATAACACTGAAAATGCATGAAGAAGCCATAAAGGAAGAACTGGGTGACAAATATGAATTCACATTATTGGAATCGAGCGATAAATATAATGATAACAAAAGCGAGATGCTTTTTTTCAGAATAAAGAAAAAGTGATTATAAGCGGACTTAAAAGTATACATGAAGCAACGAATTAACGGACTAGCTAAGAGAAGAGGTATAAGACAACTCATTAAATACGGAATGGTAGGATCGGTAGGAATGATTATCGATATGGGATTATTCTACCTATTGGCAGTAAAACTATCTGTACAATACCCTATTTCAACTTATATAGGAGAATTATTAGGCGGGAAGGTTCCCATTCATGTGATCGACGCAGACGTATCGCATATAATAAGTTCGATAGTTGCAATAACCAATAATTTCATACTAAACAGTTATTTTACATTTAAAGTAACAGATAACAAGCTTCAACGATTTCTGTCTTTCGCCGGAATCGCCGCTATAGGATTAGTGATAAGCACAACGTTAATCACACTATTTGTAGGTAAAATCAAAATGGATGAAATGCCGGCAAAAATAATAGCTACTTGTATTATTGCTGCCATCCAATTTACCATAAACAAATTTTTCACATTCAAACAACGACAAAATAATACTTTGGAAGAAACAAAATAGTAAGTGCCGTAAAACAAAATTCTGTCTTAATTTGTTTAGATAATAACTTTAGAGGTGTGATTTTACTGAATACCTTCATAGTAGCTTTTGGGTTCCAATGAGTCTATATTAATGAAAATTCACTAAACCTTACACAACTGATGATCCCTAATTTTTGAGAAATGCTAAGTAAAGGAATTAGAAAATATGTATCCAATCCAGTCGTAGGCCTATCACCTTTCATTCTATTCATCATACTACGTGTGTTGGATATTGCGCCAGAATTTGCGCTAATTGCAGGACTTGTTTTAGCTCTTATTGGAGAAACGACATTGAGAACGTATTATAAAAGCAGAGGGTTTAGTGTATCCTTCTACATTTCTGGTATATCCCTCTTGATTACGCTCTTGATCTGGGTTGTAACAAAAGGGAACACAAATGTAAATGAGCCTTTTACATATATTGTCTTAAGTGAAATACTTGTAATCTGCCTACTTATGATACTTCGGGCAAGTAAAACTTATGTCGCATCAACTTTTTTCCGGCAGAAGAATTTATTCCAAAAGGCATTGATGAACGAATATTTCGACTCAATAACTCTTATTCAGTATATATTAACACTACATATATTCGGGATTTTGTTGTATCGTCAGTTCACAATAGACCGTGAGTACATCCAGATACTGGATGTTGTAATCTTCGCCATATTACCTGCCTTTATAATCTTATCTATAGGTGTATACCAATTTTTGAAAATCGGCAAATTAGCTTCGAAACTTAAAAAAGAGGAGTGGTTGCCCATAGTAACAGAGAAAGGAGAAGTAACAGGTAAAATTGCCAAAAGTATTTCTCTGAATATGAAGAATAAATTTCTTCATCCGATTGTGAGAGTTGCACTTATATCAAACTCGAAAGTATATCTGCAAAAACGTCCTTTGAATGACATACTGAATCCAGATAAACTTGATTACCCATTTGAAAAGTATATGCTTTTCAATCATGAAATAAATCTGGCGGCAAGAAATAGTATAAAGAAAATGGTAGGAGAAGATTTATCCGATGTTTCGGTAAAATTCTTACTGAAATATATATTTGAGAATGATAATACGAGACGGCTTATATTCTTGTTTGTTGCTAATCTCGATGATGAGGATAAAATAAAAAGAGAAGGAAAAATGAATGGTAAATTCTGGACAGTTAAGCAACTTGAAGAAGGTTTTTCCGATGAAATATTCAGTGAATGCTTTGAGTTGGAATTCGAATATCTAAAGAATATGGTACTTATCCAATCCGACGTTTTTGCAAACTAAGATTAATTAAACAGAAGATAATTATATATAAAATAGCGGGGGATATTCTTAAAGAATATCCCCCGCCTCGATTTAATCTATATCATTCTTCCTTCTTTAACAAGACTTTATTTATTGCCTCTTTAAGCGTAGCCTTAGGTAAAGCCCCCTGTGCCATTTGTGGTTGATCCTCCATCGGGACAAACAGCAAGCTTGGGATACTTCTTATTCCGAATAATGCAGCCAATTCTTGCTCTTCTTCTGTATTTATCTTATAAATGTATATCTCTCCATCGTATTCTTTGGCTAGTTCTTCCAATACAGGAGCAATAGCCTTACACGGTCCACACCAATCTGCATAAAAATCAATCAACGCAGGTTTATCACCCAAGTACTTAAACTCTCCGGGATTTTCTTCATAATTCGATACTTTCTTCAGAAAGTCTATCTTATTTAAATGTATTGTTTTCATTCTACTCTCTTTTTTTTCGGTTTCTTTTTCTTCGGTTTTAGTCTGCCCATTGCATGCCGTAAAGGCTAATCCTGCAATAAACAATGTAAATAAAAGTTTCTTCATTGTGTTTCAAAACTATTTTTGGTTGTTTCTTTCTGCGCCTGTTGCATATCTGTTGTGCTCGTCTGACAGTAACCTGTAACACAACAGGATGTAGAGAAGAACATCAATACAATAGCAAATACCATGCCCTTTATTAATATCGGTAAATCCCGGCTATTTATTATCTTGTTCATTTTTAGAGTCTTTCTTAAATAAGCTAAACAGTAAGCTGCCTATTACTGCTCCCCACAAGGCGCTACGTAATGGTGATGCCGTAATCGGACAGGTTCCGCTCTCACAGCCGATAAAATACCAATACAGATATCCTGTAACACCTCCGGCAATAGCTCCTGCGAGATATGTCCAATTACGCTTAAATATAGATATTATTCTTTCCATAAACTATGTTATTAAATAAATAAATTCACATTTGCGTTTTCAGCTCTGTCCAGATAGGCCGCTACTCCCCCTATAGTAATGCCATCCATGAGTTCCTCTTTTTTGATCCCCATAACATCCATCGACATGGAACAGGCTATAAATTCAACCCCATTGCCTTTCGCCTGTTGCATCAACGTTTCAAGGCTTTCTATATTCTTATTCTTCATAATGTAGCGCATCATCTTGCTTCCCATACCGCCCATATTCATTTTGGACAAACTTAGTTTCTTACTGCTGGATGGAAGCATGAAACCGAACATCTTACCCAGGAAGTCTTTCTTTACGGCAGGTTTATTTATTCGTTTGATTACGTTCAATCCCCAGAAAGTAAAAAATATACTGACTTTTTTACCTGAAGCTACAGCTCCGTTTGCAATGACAAAAGAAGCAAGTACTCTATCCAAATCATCGCTGAAAACAATCAATGTCTTATTATCACCCTTAGATTCTACTTTGCATTGTTGCGAGCTATCTCCTTTTTCTACAGTGGCAGTAATTACACCACCAGAATTATCCATTCCTAGAAGTTTTGCACCAACCATGCGACACCAACCATTCAGGTCTTCACCAAACGCCTGATCTGTCACTTTTATCTCAAGTCTATCTCCTATTCCAATCAGGTCATAATTTTTCTTCAATTGCATAATTGGGCCCGGGCACTGCATCCCACAGGCATCTATAGTGATTATCTTCATTTTTTTAGATTCTTTTATTGTTCCGTCATCTTCTATTTTTATTGTACATGCTACATTATCCAGATTGGAGGAATCTTCCATTACGCATGAATATGTTTTGTACCCTCCCGACAAATTATATACGTTATCATAGCCATGTTGCATTAATATACGGGATGCAACATACCCTCTCAATCCGACAGCGCAATAGATAATAATCTTTTTGTCCTTTGGCACCTCTGCCAAACGTCTTCTTATTTCATCTACAGGTATATTGACAGATCCTTTTATATTCCCAAATTCATTTTCTTCTTTGGTACGTGCATCTATTAAAAATATATCATCTTTATTGAAGTTATTCAACTCATTCCATTGCACGATTTTCACTTTCTCTTTTAAGATATTATCTGCGACAAATCCGGCAATATTCACAAGATCTTTTGCCGAAGAATAAGGTGGTGCATACGCCTGCTCTATTTCTTGTAGATCATAAATTGTCCCACCTTCTTTAATCACTTGAGCAAATAGATCTATACGTTTATCAACACCATCAAACCCTATAACTTGCGCTCCCAACAGTTTTCCGTTTTCGCGCGAAAAATTTATTTTGATTGACAGGGGTAAAGCATTCGGATAATATCCTGCGTGCGAACTACCGTGTGTGTACGATTCGACGTGTGCTATATTCTCTCTATTCAGCAGCTTTGATGATGCTCCGGTTGCAGCAACAGTCAGGTCAAAAACCTTAGCGATTGATGTACCTATAGTACCTGCATATTTATATTTATTACCCTCTATTATATTATCAGCCACAATCCTGGCTTGTTTATTCGCGGGCCCGGCCAAAGGTATTAAGGAATGCTTACCTATCACTGGGTTGAATACTTCTGTGGCATCACCTAAAGCATATATTGAGCTATCGGACGTCTGCATAAATTCATCTACCTTAATTCCGCCCAGAGATCCTAACTCCAGCCCTGCTTCTTTAGCCAGCTTAACTTCAGGACGGACGCCAATACTCAATATTACCATATCTGCATCAAGCGAAATACCCTTTTCTAACCTTACCTTGATATTGCTTTTATCAGACTCAAATCCTGTAACACTTTCTTCCAAATATAAACCTATGCCCTTTTGTCTTAAATGCTGGTGGATAATCGTAGCCATCGCATAATCTATAGGAGCCATCACCTGATTCCCCTTTTCTACAACGGAAACTTTCAATCCTGCCTCATGAAGATTTTCGACCATTTCGAGACCAATGAAACCTCCACCTATAACAACAGCCGTCTTAGGTGCGTTGAGCTCGATATAGGCTTTTATTTTATCCATATCGGGCACATTTCTTAACGAGAATATACGCTCATCTTCTATTCCGTCTAGAGGAGGCTTAATAGGTTCGGCTCCTGTCGAAATAATTAACTTATCATAACTCTCAATGTATGTGTCGCCTGTCGACAAGTTACGAACTGTTACTTCTTTCTTTTCGGGAGTGATGTTAGTTACTTCCGACTTTACCCGAATATCTATATTAAATCGGTTAATGAATCCATCAACCGTCTGTACAAAAAGCCTATCTCGGTCACTGATTGCTCCCCCAATATGGTAGGGCAAGCCACAATTAGCATAAGAAACGTATTCCCCACGTTCGAATAAGATAATCTCAGCACTTTCGTCCATCCGCCGTAATCTTGCGGCAGCTGTGGCTCCCCCTGCAACCCCTCCTACAATTAATATTTTCATAATTTATATTATAAATATTTGTTATTAGCAATTATATATCTAAAAAAACTACACTAGAAATTTTGCAAGTTGCGCATTCAACTCTGAAAAATCTATTCCCTTCGATTGCATTTCTTTCGTTTTTTGTATCCCCAAATCTGTCAGAGTAAAAATCATTTGCCGTTTATCCGCAATACCCATTTCACGGGATATATATCTTTTCGATTCCACTGTATTAATAACGCGTGAGACACGCGAATTAGATAATCCTACAAATTCACATAGTTCGTTTGCTGACTTTGGCTTCCCGTCTTTCAGGCAGCATAACAGCATTCCTTCATTGATAGTAATACCATGTTTCTCTGCAAAGTCTTTTTCGAAATTATAAAGAGCTTTGTATATATCTTTTAGTTTGCAAATTGGTTCCATTTGTATTTATTTCTTATTAGCAAATATTTGCAAAGTAAAAATATTTACTTCATACTAGCAACTCAAATACTACGGAACAAGTTCCGCAGGTTGAAAGGTAAAAGGATAAATCCTTTTGCGTTAATACCTGTTTGAAAACAGGGGTTTTCTTTTCCCTAACGGGAAAATTCATCCGATAACTTGAAAAATAAATTTTGAAGTTTTTGAATTTTCACTGAAAAATAATAACTTAGCCTAAATTTAAATAGTTCATAATTAATAGAATGGATCAACCAAAACTGGAACGACTGCTTCGTATAATGAAATTGCTGACAGGCAATGTTTCTTATACTGTAAATGAACTAGCAGAAAAATTAGATATGTCTGCCCGTACAATTTATCGCTATATAGATACTTTTCGTGAAGCAGGATTCATCATAAAAAAACAAGGTGATATCATCCGCATTGATAAGGCCTCCCCCTACTTTAAAGACATTAGCCAATTAATTCATTTCACCCAAGAAGAGGCATATATACTGAAAAGTGCAATAGAAAGTATTGACGAGAATAATCTGCTGAAACAAAACTTAAAGAAAAAGCTATATACAGTCTATGATTATAAGATACTGGCCGACTCTGTTACTCATGGTAAAAATACACATATTGTAAATTGTCTGGTTGAAGCCTTCGAGCATAAAAAGCAAGTAATTTTATGCAATTATAACTCGGCAAACAGTAAAATAGTACGCGACCGTATTGTTGAGGCTTTTGCTTTTACAACAAACTACATTCAAATATGGGCATACGATATTGAAGAGGGAGAGAATAAATTATTTAATCTGTCGCGCATAGAAGATGCAATAATTCTAGCGGAAGATTGGCTATACGAAAAAGAGCATAAAGAGGGTCATGTAGATGTATTCCGTATCAGTAGTTTCAATCTCTATCCTATAAAACTGCGCATGGGATTATTGTCATCTTCGCTCCTTGCCGAAGAATATCCCCTATCCTACCAATATCTCACAAAAGTGACTGATAACGAATATATGTTAGATATCAACGTTTGCAGCTTTGAGGGGATAGGCAGGTTTGTAATAGGCTTACTAAATGATATTGAAATAATTGAATCAACCGATTTCAAGCAATTTATAAGAGATCGAATTAATTCTTTTAAAATAGAATAACGTCTTTGTTTTTAAAAACAATATCCTAATAATCATTGTTTTAATAAAATAGAAAAGTAATACCAAAACAAAGAAAGGCTATTAATATTAATACCAAAATATCATGAAATTTTTTATCGACACAGCTAATTTGGAACAAATACGTGAAGCTAACGATTTAGGCGTATTAGACGGTGTAACGACTAATCCTTCCTTAATGGCAAAAGAAGGGATTAAAGGCGAAGAAAATCAACGGATGCACTATCTGGATATTTGTAAAATCGTGGATGGAGATGTTAGCGCCGAGGTAATTGCCACCGAATATTCTAAAATGATCAAGGAAGGAAAAGAACTAGCTGCCCTTCACCCGAATATCGTAGTAAAAGTTCCTTGTACTGAAGATGGAATAAAAGCGATTAAATACTTCAGCAAGAAAGGTATCCGAACCAATTGTACTCTTGTTTTCTCTGTTGGGCAGGCACTACTTGCAGCAAAAGCAGGAGCCACCTATGTGTCTCCTTTCGTTGGCCGACTTGATGATATTTCAAGCGATGGTATCGAGCTTGTAAGTAAAATTGTGGACATGTACACTACTTACGATATGGATACACAGGTACTAGCTGCATCGATAAGAAGTACACAGCATATCATACAATGCATAGAAGTGGGTGCAGATGTAGCAACTTGTCCACTTGCAGCAATAAAAGGATTACTGAAACATCCGCTAACAGACAGTGGGTTGGCAACATTCCTTGCCGACTATAAAAAGGTGAATGGATAAATTTCGAAAAGAATAATGAATAAAAAAGCAGTCGAATTGATCGTCTGCTTTTTGTATCTTATATATTTTTTACCCCGAAACACTGACTTTTATTCCTAATTGCTGCTCTACTCTATCAGCAATCTTTTTCAAGTCTTCAAAAGACACCTTTTCAAGGTTTTTCTCGGGCGTTTCCCTGTCGATAGTATAAATCATTACTTCTTTCGGCCTAGAGGCTCTAACCGCTTCTAACCACGCCGAAACCTCCTCTTCAGTAGTATTATCTACGACCGTACCATTATGCGACCCTTTAACGAACATAGTCTGCATAATAAAATTACCGTTAAACTGTTTGAAAAGCTCGATTTGCTTTTCTATAGTATATTCTGGTGAGTTAGGCCGATCAATCAAACGAACCGTGTCAATTATAGCCGAATCGAGTTTAAGTATATTATTATCTACTTTTCTTAATGCTTCGAACACTCTCTTCTTTCCTGTATGCATTGCGTTGGAAAGCACACTAATTTTTGCAGATGGATAATATTTATCTCTTAGTTCTATCGTGTCATCAATAATCTCTGCAAATTGCGGATGTATCGTGGGCTCTCCATTTCCGGCAAAAGTGATAACATCGATGTTGATACTTTCCCTTTGCAATTGGAGCAGTTTATCTTCCAATGCCGCTTTTACATTTTGCCTATCAGGTAATTTTGTCTTTGTTCTAAAATCCTTGTTATAGCCGCATTCACAATAGATGCAATCGAAAGAGCATAATTTACCATCATAAGGGAGCAAATTCATCCCCAATGACGAGCCAAGTCGACGACTGTGAATAGGCCCAAAAACTATTTCATGAAATAATATAGTTGACATTTTTGCAATTAATCACTAAACCTGTTTATAAATTCAAGTGTTTTATCTTCATTATCATGCAAATACCGAGCCAATTCAGCATTAACAATCTCCTTCACGGCATTTTCTATTTCCGGCATTTCCAATTCTAACTTCATAGAGCCCCCAAAGTTATATTCAGGACCTAGAACGGAAGCCAAAAGTATCAGTCCGTTTTCTTTCAGAGATTTATCTGATATATTTACCTTAATTCCTTTTTTTTCAGAAAATTCACTAATAGCCAGAATTATTCCTTTGATTGCTCCATCTACCAACGATCCATGTCGTATAGTATCAACAAACCCGGCAAAAGATTGGATGTAAGGACAGGACGGATAATCAAGGACAGAAAGAGAAATCGAGTAATGATAGTCTCCATTTACTTCTTCAATATCCAAACGTACGGAAGGCGCATCAACAGAGTGTTCTGAAACTAGACTATCCATTTTATCAGATAAACCTTTCGGGTAATAGAAAACACGACGCTGATATTCGTCGTGCGCATCGTCGACACTTATTATTTTAATATCTGGATTGATATAAGCTATCCTTTGATAAATATTATTCAAAGGCTCAAATTCTATTTCGGGTGCCTGAAAAACATTCCTATCAGGAATAAATTCCATAATCAGGTCTTCTTTCAAATAACCTTCATCTGTATTTTTACTAAACTCTCCTTTTGCTCCCGTCAGAGTATGTATCTTACCTGCGTCGTAGGCCTCTATTTTGAGTTTATCACTTAGAGTAGTAATAACCGATAGATCAAGAACTTTATACAAAGCCTCTTGATTATTCGGGTCATATCCGTTTTTCAATATTTCCAGTTTTTCTATAAAACTATTTACATTAAAATCAGATGAAGTGATACGGATAACATTATCGGGATTAAGCTGTATTTCAACTTCCTCCATTTCAGATGAAGCAATTAAATCCAACAGGAAGGATTCAAGCATCGTGTAAACTCCTTTTGCATCCGTAGAACCTACATACATTGCAGGGCGTAGATGTACACTTTCTTTAATAGGTATTGTTTTCATATCAGGCTTTTATATTAGGTTATTATTTTCTGACTAAATGATCCAATTTACACCATACATAATAAGGACGTAACGAGCAAATTTACCAAGAAACATGCTAACATTTACGACATAGACATTTGCCCGCATAAACCCCAGGGCTAAAGCAATTACATCACCGACTATGGGCAAAAAACTAAAGAATGCCATAAAAGCACCCTTTCCTTCGAGCCATTTCTGTATTCTATCTATTTTCTCCTTCTTTACTTTCAGGTATTTCTCAATCCATTCTACTTTTCCCAATCTACCAAGAAAGTAGTTGGTCATTCCCCCCAACCAATTACCGACAGATGCCACAATGACACATCCCCATGCATTCATCCCGAGAGCTATCAATCCAGCAAAAACGACCTCGGAACCGAAAGGCAGGATTGTTGCAGCAAGGAAAGATGCGAGGAAAAGACCTATGTATCCATACTCGACAAATCCGTCAAGCATTGATCTTAGTATAATAGAATATGCCCATACACACACCTATGATAGCAAGAATGATTCCGGTTTTTCTTATCCACGATTCGGTTCTTAACCTTTCTTCATCGTACTTTGCCTTACGTATCAGAGTACTAGGGCTTACTATCATAAAAAGACCAAATAAGAATACAAATATGGCGTATAGATAATCAAAATTCGAATATTGTTGCATCTTACTAAATTTTAGAGCGTTTTTCTTTATTTCTTTCTACAAAGATATAAATACATAGGACAAAAATACCGATAATGGTTACATACCAACTTATTTTTTGAATTGTAGTTCCTTTATAATATACTTTCACATTACCTGCTTCATCTACCGGTATTTGTATAAGCCCATTATCGCTTTGCGCAATTACAATTTCTTTTTCGTTTAGTTCTGTATAATAGCCCTTGTAATAAAAAAGGGGCAGTTCCAAAGAATCGGGTTTATGGGTACTGATATTTATATACAGAATATTTTTGTCTCTGTTGTAATTATTGATTTCAGTATTGCCATTAAGACTAATAATACTATCTCCCCTATTTTCCACATAAGCCCCTGACGATATCCTATCAGGAACATATTCTGCACCATTCAAGTAAAAGAAATTTCCCGAAGTTGGGTTTTCATTCGAAGCTCGTATATGCTCAGCATACATATATTTGTAGTTATCGCTGTGCAGACACATTGTAACCCCTGTTAGTAAAAGTACAATTCCCGCAACAACTAAACGTTGTTTATCTTTTATGAATCTTCTCGATAAGTAATACCCACCTGCAACAGAAAAGAAGAGCGTTACAAGTAGATACAACCGAGAAGGATATTGAATAAAAGATAACAGTGTGAAAGGAAAACGCCCCCATGGAAATATACTGGAAGAGGCAATAACATAGAATATACCGATTAATACGCCGATATCTATACTTTTGAGTTTGCCAGATTTCTCTTTGACAAAAAGGCGGATGAAAATAACCAATGTGAGTAGAATGCCAATGCCGACTATCGTAATATCTTTGGGATAAATAAATCCACAGAATAAAGCCCATAGAATATAGTTCAACGGCAACTTCGCTCGTGAAGGCAATGTCCAATCGTTCGACTCGTAACGGAATACATTCGATTGCATTTGCTCCCACATAGGGAGAATATAAGATGCTGTTATCACAAGTGTGATTATTCCTGCAAAGATCAGGTAATAGATGCGTTTCGGTTCTTTAATAAGAGATTTGTAATATATAATCAGTAGAATAACCACAGTAATAAAAGTAAGTACACTTGAAATAACATGAGAGAAGATCAACAAACTGAAACCAATTGCTATTATGTACCACTTTCTATAATCACCCTTTATGATATGATAAAGACCAAGAAAAACAAGAGGAATAAAGGTAAATGCAAATACCTCGCCCAAAGCTCCCCGATTATATACATCGAAAAGGCGATAGACAGAAAATGTATATAGTATTGCTCCGATAAAAGCGACAAATGAGCTTTTATATATCGTATTTATCGTTTTATACATGAAAAGCCCACAAAGAAGAGTCATTGCAAATAGCATGACTTCGTAAGCAATAGATGCATCGAGAAAAAGACCGAGCAAAGCGAACGGAACCAAAATAATATCAGAATAGAACATTTTACTCAGATAACCATAGTTCAAAGCTGCGGAATAATCGATGTATATGGGGAAATTACCTTCCCTCAGGGCTGTGATTAATGCTTCAAATCTTTTTAAGTGAAAGTAGTAATCATAACCAGGATGGCTATATATAGGACCGTATACAAAAGTCATGAATAGAGACATAAGCACCAGAACAGCAAAGAAAACCCAGAATTGAGATTTTTTATTCGCTTCTATATTACTCAGTATTTTATATATCTGATTCATTTCTCCGCTTTGCTATGTATATAAAAATACAAAAGACTACAATACTTAATAGACTTATATACCAGCTGATTTTTTGTATTACGGTTCCTGCATAATAAACTCTTATGCTTCCCGATTCATTTACTAATAGCTGTATAAGACCATTATCACTTTGCTCTATCGGAATATATTTTGAGTCAAGCTCTGCTTTATATCCTTTATAGTAAATTAAAGGAAGCTCAAGTTTATCAGAAGTATGTGCTTCAATATCAAAACTTGTCATTCCCTTTTCTTTCTTCAAATTACTTATCTGTGTCTCCAAATTTTCAGATATTACAATATCTCCTCTTTCTTTCATAAGTCCATGGGTAGGAACTCTTGATGGAAGATACTCAAGTCCGCCTTTGTAATATTGGTTTAATATCGAAGGCTCTCCCGAAAACCATTCGGGAACATCTTTTTTCGCACGTGTTTGCCAATATTTATAGTTTTCATTATTGATAATCATTACAAGTAAAGAATAGATAATAATTCCACCAATAGCTATATTATATTGTTTCTTTCCTCTTAGAATAACAGACAAATAGTATGCCCCTCCAATAGAGAAAAAGAAAATGATAAATTCATATAAACGCCATGGGAACTGAATAAAGCCTAAAGGCAGTCTACCCCATGGAAATAGAACAGAGGTCATGATAAGAAGAAGAACTCCGATTAAAACGCAAAAATCAGCCATTTTAAGATAAGAACTTCTTTCACGAATAAATAGTCGTAAGAAAAGTATTATTATGAGTAAGGGACCTGTTCCGCATATATTATTATCTTTCGGATAAAGAATTCCGCTAAGCATCCCCCAACCTAATTCATTCAACCCGAGCTTCGTTTGCCCTGTAATATTCTCACTCGTATTGTAGTAGAACGTATTAGATGCCATCTGTTCCAGCATAGGAAAGAGGTAGCTCGCCACTATAGGAATAGTTACTACTGCAGCGAGTAAAAGAAAAGCTATACGTTTCGGTTCTTTTATCAGTTTTCTACAACAAAGCAAAAGCATAATCACTATCACAAGAAAAGTGAGAAATGATGATAGCAAATGTGTATAAAGAAGCAGGCTATAACCGATTGTCAACAAATACCACTTCTTATAGTTTCCTATCAGAATATGATAAAGGCCCAGAAAAACAAGAGGAAGAAAGGTAAATGATATTGATTCCCCTAATGCAGCGCGGTTATACCAATCGAAAAGATGATATGCAGAGAAAGTGTATAATATAGAACTGACCGAAGCAATGAACGAGTTCTTGAAAACCACATCGACTGCCTTATACATAAACAGTCCGCAAAGAAAGGTCAATGAAAATATCAGGATATTATATGCCGATACGGAACCGACTAGAAGTCCGATTACGGCAAATGGTAGTAATATCAGATCAGGATAGAAACCTTTAGTAAAATATCCATATCCTTCCAGCGTGTCATAATCAAGATAAATAGGATAATTGCCTTCCTTCAATGCCTGCATCAATATTTCCAGGCGACCGATATTAAAATAATAATCATGACCCGAATATTCCGACACAGGGCCAAACCAACAGACCATAAATAAAGATAAGGTTGACAAGATTAGCAGGAATATCCTGAAATCGTATTTTCCTGTGCTTTCTATTTCAACAGTAGTAGTCATTGACTTATTTTTTTATTTCTGTTCGTAGATAAAATGATATAGATACACAATCCAATAATGCTCAACACTGTAAGATAAAATCCAATTTTTTGCATTATCGTTCCTGCATAATACACACTCACATAACCCGGATTATCAATACTTATCTGAACCAATCCGTTTCTACTTTCCGATACAGGAATTTGTCTGTCATTAACTTCGGCTTTGTAGCCTTTATAATAGATGAGAGGAAGTTCGATGCTCGTTTCTTTTGTTACCCCGACTCCAAACCGAACAACTCCGTCTGTTTTATTAAAACCTGATATATCTGCATCCGAAGGGCTTGTTTCGACTTTGTTACCCCGACTGTGAATATATTCGATGGAAGGGACTTTCGACGGTATATATTCTAATCCTCCCAGATGATAATCGTTGTCAAAAGCAGCAGCTTGTGTTATAGGGCGCCCACAACGATACGTCTTATACATTTCAGCATCATTAGCCAAAACAAATATCGTGCAAACTGCAAGAATACATCCTCCTAAAAATTTGCGCCCATTTGTTCTGAGCAGCATAGACAAATAATATCCTCCGGCAACAGCAAAGAAGAAGCTCGAAAATTCGAACAAGCGCCAACCCATCTGTATAAAGTTTAACAAACTGAATGGAAAAACAGACCATGGTATTAACGGCGAAGCCATGACTAAATAGATTAGTCCAATAATCACACCGATATCCACACTTTTCAGCTGTTCTGACTTTCCATAAACAAATAGTCGCAAAGCAATAGCCGCTGTAAGCAATAGCCCTATTCCGGGGATAAAAGCCTGCTTTGGGTGAATGATTCCGGTAAACATACCCCATATTATCCAATGAAAATCTAATGCAGAATCCTCAGCCTTCGACATTATATCCCTGCTTTCGTAATAGAATGTATTCGAAAACATCTGCTCCAGCATAGGGAAAGTATAATAACTGACTATAAGTAATGTAACAATACCTGCTATTATGAGACACCATATTCTTTTCGGTTCTTTCAGTAACGACTTATTATAGATAACCAGTAAAATAAGCGTTGTCATAAACATCAACACCGATGATATGACATGTGTAAATATCATGAGGCTATAGCCAATAGCAAGTATATACCATTTCTTATAATCGCCTTTGATGATGTGGTAAAGCCCTAAAAATACAATGGGGATAAAAGTGAATGCCAATGTTTCACCCAATGCCGCTCGATGATACATATCCAATAGCCTGTAAACGGCAAAAGTATATAGTAATGCAGATATAGCTGCTGCAAAAGTATTCTTATAAATACGATTTATTGTGACATATGTGAAGATGCCACACAGTACTGTCATTGTAAACAGCATAAACTGATAGGCGAATGAAAGACTTGTAAGATTACCTATCAATGCAAATGGTATCAGAACGAAATCGGAATAAAAGGCTTTGGTAAAATATCCGTATCCATCGAGAGCATCATAGTCCAGATAAATAAGATAAGGGCTTGTTCTCAGTCCGTCCATCAATGCCTGTAAACGTCTGTAATGGAAGAAAAAGTCCTGTCCCGGACAAAGAGGCTGATAGAAATATACCATCAGCAAAGACAAAAAGAGCAATACAGCAAAAAAGACCCAGAAATAGCTTCTTTTATCTGAAATAATCTTATCTGAAAATTTAATTATTTGCTTCATACCTATCTCTTCTTTTCGACCTGAAGATAAATACTATCAATGCCAGTACACCCATTAACGAGATATAAAAACTTCCTTTTTGTATGTTTGTGCCTGCATAATAGGCTATAATCTGCCCTGACCTATCGACAGGAACTGCTAACAATCCGTAATCGCTTTGACCGAACGGAATGTTTTCGCCGTTCAAAGTTACATTATATCCGTAATAATATAGCAATGGAAGGACTAAAGTGTCAGATTTATTTACATTTACATCCAAAATAGTCTTGTTATATTCTTTCTTAAAGTTAGAGATATATGTATCTCTATTTTTATTATCGATCTTTTCACCCCTTTCATGTACATACTCGATTGCAGGAAGTTTTGCAGGAAAATATTCTCCCCCGATTGTATGGTATCTGTTAAAAAATGACGGCTCTTCCGTAGAATCTCCGCCGTATATTTGCAATACCTTTAGCGAATGTAGGTATTTGAAATTTTCACTACTGATGTAAGTCGTAATCATTGTAGCAACAATAATAAAAGCAAATACAATAATCCTCTGCCTGTATTTTATAAACAACAAAGCGAGGTAATATCCTCCGGCAACAGCAAAAAAGAAACTTACAAATTCATATAACCTCCATGGATACTGAATGAATGCAAGTAGGTTGAAAGGAAACCGTCCCCACGGAAATATCCTTGAAATAGCAATTATAAAGCAGATACCTATTATCACCCCTATATCTACACTTCTCAATGTATCGGTTTTATTTCCCTTGATAAAGATGCGAAAAAAAACTACCAGAGTTAAAATCATTCCTATCCCTGCCCAAAGAGATTTTTCGGGATAAGCTATACCACTTACGAATCCCCACAAAATAAAGTCAAATCCCATCTTTCCGTAACCAGCTCCTCCTCCAGGACGACGTGCATCCAGATAAAACGAACTATTCAACAACTGTTCTAAAACGGGAAATATATAATAGGAAACGATTATAACAGTTACAAATCCGGCAAGAAAAAGATATGCTATACGTTTCGGTTCTTTACGTAATGTCTTATTATACACTAGCAGGATAATCAGTAGTGTTACAAACATCAAAACCGAGGCTATTACATGTGAATAAATAAGTAGACTATAGCTAATGGTAAGTATATACCATTTTTTATAATCGCCTTTGATGATATAATATAAACCAAGAAACACTATCGGCAAAAAGGTAAAGGATAAGGCTTCGCCAAGAGCCCCCCGCTGGTAAATATCATAGAGGCGATAAACAGCAAAAGCATATAATAAAGCACTTACGGCAGCAGCATATCGGCTTTTATAAACCGTTTTTACCATATTATACATGAAAACACCGCATAATACAGTCATAGTAAATATCATTACATCATATGCAAAATAAGCGCTTGTAAACAGCCCAATAAAAGCAAAAGGAAGTAGTATAACATCTGAATAAAATGCTTTGATCAAATAGCCGTATCCATCGACATTACTGTAATCAATATACGAAATATAGTCACCATGCTGTAACGCATCCATCAGGGCATATAAACGCCTATAGTGAAAATAGAAATCATAGCCCGAATACTCAGAAGAAGAACCATTACAAAACATCATGAACAATGAAAGACAAACCAATACTGAAAAAAATATCCAGTATTGATTTGTCTTATTCGATTGTATGTTGTTAAGTATATTCATATTTTGTAAAGCCAATAGAGAAATTATACTTATTACTTATCTTTTTCCTTCAGAAGCTTTTCTATCAAAGTATTTTGTTCTTCATTTTCTTTCTTAAGATCAATGACATATAGGGTTAGTTCCTCTATCTTTTGCAGTAATTTAGCTTGTATTTCACCGACATCTATTCCATTTTCTTTTACGTCTTTCTCGGATGGAATATTCGGCAAAGTACCTTTTTCATTAATATGAATTTCAACATCTTCCAGACTAGGTAATTTATAATCTTTATCAAAAACAAAATCAGGCCAACCTGTCGCTTCTATTTTTACCTCCTTAGAACGAATAGTGCCGTTGACATCAAGTAAAGATTGTGGAGAATCCGTACCTATTCCGACTCTTCCAGTCCCCAAGATAGTCAGCCTTAGTTTCCCTGATGTGAAGAAATCTATCCCGAAATAATCAGAAATATATGATCGTATATAAGAGTCTGAATCTTGTTTATAAAATCCAAATCCATAATGATTTAAATATTTTCCTTTATAGAGGAAATTATCATATCTAACACCCACAATACCCGGGGATTGCTTGTCTTGATCCGTTGCACTAGGTAAAATAAATTTTCCTTTTAGTATTAAATCTCCATTAACCGTTTGGTCTTGAGCAAAAGAAATTGTAAAAGGAAAAAAAACAAATAAAATAAATAAAATTGTCTTCATAATAATAATTTGAAAAGTTAACTATATCTAATGTGCCTCAAGCCAATTCTTTCCTTTTCCGCAATCTGCTTTTAGAGGAACAACAAGTTTGTAAGCATTTTCCATTTCGTCCATTACAATTTTTTGCACCTTACCGAGCTCATTTTCGATGACGCTGAAGTTTAATTCGTCATGTACCTGCAAAATCATTTTCGATCGGATACCTTCTTTCCCGAAACGCTCAAAGATTCTGTTCATCGCCACTTTGATAATATCGGCAGCACTACCCTGTATAGGTGCATTTATAGCATTTCGTTCAGCATAACCACGTACTGTAGCATTGCGCGAATTGATGTCAGGAAGATAGCGTTTACGCCCGAATACTGTTTCTACATAATTACTCTCACGGGCAACAGAAATACTCTTATCCATATATTCTTTTACTTTCGGATAAGTCTCGAAATATCCATCAATCAATTCCTTTGCTTCTCCGCGAGGAATAGACAACCGTTCGGCAAGCCCAAATACCGAAATTCCATAAATAATACCAAAATTAGCAGTCTTAGCTTTACGACGCATATCGCCAGATACCTCATTGATAGCGATTTTATATATTTTCGCAGCTGTTGCAGCATGGATATCTTCTCCGCTATTAAATGCATCAACCATATTCGGATCTTTGCTTAAATGCGCCATGATGCGAAGTTCTATTTGTGAATAGTCCGCAGAAAAGAAAATACATCCTTCATCAGCTATAAAGGCCTTGCGAATCTCTTTACCTTGTGCCTCACGGATAGGTATATTCTGCAAGTTCGGATTGCTCGAACTCAGGCGCCCTGTGGCTGTTACAGTCTGATTATAAGACGTATGTACTTTTTTATCTTTTGGATTGACCAATTGAGGCAAAGCATCAATATATGTACTCAATAGCTTTTTGAGACCGCGGTATTCCAAAATCTGCCCAACAATAGGATGAGTATCTTTCAGGCTCTCAAGCGTTTCTTCACTAGTGACATATTGACCTGTCTTGGTTTTCTTGGGTTTTTCAACAATCTTCAATGTATCAAAAAGAACCTCTCCTACCTGCTTTGCAGAATTGATATTAAATTCTGCTCCGGCTTGTTTATGAATCTCTGATTCTATTGTCTGTAGATTCTGTGTCAGTATTTTAGAGTATTCGCCTAGTGCTACGGTATCTAATCGAACACCGGTATATTCCATATCCGCAAGCACATAAACCAATGGAAGTTCTATTTCGTAAAGCAATTTTTCCAACCCTTGCTTTTCTATAGCTTTTTCCAATATCGCTTTAAGCTTGAGTGTAATATCGGCATCTTCGCAGGCATAGTCTTTTATTTGCTCAGGAGCAAGGCTACGCATATTCAATTGATTCTTACCACGCGCACCAATCAGTTCATCTATATGGATGGTCTTATATTTCAGATAGGTTTCTGCCATATAGTCCATATTATGCCTCAGCTCTGGATTTAACAGGTAATGAGCTATCATCGTATCGAAAAGAGCCCCTTTTACCTCTATCCCATATTTTTTGAGAACAATGATATCATATTTCACGTTCTGCCCTATTTTCTGTATTTTTGCATCTTCAAAAAACGAGCGGAATAATTCTACTGTTCGCTTCGCCTCTTTAAAATCTGCTGAAACAGGTACATAATATGCCTCCCCTTCTTTAAAGGCAAAAGACATTCCCACAAGTTCACTTGCTGTAGGATCTAACCCTGTAGTTTCAGTATCGAAGCAACAAGAGTGTTCTTTTGCTATTCTGGCTACTAGATCGGCAATATCTTCCTCTTTATCGACTAAATGATAGGTGTGAGATATATCTTTCAGCTCTTGCAAATTTGAGTAACTTGCTACATCAACAGACTCTTGATTTACTGTTGGCAATAGTTCGGCAAACAAGTCGCCTTGTATAGCCTCATGCGTCGTGGTTATTCTTACCGGATTTGCAGGTGTTCCATCCTTTTTTAGAACGCGGGCAATAAGGGTTCTAAATTCAAGTTCTTCGAAAAGAGCAGCAATCTTATCTGCATTTATATCTTTTCTTTTATACTCTTCTTTTTTAAATTCAACTGGTACATCTATTTTTATTGTTGCAAGAAATTTAGAGAACATAATTTGCTCTTTATTCTCTTCCAGCCTCAACTTCAACGTACCTTTTATATCTTCCGTATGCTCAAGTAGATTTTCTATTGTTCCGTATTCTTCGAGTAGCTTTTGTGCAGTCTTAGGCCCTACACCAGGACATCCTGGTATATTATCGGAAGCATCACCCATCAACCCAAGTAAATCTATCATCTGACAAGGTGATGATAGTTCATATTTTTGCATAATGGCTTTTGCATCAAGAACGTCAAACCCACTACCTGCAAATTTCGGCTTATACATGAATATATGATCGCTAGTCAACTGCCCGTAGTCTTTGTCAGGTGTCATCATATATACGTCGAAACCTTCTTTTTCTGCCTTCTTAGCTATTGTGCCTATCACATCGTCGGCTTCATATCTAGGTACCTCAAGTTCTTTGATATTATAAGCCGCAATTATTTCTTTAATAATAGGTACAGCTGCCTTGATATCTTCGGGCGTTTCCTGACGCTGAGCTTTATATTTCTCATACGCATCATGACGAAATGTTCCGCCGGGAGGATCGAACGCCACAGCTATATGCGTCGGATTCTCCTTACGAAGCAATTCTTCCAACGTATTTACGAACCCGAAAACCGCCGATGTATTCTGACCTTTCGAGTTTACTCTGGGACTTTTTATAAATGCATAATATGAGCGGTATATCAATGCATACGCGTCTAATAGAAATAGTTTCATTGTGATAATTTAAAAAACGATGGAAAGTTAAAGAAAAACAAGCTAACTACAAAGTCAAAAACGATAATGCGCTCCTACCGAAAGATTGCCCATCCATCTCGAAATCTTGTTATCAAGATTGTCAAAAGAATAATATTTTATGTTACGCGTAAGAAAATAACTTACTCCCATAGAAAAATCAAGTCCTACACGGCCTATTAGAATTATCATTTTTGCATTTGCGTCTAATGTCACCATCGGCTTAGTGTTGATAAAGTAATTGTCGCTTTTTATTTTTTCTTCTTCTGTAAATTTACGATAAGTGTCCATATAACCAAAAGAAGGACCGGCATTCAGTTCGAACCGCTTTGGAAGAATATACAATAGTGAGGAAAATAACATTTCGCCAAAGGTTTCACAATCATCTAAGTTAGGAGTCATGCTCTCAATAGTTTCTGTACGGAAAGAAAATAGCGCAGGAACTTTTATCAACCAATCACAATCGTCTGTCAAATCGCGCGTATATAAGAGTCCTGTCCTTATTCCAAGATTTGGAGTGAAGTAGTATGCACCATTTAGCCCTATCATAGAAGCATCGCCATGAAATATGAGAGTACTATAATTGAAGCCTAAATCGTAAAAGTATTTCTTATTGTCGCTAATATCATTATAAATCTGTGCCTGTGAAGACAAAGTCATAAACGAGAAGAAAAAAGATAGGAAAGTAATCTTTTTCATATTTTACAATTTATCTGATTCATTCCTTAACTTTTCCTCCCCAATAGATATCACCATTGAGATGGTCGACAAACATCTCTATATTTTCTTTTTTACCCCCAATAGGTATTCCCAATCCGACAGCCCCGCCACCACGAGAACCGCTTGTCCCTACACTAACACCTAAAGAGAATCCGCTTCCGGGAACTTTTTGTGTTATAACGAATCGCCAATCATTATCTTTCTTATATGCTTTATATAAATCCCCCTCGAAACTAATATATGGAATTCCATCTGCAACAATGGCATAGATATCTTTTGCTTTCAGTTTTTTATATTTTCCAGGCTTACCTATATCAGGAATTTTTATTTCCTTAATTCCATCTCTGTCTGTCTTTACCACAGTAATATTGGATGAAATGTCAGGACTAAGATTCTTTAATGATTTGTAATTAGCATAAATTCCGTCAGGCAAAAGCTCTTCTGTGTAGAAAGGAATACTATTCTTTTCGTAAAAATCTATACCCATTACTTGTGCCATATCCAACGGGGCTTCACCTTCCTCCGCATAATAAGGTAAATTGGCTATAATGAAGTTAGAGATAACCTCACTTACCGCTCCTTTTATTTTTTTCTGGTCGTTGACTAATAACGTATCTATCGTATTCAGAAAATAGTATTTCTCATCCACATCCATCTCATACAAAGTCATCCGCAGATTACATTTTGCTTTTCCTTTCATATCCTTTTCTCCAAGACTAAAGAAAAAAGCTCTCATTTGTAACGCTATTGTCTTTGGCTCGCCTGAGGAAAACGAGATTGCCCTATACAACGACTGAAATTGAGACTCAATAGGCATAGTCAGCATTACGGGTTGGATACCGTTCCACATACCTGTATATACAAGCCCCATATCGTCAGGATTGGGCCGTGATTCGATATAACGTAAATTGTTATATCTACTGTCTCCTACTTTAACATCAGGGATTTGAATATTGAAGTCGCTCCCTTTTTGTCCTTTTACTTGAGCAGACAGGATTAACAATAGTGAAAATAAAAAAGTAATCTTTTGCATAGTTTTTACGCTTTTGTATGGTAAATATAGGAAAAGAAATATTGATAAAACAATGGCTCCGTCAAAAACCGTCTACTTGGGAAATCAGTGTAAAGGCATTTAACAATAAATACTTATTCATTCGCGTTTAAATGTTAGCGCAATATAATGAAGGATGTCGAATTATTCTTAAATTTGCACCTCAACAAAATCATGTTATGGACAAAAAGCTTCTATTAGCTAAACCAGTAGCGGAAGAGCTAAAGAAATTCAACTCTTATTACAAAGAATCTATTTTTTGTAACAATGTCAGAATTCAGGAAATTATAGACTACATAATGAAGTCGGACGGGAAGAGAATGCGTCCGATATTATTATTACTGGCAGCGAAAGCCTGTGGTGAAATAAATGCCACTACGTACAATGCTGCCGTTACTATAGAACTTCTGCATACGGCTTCACTTATCCATGACGATGTAGTAGATGAATCGAAAATAAGAAGAGGAAAGGCTTCTTTGAACGCTATATACGACAATAAAATGGCGGTATTGGCCGGAGACTATTTTCTCTCTACAGCACTTATAAAAAGTGTGCTTACGGGCAATATCGAAATCATTTCCAACATATCAGATTTAGGCCGAGACTTGGCCGAAGGTGAACTAAATCAATTATCGCTGGTAAAGGAACTGATTATTGACGAAGACGAGTATTTTCAGGTCATCAAAAAAAAGACTGCATCATTGATGTCTGTTTGTATGCGAATCGGCGCTATGTCTGTCGATGCTACAGAAGAAGAAGTAAGCAAATTCACTCGCCTAGGGGAGTTATTAGGTATATGTTTCCAATTGCGTGACGATATATTCGATTATTTTACCGATGCGATAGGAAAGCCTACAGGAAACGATATCCGCGAAGGAAAGGTTACTCTTCCATTACTACATGCGATAAAGAATTCATCGGAAAACGATAAAAAAGAGCTTCTTTCCATTATATTTTCATACGATTACACGCAATCAAATATAGAAAAGCTTATTAACTATGCCAAGGACAATGGCGGCGTAGACTATGCTTACCAGAAAATGTATGAATACAAAGATATGGCTGAAGAAATAATAGCCAGCGTGAAGAACGAAGATGTCCGTAAGGCTCTCGAAGCAACTGTAGATTATATTATCGAACGGGTTTACTAACCCATCTGACAAGACGAAATCAGAATCAAATAAAGAAACACGGCAGGAATAGCCATTATCGTACTATCGAAGCGGTCTAATATTCCTCCATGCCCAGGGATCATATTTCCTGAATCTTTTACCCCAAGCGTACGCTTAACCAGCGATTCAAATAAATCACCGAACGTACCTGAAACAACTGTCACGGCAGCAAACCCAAGCCACGCCACAACTGACAGATTAGGATAGAAATATGCAAATATGAGGGAGGAGGCTATTGATACGGCTGCTCCTCCAAAGAATCCTTCCCAAGACTTTTTAGGTGAGATACGCTCAAAAAGGCGACGCCGACCGAATGCCATTCCTGTAAGGTAAGCAAAGGAATCGTTTACCCAGATGAACACCAATAAAGCAAGTATATAGACATGGCTGTAACTTCCCTGTTCGTAAGCAAATACGAGATAGTTCATCAAAGCAAATGGCGCAGCAATATAGATCTGTCCCAGAATAGAGTACGCAAGAGTTTGGATAGGATTATTCCTTTTCATATATAATTCGCTTACAAAAAGGAATAGCAAATATATGATATACGGAACAAATGCTATAGCTGATGAAGAATAAGCACAGAAATAGAAACTACCTATAAAGAGAAAGAAACCTCCTAAAATGTTCCATGTACGTATGACAGGTACTTTTGCATCTTTTTCGATAAGCCCATAAAGCTCATACAGAGATAATACAGTAATTACAGAAAAGATAATAAGGAATATGTATTCATTAATCAGTATTCCGCCCAACAGTAAGCCTATAAAAACAGCTCCGGCCAGAATGCGAACAACAATATTAGGCAATTTCAAAATAGTTTGTTTTTGAGTTTCCGATGAAGCAAAAGTATATAAAATTCATCATACTTAATAAAGAAAAAGGTACAGTTTATATAAACTGTACCTTTTACACTATATTTTATGCGATTGTAATTACTCCTCCGATTGGTCTTCAGCAGTTAAAATACCCGAAGTATCTTCTCCAGCTTTAACTTCTATTCCTACATCTTCGGGCAACTCTTCGGTTTCTTTCAATATTTCTTCCGAACGTGATACCCATTGGCGTTCGCCAAATACTTTCTTCAAATCATCAGCAAATATAACCTCTTCTGTTATCAATAGATTTGCCAATTTTCCGTGACCTTCTGAATGCTCCTTCAATAAACGTTTTGCACGCTCATACTGCTCATTTATCATCACCTGTGCTTCTTTATCTATAAGCAGAGCTGTTTCTTCGCTATATGGCTTTGTAAACCCATATCCTTCGCCCGATGAATCATAATAGCTCAGGTTAGGCATTTTTTCGCTCATCCCCATATATGAAATCATGGCGTAAGCCATTTTTGTAACTCTCTCTAAGTCATTAGCAGCACCAGATGAAATCTGCCCTACAAATACTTCCTCTGCGGCACGACCACCAAGCAAAGCACACATTTCATCGAGCAGTTGTTCCTTTGTAGTAATCTGTCTTTCTTCCGGCAAATACCATGCGGCGCCTAGAGCTTTTCCACGAGGAACGATAGTCACCTTCACTAATGGATTAGCGTATTGTAGGAACCAACTTAAGGTGGCATGTCCAGCTTCGTGTATTGCGATGGTTTTGCGCTCTTCAAGCGTAGTCACTTTATTCTTTTTCTCTAAGCCTCCGATGATACGGTCAACTGCATTTGTAAAGTCTTCCTTCTGCACCAATTTTTTTCCCTTACGGGCAGCTATCAGGGCAGCTTCGTTACACACATTTGCAATATCAGCCCCAGAGAAACCGGGTGTCTGACGGGCCAGGAATTCCACATCTACAGAATCATCTATCTTCACAGGACGCAAGTGTACTTTGAAGATTTCTTTCCTGTCATTCAAGTCAGGTAAGTCTACTGTAATCTGACGGTCAAAACGTCCTGCACGTAGCAATGCTTTATCTAGAATATCGGCACGGTTAGTAGCAGCAAGAATAATAATTCCGCTGTTTGTACCAAAACCGTCCATTTCTGTCAATAACTGATTTAATGTATTTTCACGCTCATCATTCGATCCCATATTCAGGTTTCGTCCGCGGGCACGACCAACAGCATCAATCTCGTCAATAAAAATGATACACGGTGATTTTTCTTTTGCCTGTTTGAACAAGTCTCTTACACGAGAAGCTCCTACCCCAACAAACATTTCAACAAAGTCGGAGCCCGACAATGAGAAGAACGGAACATCGGCTTCTCCTGCAACAGCTTTAGCTAGCAGAGTCTTACCTGTTCCCGGAGGTCCTACAAGCAAGGCTCCTTTTGGTATTTTACCACCTATTTCGGTATAACGCGAAGGATTTTTTAGGAATTCTACGATTTCTTCAATTTCTTCTTTTGCTTCGGATAGTCCGGCTACATCCTTAAATGTAACGCGCAAATCAGAACCCTTGTCATACAATTGCGCTTTCGACTTTCCTACGCTGAATACTCCGCCTCCACCTCCGGAGCCGCCTCCAGACATACGACGCATCATATAGATGAACAGACCCAGTATAAGGAGTATAGGTAAGAAGCTAACCAGAATTTCCCATGCGCTGGTAGTATTGGGCTCGTAACTAACTTCTATATTATAATTATGTTCTGCCTTTACTTTCGAATAGAATTCGGCAAAGGCTTCGGCAGAAGCAAGTTTCACAATGATGGAAGGATTGTTTCCCGCTTTTTCAGCGTCAGTCTTAAATACGTGTTCAACCGAATCTTTACGAATAAAGGCTTTAAGGGTACTGCTCTTATTGTCGACTACGATTTTGTTTATGCTGTTATCCTTTACATAACCCTCGAACTCGGACCAGGCAACCTCTTTTTGCATACCTCCAGAAGTATTCTGAAACATATACATCCCGATAATCGCACCAAATATGAGCAGATAAATCCAATAAAGATTGAACGGAATTTTAGGTCCTTTACCTCCAAGTCCTTTCGGTTTATTATTATCTCCTTTGTTATAATTATCCATATAAATTTATGTCATATATTTTTTTAGTTTCTCTCAAATTAAAGAACTTATAACAAGCAACCTGTCCGAATTGTTGTTAATCAATATCTGGTATGGTTTCAAGTTTGGCGTCTGCCCACAAATGTTCGATATTGTAAAACTCGCGCAGTTCAGGCAAGAAAACGTGTACAATAACCGTACCATAATCTATTCCTACCCAGCGGGCTTCGCGTAAACCATCGAGCGATATAGGCCGTTCTTTTTTCTTCTTAAGATAATCTACAATTTCTTCAGATATAGCCGACACTTGCATAGGCGTATTTCCCTCACAGATAACAAAATATTGACAGATAGTGCCCGGAAGTTCTGTCATATCGACAATTACAATATTTTTCGCTTTTTTTTCCTGACATGCAGCTACAATATTGTTTACTAAACTTTTTACTTCTTTCATTCGTAATTTTAAAGTATTATAATCTATTTGAACCCACAAATATAAGCTGATTTTCCGAACAATCCGCGCATATCTTTTAGAAGAACACATATTTAATCAAGAAAAAGAGGCGAAATGATTGGAATAATGCCTTTTTTCCAAACACCCCTTCATCGCTTCTGAACCCAGAAAAAGCCAGACAGTAAGAATATTTGAAAAAGTCTTGTAAAGTTGTAACCTATACTACATTCGTGTTGTCTAAACAGTATAAATATTTAGATTTTCATGATAACAAGATTTTCACTAATAACTCTCCTTTTATTTTCAATAAACGGATTCAGTCAGAATAGCTTGCCGGATTCGGTAAGCACTCAGTTAACTATCGGTATAGGAGGTTTTAAAGACAGATATCATGTCCCTGCTATTGCTGTCGCAGTAGTGAAAGATCAGGAGGTTGTTTACAGTAAAGCTATTGGAGTTGCCAATCTAGAAACAATGGACTCAATTACCCCATACTCTAAATTCCCTATCCAATCTGTAACCAAGCTATTTACTGCGACAATGCTGATGATGCTGGAAGAAGAAGGTATAGTCAACCTTAACGATGAGGTAAGGAAGTATGTGCCGGAGTTTATTTGTTCATCGGATACAACAAATACGAAAACAACACTCTTTCAATTAGCAACACATACATCAGGCCTTCCTCGTAATTCGGGTGCAGATATAAATTTTGCTAAAAAAGCAGATATGTGGCTAGCTATGAAATCGGCAGATACGACACTAGAAATGTCATCGAAACAAGAATTTATAAGATCTCTGCATGATATGCAATATGAATATGAGCCTTACGATCATTTGTACTATGAGGACAGGCATTATTCTAATCTTGGCTATTCGTTGCTAGGAATCTCTTTAGAAAGGGCAGCACAAAGCGATTATATTACTTATATAATGAAGAATTTATGTGCTCCTCTGGGAATGGAAAAGTCAGGATTTATTGACAATTATTCCGATTATTCCGATTTGGTCAAAGGTTACCATTACGATAGTAGAAAAAATGAGTTTAGAAACTCTCCTTTATTTCTGCCTAATTCGGCGGTATATGCAGGTGGTATGTATTCAACTGTAATGGATATGGCTAAATTTTTGAAATATTATTTTCGTGAAGATGTGGATGATTCTTGTACAGCAATATCAGATATAAATAAAAATATGATGTACAAATTGAATATAGGCTGGAAATCTTCTTATCCGCTAGTTATACATGAAGGTTCCATGATAGGACATCGTAGCATGATAGCTATGGATCCTAAACTTAAAGTAGGATGGATTATTTTGGTGAACGGAACTGAATTCGATTTTTCACGAATAAATAATTGGTTTAAAGAAACTTTATTCAAATACTATAATAGTAAAGAGCAGTTTCTGGGTTTGGATAGGTTTATCGGTACATATAAATTACAGGGAGGATATGATAGTTTGAAGATTCATAAAAAAGATGGTAATCTATATTCAACTTATCTAAACGAAATAGCAGATGAAAAACCAATGATTCGTCAGGGAAATAATCATTTTAAAGTAGAAGTTTCGGAATCACATAGCATAGGATATGAATTTCTGTTTGATAATGCTTCCGATAAAGTATTTCTAAATTTAGGACAGCTTATGTGGGTGAAAGAGTGACATGTATAAATTCATTATTAGCAAGCAATAACTTGATAAACAATTATAATACCCGTATCCTTTAAATAGGGTACGGGTATTTTTAATATTTTCCGTTAACTGACAACTATCACATCAGCATTTATGTAAAATAGTTACTTTTGCATTATGAATAAATATGATCTTATAACGATAGTCGGACCAACAGCTTCAGGCAAAACAACTTTTGCCTGTCATCTGGCATATACATTTGACACGGAGATAATAAGTGGAGACTCCCGACAGGTATATAAGTGGATGGATATAGGCACAGGAAAAGATCTAGACGATTATATCGTTCATGGAAAAAAGATTCCTTACCACCTCATCGATATACGGGAAGCGGGAGACAAATACAATATATTCGAATATCAACACGATTTCTATCAGGCATATACTGATATCAAGAACAGAAATAAAACTCCTATCCTTTGCGGAGGTTCGGGACTATATATAGAATCAGTGCTGAAAGGATACTCACTTGTCAATGTACCTGAAAACAAAGAGTTGAGAAAGAGATATGAAGATCATAGCTTGCAGCAGTTGACCAAAATACTAGAAAGCTATAAAGCTCTGCATAACACAACAGATGTAGATACAGCTCAGAGAGCTATCAGAGCAATCGAAATAGAGGAGTATAGAAAAGAACACCCATTAGAGCAGAACGAATTTCCTCCACTAAACAGTTTGGTCATCGGAGTAAATATAGATAGGGAATTACGACGGGAAAAGATTACTAAACGGCTCAAAACAAGGCTGGAAGAAGGTATGATTGAAGAGATAAAAAGCATACTCGACAAAGGTGTAAAACCCGAAGACCTGATATATTATGGATTGGAGTACAAGTATGTCACGTTGTACTTGCAGCGACAACTTAACTATCAGGAAATGTTCTCTCAACTGGAAATAGCAATTCATCAGTTCGCCAAACGCCAAATGACTTGGTTTAGAGGGATGGAGAAAAGAGGTATCGCCATTAATTGGATAGATGCTACATTACCTATGGAGGACAGGATAAAACTGGTCGAGAACCTAATATAGAAATAAGCGACTAGCCTGAATGAAGCCTAGCTTAATGAATCTTTTTATTCTTTCATTCTATCAGACTCTTTTTCTTACCTTTGTATAAATATATTTAAGATTATGATACTTATCCATAAAGCTACGATAATCAACGAAGGACTATCCTTTGTCGGTTCGGTATTGATAGAAAACAATATTATTGCAGAAATATATAAAACAGATGAAATTCCCGAAGGAATAATCAATAGGGCAACTGTAATCGATGCCAAAGGATTATGGCTGATACCGGGTGTAATCGATGACCAAGTGCATTTTCGCGAACCTGGCTTGACGCATAAAGGAGACATTGCCAGCGAAAGCCGTGCTGCTATAGCAGGAGGTGTCACCTCCTTTATGGAAATGCCTAATACAAAGCCACCGACAACAACGATAGAACTATTGGAGAAGAAATTCGAAATAGCTTCCAACACATCATATGCCAATTATTCATTCTATTTGGGTGCTACAAACGAGAATCTGGATGAGCTGAGGAAAGTGAACCCGAAAGAAGTAGCAGGAGTGAAAGTTTTCATGGGATCATCCACAGGAAATATGCTGGTAGATGATAAAAAGGTTCTGCAATCGATATTTGCCGAAGTAGATATATTGATAGCCACACACTGCGAAAAGGAAGAGATCATAAGGGAAAATATGGCTAAATACAAAGCCGAATTCGGCGATGATGTACCAATGCAATATCATCCGCTTATACGTAGTGCAGAAGCCTGCTACCGTTCGTCGGCAGAAGCTGTGGAATTAGCAGATAAATATCAGTCGCGCCTGCATATTTTACATCTCTCTACAGAAAAAGAAATTTGTCTGTTTGACATAAAGCCTCTGACAGAGAAACGAATTACAGGAGAGGTATGCGTACATCACCTCTGGTTTTCGGATGAAGATTATTCCAAATATGGATCACGTATAAAATGGAACCCTGCCGTCAAGACCCGACAGGACAGAGGTGCGTTGATGCAAGGTTTACTGAAAGGAAAGCTAGACGTTGTAGCTACTGACCACGCCCCCCACCTATTGGAAGAAAAACAAGGTGGAGCCTTAAAAGCTGCATCGGGTGGACCGCTTGTACAGCATTCATTACAAATGATGCTGGAACTAGCCAAGAAAAGCAAGTTATCTAAAGAACAGGTAGTGAATAAAATGTGCCATGCTCCTGCCATATTATACCAAGTAAACAACCGTGGTTTCATCCGTAAAGGCTATTTTGCCGATTTAGTCTTGGTGAATCCGAACAAACCATATAAAATTACTCAAGACAACATTCTCTATAAATGTAAATGGTCTCCACTAGAAGGGGAAATAATGTCTACTTCTATCGAAAAAACATTCCTTAACGGCAAAATTGCATTCGAAGACGGAGTAGTAAATAACATAAGAGGAGAAAGGTTGACATTTAACCGCTAGAATCTGAAAAAATTCTAAAGCGAATAGAACTTATATGCAGATTTTGTTGTTATACAGAAAGTTAAAATCTACAAACAAAACAAAAAATGGATATGAGAAGAATTTGCACAGCAATATTACTCACCTTTTTGGCTGTAACTCAATTCAATACGGTTGAGGCGTGTACACGTATTGTATATCAGGGACCTAACAACACAATTCTGACAGCAAGATCAATGGACTGGAAAGAAGATATCAGAAGTAATATCTGGATTTTTCCCAGAGGGATGAAGCGTAATGGTGAAACCGGTCAGAAGTCACTCGAATGGATATCAAAATACGGGAGTGTCATTACATCGGCATATGATATAAGCAGTACTGATGGCATGAATGAAAAGGGATTAGTTGCAAACCTACTGTGGTTGGCCGAATCGCAATATCCTGAGTGGAACGGGGAAAAACCAGGGCTAACGATTGCTGCATGGGTTCAGTATATGCTCGATAACTTTGCAACTGTAGATGAAGCTGTGAAAGCAATGGAGAACAGAAATTTCGAAATAGTATCGGATAAAATGCCTGACGGCTCCAGAATGGCTACTTTACATCTGTCAATATCTGATGCTACAGGCGATAACGCTATATTCGAATATATCGATGGAAAACTGGAAATTCATCATGACAGGTCTTATCAGGTTATGACAAATTCTCCTGTTTTCGAAAAACAGCTGGCACTAAACGATTATTGGCAAAATATCGGCGGCCTGACTTTTCTACCGGGAACTAACCGCGCTGCGGACAGATTTGTAAGGGCTTCGTATTATATTAATGTGATACCAAAAGTGGAAGATGAACATATTGCCGTAGCAAGCGTTTTCAGCGTTATACGCAACACCTCCGTCCCATTTGGAATAAGTACTCCTAACGAGCCAAATATCTCTTCTACGAGGTGGAGAACGGTCTCAGATCAGAAGAATAAAGTATACTACTTCGAATCGGCGTTATATCCTAATACATTTTGGATAAACTTCAAGGATATTGATTTTTCAGAAAAAGCTCCGGTAAAGAAACTAGATTTAATAGGTGGAGCAATTTATGCAGGCAATACTGCAAGTAATTTTATAGAGAGTAAACCTTTTACATTTCAAGGTATTTAGAGACTTTACAAAAGGATTTTCCAATCTTTCATAAACGACTAAGCCAGCTTTAAACAAGCTGGCTTTATTTATTATATAATTGCAGATATCATTTATCAGAATGGATAGCCTATACCAAAGTGCCAAGCCATACGACGAAACGCCGGATCGAACATCACAAATTTCTTAGATTCTTTTCCTGGATCATATATCTGGGCTCCCACATCAAGGCGCAGAAGAAGAAATCCTAGGTCGAAACGCAATCCTACCCCATAGGCAGCAGCAATCTCTTTATAAAAATCCTTAGTGAATTGTCCCCCTGGTTGAGTATTGTAATTTTTCAGCGTCCAAATATTACCAGCGTCTACAAATTGGGCAAATTCTATCAAAGAGGTTAGCTTAAGCCTGTTCTCAACACTGAATTCGAGCTTCATATCTCCCGTCTGATTGACAAAATCACTCTCTTTCGGGTCGGGACGCCTATATGAACCCGGTCCCAGAGATCGTGTACTCCATCCCCTGATGCTATTGGCTCCACCGGCAAAAAATCTCCTTTCGAAAGGTAGCACACTCGAGTTTCCATATGGATGTGCCAATCCCAATCCTGCACGATATGCCAGAGAATGCCTCCGTGAAAAATAAAATGTGCGGGAATAGTCTAAACTTCCTTTTACATATTCAGCGTAGGCTACTCCCAATATCTGCTTTTGCCCATACTGATTTTCTTTTGCTCCGTTAATATTAGTTACAAGGCGAGGTATCAAACCGGAAACTTCTATAGACCCACGTAACATATAAGTAGGATATAATGGATTTAGCCGTCTCCCATTGGTTAGCGTAATCGTATAAGCTGTTCGCGTAACAAGCTGATCACGATAGCTTTCTCTCAACAAAGGATTGTCTTCATTATCCAGATATATACTATCGAAGCGATGTGAAACCCATGGCATACGAATGTAGTTGATATCTATGAAATCGAGGCTATGCGTTAATCTGGATCTATACGTTGACCATCCATAATTAATAGTTCCACTAAAGAATTGACGTGTATATTCGGGGCGATGCTGATTAGTCAACCCAAGAGAAAACTTAGTAGTTGCAGTTGGTTGTTCGCGCCAACTTTTCTTAAGCCAAGGAAAGAGAAATTGAGGGAATGTTAGGCTCGTTTCTATCCCGTATTCGTAATAGCTCTTACCCAAAAGATCGGATTTTTCACTCCCCGTAATAAACTCATAAGCACCTTTCAGGCTAATACTAAGTTGCTCTGCACCATTAAAAAGATTCTGATGCTGGTAAGAAACACTTGGCGCAATACCAATATCTCCGGCCGAGTTTGTACCATCCAATCCTGCCTTAAACCAGTGAGCATTTGCAGGAAGCAATAGCACTGTTGCATCAAGCAAGGTACTATCTCCCGGGGTTGGACTTGTCGTAATATTGACTTGCTTTATGGCAGTCATTTTACTATAGGCCTGGTATGTCCAGTCCACGACCATATCCGAATAATATGCTCCTTTTCTGATATAATTGTTTCGTCTTATAATGGATGTTCTAAGAAATTTATTCCGCCCTCGAATAATTGTTAAACCTTCATATTGTGTGGTGTCTGCATTTCTGAAAAACCATTGGCCCGTATTGATTCTGCCATTCTGTCCGGAGGTATTCTCCAGTGAGTTTATCCCCGAAATTACTTTAACACTATTGATCTTATATCGTGGATAACGTAAACTATCTTTTCTTGGATAAACATCTAGATAGAGATTTACTTCGTGTGCATTCAGAGTAGAGTCTGCCTTGAAATAGACGTATTCCTTCGAGAAATTATAATAACCCACATTCCGCATTATAGTATTTACCCGAGCCCTTTCTTCCTCCAGCATATCCATATCATACATATCTCCCTTGTTCAATAATGGGTTTGATGGCACGCGTGTCATTATCCGAGCCATTGTAGTATCACTCAGAGCATAAGTATAGTTACGGATACGGTAAGGTGTCCCTCCTTTCAGGTCGTATGTCACAGATATTTTTTTACCATCCACCGCTAATACAGTATCCACTTCGGCATTCAGGTAGCCTTGATTATTCAATTGTTTTTTCAATTGATTAGCCGATATGGCAGCTTGCGAAGCACTATAGATGACAGGAGGTTTCCCTATTTTTTGAATGGTCCGATTTATCCACTTACTGGTATCGCCTGCCATGTTATATATTTTCAGACGGACTTTACCCAAGAGTGGTAGACTCGCATTCGGTTGCTGACGTACAAAATCTTCCAGATCGGAAGTGGCATTTTTTGTGTCGTGTTTTACTTCTATTTTATCCAAAAGATAACTTCCTTCCGGGATATTCTTTGTAGTACTGCACCCCGCAAGAAGAAAAATAAAAACGAAAGGTATGTATTTGACTTTCCTCATTAAAGGATTTAACGCTTTACAAAGATATAATGTTTAACAATAGATAACGTAAAAATGCTAAGAATAGTCTTCAATGAATAATGTCTGACGAAAAAAAGATAACTTTGTGCCTGATTATGAAAGAATACCGCTTAACAGACTGGCTGCCTACAACAAAAAAAGAGGTGGAACTAAGAGGATGGGATGAACTAGACGTCATCTTGTTTTCAGGAGATGCATATATTGACCACCCTTCGTTCGGAGCTGCGGTAATAGGGAGAATGCTTGAAGGCGAAGGCCTGAAAGTAGCTATCGTGCCACAACCAAATTGGCGCGACGACCTGCGAGATTTCAAGAAGTTAGGGAAACCGCGCCTTTTCTTCGGAGTAACAGCCGGTGCTATGGACTCGATGATTAATCATTATACAGCAAATAAGCGTCTACGATCTGATGATGCATATACACCTGACGGAAGAGCAGATATGCGGCCGGATCGGACTTCTATCGTATATACAAATATTCTGAAAGAGCTTTTTCCCGATACACCTGTTCTATTAGGAGGAATAGAAGCCTCGCTTCGCAGGGTAACTCATTACGATTATTGGGACGATAAACTGCATCCATCTATATTGATTGACTCTAAAGCCGACCTGCTTGTATATGGCATGGGAGAGAATCCATTAAAATCGATCATTTGCAGCCTCAAAGAAGGCAAAACTCTAAGTGAACTAACAGGTATCCCACAAACAGCATATATTGCTGTAAAAGCGAAAATATCACCTAATAATGTACACAAGGATATCGTCCTGTCTTCTCATGAAGAGTGTCTCGCAGATAAACTGAAACAAGCAAAGAACTTCAAAGTCGTAGAAGAGCAGTCGAATATGATAAATGCTTCCCGCATCATTCAGGAATATGGAGAAAAAGCGGTAGTAATCAATCCGCCTTACCCTCCTATGACCGAGAAGGAAGTAGACAGTTCGTTCGACCTTCCGTATACCCGTCTACCCCATCCTAAATACAAAGGAAAAAACATTCCGGCATTTGAGATGATAAAGTTCTCTGTGAATATGCATCGCGGATGCTTCGGTGGATGTGCATTTTGTACTATTTCCGCCCATCAGGGGAAATTTATTGCATCACGCTCTAAAGAGTCGATACTGAAAGAAGTTAAGGAAATAACGGAAATGCCCGATTTCAAAGGTTACCTAAGCGATTTGGGAGGCCCCTCTGCCAACATGTATAAAATGAAAGGCAGAGATGAAGGCATTTGCGGAAAATGCAAACGTCCATCCTGCATACATCCAAAAATATGCAAAAATCTGAATGTAGATCATACTCATCTATTAGATGTTTATAAGTCCGTGGATTCACTACCAAAGATAAAGAAATCCTTTATAGGTAGCGGGGTAAGATACGATATGTTACTACACAGAAATGATGATGAGAAGCTGAATAAAGCATCTGATGAATATACGAAAGAACTTATCCTAAATCACGTATCAGGGAGGCTTAAAGTAGCACCTGAACATACATCTGATAAAGTTCTGAACTATATGCGTAAGCCTACTTTTCAGCAATTCCACACCTTCAAGAAAATATTCGATAAGATCAATGGTGAAAACGGATTGAAGCAGCAACTTATCCCCTATTTCATTTCATCTCATCCGGGATGCACTGAGATGGATATGGCGGAACTGGCTGTTGAAACAAAGCCCTTAGGATTCAGGTTGGAGCAAATTCAGGATTTCACTCCATCACCAATGACACTGGCTACTGAGATATACTATACAGGATACCATCCTTATACATTAGAAAAGGTGTTTACGGCACGAACCAAAGATCAGAAGCTGGCACAACGTCAATACTTCTTCTGGTACGACAAAGACTATAAGCCTCAGATAGCAAAAGCTCTAAAGAAACTAAAACGGGAAGATTTACTGAAAAAATTATATATTTGATTTCAACATCTATCACCTATATTCATTAACAAACAATTAAATAAGAGAACCAATGAAAAAAGCACTTATCCTATTCGCCATCTTGACTTATACGCTAACTAGCATTGCCCAGGATGAAAGCGGCACAATCTTGAAGCAAGGAGATACAATGCCCGCTTTTACCCTTTCATCGACAATATCAGGAAACGTTGACTCCAAAGATCTAAAAGGGAAAGTGGTTCTCATAAACATATTCGCCACATGGTGTCCTCCATGTCAGCTGGAACTTGCTGAAGTAAAAAAGGCTCTATGGCCGAAATATAAGGACAATCCGAACTTTGTCATGCTAACAGTAGGCAGAGAACATACAGATGCAGAACTCACAAAGTATAATGAGAAAAAGAAGTTTGCCTTCCCATTATACCCCGATTCTAAAAGGGAATTCACAGCTAAGTTCGCGACAAAAAGCATACCGCGCTCATACCTGATAGATAAAGACGGGAAGATTATTTACATGTCAATTGGGTATAATGAAAATGATTTCCGTAATCTCCTCGAACTCATCGATAAGAATTTAAATGACTGATAAATAATAGAATAACTATATGATTACATTGGAAGTCTGCGCCAGTTCTACTCAATCAGCCATCGAAGGGCAAAAAGGAGGAGCCGTAAGAGTAGAACTATGCGATAATCTTGCACAAGGAGGTAGTACCCCATCTTTATCACAGATCGAAACAACAAGACAATCAATTGATATACAACTAAATGTACTTATACGCCCGCGCGAAGGAGACTTCCTCTATAGTGAACTTGAGTTTGACATTATGAAACGGGATATCCATCATTGCGGAAAAGCGAAATGTGATGGAGTCGTATTCGGTATACTAAACCCCGATGGAACAGTAGATATAGAAAGAAACAGGGAACTTGTCGAAATCGCCCGACAATACGGAATGAGCGTAACCTTTCACCGAGCCTTCGACAGATGTGCCGATATATTCAAATCGCTGGAAGATGTAATAAGCTTAGGCTGTGACCGCATTCTTACATCAGGAGGAAAAGAAACAGCAATAGAAGGGAAAGAAATAATTCATCGACTAATTGAAATTTCAGGCAGTAGAATCATCATTATGCCCGGAGGAGGCATTACCGAAGATAACATTTCGGAGCTCGTAAAGGCAACAGGATTAAGGGAATTTCACGGCTCATTCCGAAGCCGTAAAATAACAGGAATGAACTATATTTCTCCCGTATTTAACGATATAAATGAAGAATACTCTATACTTCAAACCGACTCCAGCAAAGTGAGAAGAGCAATTGAAAATGCTAATAATATCATTTAATCTGATAAACAGCAAGTTAACCACAAAAAGAGTAATTCTCACATTTTAAGACCTTTTCCTAAATTATTATAAAGTTTATTATACAGGGTAAATGCTAAAAACATTTTAGTTTATCAATCTGTTTCTAAAAGAAATAGCTATAAAACTCTGTGTATATGATTAATAGATTATCTACATTCCTTCTTTTAGCCGGATGCTTCCTATTATCGACGAGTGGAACCCTCTTACCTGATAAAGAAAAGAAAATCGGCAATATTCCGATTTATACCTTCAACGAAATAGAGCCGATGTTTCACCCCGCAGCATCTAACGACACAACATACATTTTCAATTTCTGGGCTACATATTGCGCCCCTTGTATCAAAGAACTTCCACACTTCGAAGCTTTAGGCAAGAAATATGCCGACAAGAAAATAAAGATTATCCTGATAAGCCTCGACTTCAAATCACGAATCCAAAACGGCGTAATTCCTTTTATCGAAAAGAGGAATATAAAACTACCGGTTGTTGTGCTTGCCGATCCGGATGCCAATGCCTGGATTGATAAAATAGACCCTTTATGGGATGGTGCCATACCGGCAACATTAATCGTGAAAAAAGGCGAAAAAGCTTTCTACAATAAAGAGTTCACTTATGAAGAACTTGACTTATTAATCACTAAATTTTTAGAAAAATGAAAAAGATAATATTACTGACGGGACTTTTAGTCTTGATTTGCTCACAAACATTTGCCCAAGGTTATCAAATTGGCGATGTCGTTACCGATTTTAAATTAAAAAATATTGATGATACATTTGTTTCACTCGCCGACTATAACGATGCAAAGGGATATATCGTTGTCTTCACCTGCAACCATTGCCCATACGCACAAGCATATCAGGAACGTTTGGTAGCACTCGACCAGAAATATAAAGGAAAAGGATATCCGGTTATAGCAATCAGCCCGAGCAATCCCGAATTATATCCTGCCGATAATTTCGATGAAATGAAGAAACGCCATAAAGAGGCGGGCTTTACATTCCCTTATCTCATCGACGAAGGTCAAAGAATTTATCCTGTTTTTGGAGCAACCAAAACCCCACAAGTATTTGTGTTGGAGAAAACCGATAATGGAAATATAGTAAGATATATCGGGGCAATTGACGATAATCACGAAGACGCTTCGTCCGTTCAAAAAGCTTATCTGGCTGACGCAGTAGATTCATTACTGGCAGGGCAACCTGTAGCAATAAGCACAACTAAAGCCATCGGCTGCGGAATAAAATAGAGCTCTATCTTGAGATTATTATATATAAAGCTTAATATAAATTATTGCATTGTTTTTTTGCCATGCTGACAAAAGGAAGTATCTCTTGCACTGAAAGTCGGGGATTCTTACGCTGGCCAGGATGGCAAAGAGTCAATAAAATAAGCTAGAGACCTCCTCTAGAAATGCCAATATTGCTTAAAAATATGCACAATATTATTAAACAATATGACATAATCAATACATGTGATTTCATTATAAAAAAAATATATAATAAAATACTAACTTTGCATCCGAAAATAAACTATATACCCTTGTAAAATAAGATGAATTTTAAATATGACGTAATCGTTGTCGGGGCAGGACATGCCGGTTGCGAAGCTGCAGCTGCGGCCGCAAACATGGGTTCTAAGACCCTATTGATAACGATGGATATGAATAAGATTGCCCAAATGAGCTGCAACCCCGCCGTGGGTGGTATAGCCAAAGGGCAAATCGTCCGCGAAATAGATGCTCTGGGCGGACAAATGGGAATTGTAACAGACACCACAGCTATTCAATTCAGGATGCTCAACAAGTCGAAAGGGCCTGCAATGTGGAGTCCGAGAGCACAAAGCGACAGAGCAAAATACATTGTAAAATGGAGAGAAATAATCGATAGTACCGACAATCTTTTCATTTGGCAAGATACTGTTACATCCCTTATTATTGAGGATAACACCATAGCGGGAGTTAAGACAGCTATGGGCGTAAATTTCTCGGCCAAATCAGTTGTTTTGACGAACGGAACCTTCCTGAACGGACTAATGCATATAGGTAAAACACAGCTCGGAGGGGGGCGTGTTTCGGAGCCAGCTTCTTTCGGAATTACTGAACAACTAAAAGAATTTGGGTTCACCACCGATAGGATGAAAACCGGAACTCCTGCCAGAATCGACGGAAGAAGCGTTGATTTCAGCCTCATGGAAGAGCAAAAAGGCGATACCGATTTTCATAAATTTTCATATCTCGACTTCGAACCTCACAATCTAAAACAATTAAGCTGCTGGATTACCTATACAAATGAAGATGTACATGCTTCTTTGCGCGATGGATTGGATGATTCCCCTTTATACAACGGACAGATTAAAAGTATAGGCCCAAGATATTGCCCGAGTATTGAGACAAAGATTGTAACTTTTGCAGACAAGATGTCTCACCAATTGTTTCTCGAACCCGAAGGAGAAAACACACAGGAATACTATCTGAATGGGTTTTCATCCTCTCTCCCACTTCATACCCAAATTGAAGCTTTGCAAAAAGTTCCGGCATTCAGAAACATACATATATACAGACCAGGCTATGCTATCGAATACGACTTCTTCGACCCTACGCAATTAAATCATACGCTGGAAACGAAGCTTATCAAGAATTTATTCTTCGCAGGGCAGATAAACGGCACAACAGGATACGAAGAAGCCGGAGGACAAGGACTGATAGCAGGAATAAATGCGCACATAAAAGTGCACGGAGGAACCGATTTTGTACTGAAAAGAGATGAAGCATATATAGGCGTTTTAATCGACGATCTTGTAACGAAAGGAGTAGATGAACCATATCGTATGTTTACCTCAAGGGCAGAATACAGAATACTTCTTCGCCAAGATGATGCAGATATGCGCCTAACAGAAAAAGGATATGGAATTGGTTTAGCGAAGAAAGAACGCATAGACTTATTAGAAGAAAAGAAAGAAGAGATAAAAAGAATTATAGATTTCACCGCCAATTATTCCCTAAAACCAGAGTACATAAATGAAGGCTTGGCTCAACTAGGCACAAGTCCGCTGAAACAAGGCATAAAACTAAAAGACTTAATTACCCGTCCTCAAGTCTCCATCGACAGTATATCAGAACATATACCTGCATTCAAAGCCGAATTAGACAAAACACCTAACAGAAAAGAGGAAATAAAAGAAGCTTGCGAAATAATAATCAAATACGATGGCTACATAAAAAGGGAACAGCTAATAGCAGATAAGATATCTAGACTGGAAAATATCCGTATAAAAGGAAAATTTGAATACGAAAATATTCTATCTTTATCCACAGAAGCCAGACAAAAACTAGCAAAAATAGACCCTGAAACTATAGCTCAAGCGAGCCGAATTCCGGGAGTATCGCCCAACGATATATCAATACTATTAGTACTTTTAGGAAGATAAAAACAAGATGTTCCACGTGAAACATACTACTTTTTCGATCCGATAAAATTAGGTGTTCCACGTGAAACAATTAAATTAAACGATAAAATGGAGCAATTGACAAGAGAGCAAAAATTAACAATCTTAAAAAAAAATGTACGTAACATTCCAGATTTTCCAATCCCGGGAATTCAATTCAAAGACGTAACAACTTTGTTCAACACAAAAGAATCTTTGTCAATGTTGGCAGATGTTCTTCTCGAAGAATACAAAGACAAAGGAATAACAAAAGTCGTTGGAATCGAATCGAGAGGATTTATCATGGGTCCGATTATGGCGCTCGAATTAGGAGCAGGATTTGTGCCTATAAGAAAACCCGGAAAACTTCCGGCAGATGTATTCGAAGAAGAATATGAAAAAGAATATGGAACGGATAAGATACAAATACATAAAGATTCTTTAAGCCCCGATGACGTTGTTCTTATACATGACGATTTGCTCGCAACAGGGGGTACTATGTTCGCCGCATATAATCTTGTTAAAAAAATGGGAGTTAAAAATATTTATGTTAATTTTATAATCGAATTAGAAATGCTAAAAGGCAGAGAATTATTCCCAGAAGATGTAAATTTATCCGCCTTAATAAAATTCGATATTTGAAAATAAAAAATGTTTCGCCCCGAATATCGAATTCTCAGAAAGTAAAAAATATTTCACGTGGACGAAAATTTAAGAAACATAATTCAGAATATTCCTGAAAAACCGGGTTGTTATCAATATTTTGATGACAAGGGGACAATCATATATGTAGGTAAAGCTAAGAACCTAAAAAAGCGGGTTTCCTCATATTTTACAAAGACACACAATGATAGTCCAAAGACAAGAGTCCTTGTAAGCAAAATCAGAGATATTAGGTACATCATAGTAGATACGGAAACCGATACTCTCCTGTTAGAGAACAGTCTGATAAAAGAATTTCAGCCCCGATACAATGTACTGTTAAAAGATGATAAAACTTACCCATCCATAGTTATCCGTAACGAGTATTATCCTCGGGTAGAACTCACAAGAAAGATCGTTAAAAATGGCTCTCTTTACTTTGGGCCTTACGCAAATATACCAAGCGTTAAAATGCTATTGGAATTTCTTCACAAACTATATCCTGTTCGCACATGCATGCTGAATCTTACACCCGAGAAAATTGCAGAAGGTAAATACAAAGTTTGTCTAGAGTATCACATAAAAAGATGTCTCGGTCCATGTGTCGGATATCAATCGCAAGAAGACTATACCAAGAATATAGAATCAATAAAAGAAATACTGAAAGGAAATACGAATATTGTCAGCGAAAACATCTATGCGGCAATGATGGAAATGTCTGAAATACAAGAATTTGAAGAAGCCAATAAATTAAAAGAAAAATATTTGCTTGTAGAGAATTTCAAGAACAGATCTACAGTTGTCAGCAGCATTAGATATAATATTGATGTATATAGTTACGATGAAGATGAAAATTCATCTTACATCAATTACTTAAATGTTTACAATGGTGCTATCATACAGGTATTTACATTCGAGTACCGCAAAAAGATGGACGAAGCAAAAGAGGAACTGCTTGGTCTCGGCATTATAGAAATGAGAGAACGCTTTGGTTCTACAGCCAAAGAAATTGTTGTCCCATTCTATCCCGATCTGAAACTAGATGATATAGAGTTTGTAATACCACAACGGGGTGATAAAAAGAAATTATTACTACTCTCTACACAAAATGTGAGACAGTACAAGCTCGATAAATTAAAAAAATCAGAGAGTCTCAATCCGGAACAGAGAAGTGTAAGAATACTGAAAGATATACAAAAAGACTTGAATTTGAAAGAGTTGCCCACACACATTGAATGTTTCGACAACTCCAACATTCAAGGAACTAATCCTGTCTCTGCCTGTGTAGTATTCAAAATGGGAAAACCATCTAAAAGAGACTACCGCCACTTCAATGTGAAAACAGTAGAAGGTCCTGACGATTTCTCCACAATGCGGGAAGTAGTTTACAGAAGATATCGTAGGTTACTGGAAGAAGAGTCTCCCCTACCCCAACTAATTGTAATAGACGGAGGTAAAGGTCAGCTAAGCGCCGCCTGCGAATCTATTAAATTACTAGGTATATATGGGAAAGTAGCTATTGTAGGAATTGCCAAACGATTAGAGGAAATATACTATCCCGAAGATTCTATTCCTCTATATCTAGATAAAAATTCGGAATCGCTCAAGGTTTTACAACACCTCAGAGACGAAGCCCATCGTTTCGGTATAACCTTTCACCGTAACCAGCGAAGCAAGACACAAATTAAATCGGAACTCGACAATATCAAAGGGATTGGAGACGAAACTAAACGATTACTATTAAGAGAGTTCAGAAGTATAAAAAGAATAAAACAAGCCGACGACAAGGATATAGAAAAAATAGTAGGTAAGCATAAAACAATGCTTATACGGAAGTATTTTGGAAATAAGGATAATTAAATATTTTCTTAACTTTGTCTCATAGTGCTAAGAAAAATGAAGACAGAAATCCAAACAAAAGACCGAATATTATTTGCAGATATATTGAGAATAATTACAATATTCGCTGTTGTAGTATTTCATGTTTGTACCAATAGGTGGTTTACAGCTTTCGAAAATTCACCTGGCGAATGGCATATAATAAACATATTCGTATCAGGTCTTCGTTGGTGCGTTCCCGTTTTCTTCATGCTAAGTGGTATGATCTTTCTAGATCCTGATTACAATGTTACTATCAAGAAGTTATACACAAAAACGATCCCTCGAATTTTCTGTGCATTAGTATTTTGGAGCATTGCCTACCGCATATTATCACCCATCACAGCATATTTTCTCGATATAAAGCCACTAACAGGAGGTGAATTTCATCGTGTATATCAGGAAATCTTTCTTGGCACTCCCTGGCATCATCTATGGTTTCTGTACCCACTACTCGCAATGTACATTCTTACTCCCCTACTCCGCATATTTACAGCCAATGCAAAAAAAGAACACTATATATATTTTCTGATTTTGTACTTCATTTTCGGATCAATTATACCTACTATAAATGCAAGATTGCAAATACACATTAGTTTCAGTATCAGCGAACTATTTTCATATACAGGATATTTTATTGCCGGATATTTTTTCTATAAATTCGATTTATCAAAAGTAGAAACGAGGATATTATACATTCTGGGTATTCTTGCACTAGTTGGTACTTACATCATATCTACTGCTACTGCAATGAAATATGGTGGCCCCGCAACACAGTTTTTCGATAGAACCGGCCCCAATACAATGCTAGGTGCATTTTTTGTATTCGTTTTAGTAAAAAATCTAGTCAATAATAGCCCTAAAATAATGACTTTCAAAAATAACAAATATATCACCTTACTCGCTAGTTGCGGTTTAGGCATATATCTAGTACATGATTTTTTCAATGTCATATTACACCTATTCAAAATACACACAGGTACGTTCCCGGCAATCTTATCCATTCCTATTTTATCTATCTCCGTATATCTGGCTTCACTAAGCGTAATACTGATTATCAGGAGAATTCCTATTTTAAACAAGTGGATAATATAAGCAGTATCCAAAACATCGGAGTTTAGAAATACATAATTTCATAAGAGTTAATTTTATTAAAAAATTTAAACATCCCTCCCATAACGATGTTTAAATTAGTATAGAACACAATATAAACATTAACTAAACTCACACATTATGAAAAATGATCTGTTTTTTTCAGTAAAACAAGCTGTAAAGTATTGGTGGGTCTCACCTCTCGTTGGTATTATTGCTATCATTTTAGGTCTATGGTGTATTGCCAATCCGGGCGAAACTTTGGCGGTATTAGGAGCACTATTTATTGCAGGATTTTTAATTAGCGGAATCTTTGAAATTCTCTTTGCTATTTTGAACAAAAATACACTAAAAGGATGGGGATGGACTCTCGCAAGCGGGGTTATTGATATCCTATTTGGCTTAATACTTCTTTCGATACCTATAGGAACTATTGCAGTGCTATTATTCCTTGTCGGATTCTGGGTAATGTTCCAATCCATATGGAGTATTAGCTCGTCTATAGAGCTGCAACGCAACGGAATAAAAGGATGGGGATGGCTATTGACATCCGGAATATTGGGGTTGATACTATCCTTCATACTAATTGTAAACCCTCTATTCGCGGCCACATTCATCATCTATTTATTAGCTTTCGCATTATTATCATATGGCATAATGAGAATATATTTAGGCTTCAGACTTAGAAGTATACACAAGGTATTTGATGACCTTGAAAATTTAGAAAAGTAAACGAAAGCTAAAAAACAATTCAGCTAAACTGCAAAATTCTATTATTAGAAATATAATGTATAATTTTAAAGCCGCAAAAGTTCAACCTATGCGGCTTTTATTATAATCACATATGAGAATACTTGTACAACGCGTCACAAAAGCTTCTGTAACAATAGATAACAATATTAAATCAGAGATGGGGAAAGGACTACTCATCTTGCTGGGCATAGAAAATAGCGATAGCAAGGAAGATATAGAATGGCTTTGCAACAAAATAATCAATCTCCGCATATTTGATGACTCGGAAGGAATAATGAACCTCTCAGCCACAGATATTAACGCCGAAATGCTGGTTGTTTCGCAATTCACGCTGCATGCCTCTACAAAGAAAGGAAACCGCCCTTCGTACATACGGGCATCGAAACCCGATATAGCTATCCCATTGTATAAAGAATTCTGTAAAACACTTGAAAATAAACTTGGTAAACCTATACAAACAGGAGAATTCGGAGCCAATATGCAAGTAGGACTAATAAACGATGGTCCCGTGACCATCTGGATAGATTCTAAAACCAAAGAATAATGACAATACAAGAAGCTCAGCAAGAAGTGGACAACTGGATAAAGACAGTCGGTGTCCGATATTTCAGTGAACTTACCAATATGACCATCCTCACCGAAGAGGTTGGAGAATTGGCACGTATCATGGCACGCACATACGGAGATCAGTCGTTCAAGAAGTCAGACTTAGGTAAAAATCTTGGAGACGAAATGGCAGATGTTTTATGGGTACTTATATGCCTTGCCAACCAGACGGGTATAAACCTCACCGATGCATTTGAGAAGAATCTGGAAAAGAAAACTAACAGAGATAAAGACAGACATATCAACAACGAAAAATTAAAATAAAATGGCAGAGATTAACAAATATACCGATACGCTGAAGAAATATAAAACCGACCTGAAAGATGCTGAGATAGCTCAGAAAGTAAGTGAAATTATCAGCAACAAATTCGATGCGAATAATAATAAAGAAGCATATAAGAAAATCTATTCTTGTCTTGACCTTACATCGCTCAACGCAACAGATACTCGTGAGCATATCTGGAATTTTGTAGAAAAAGTAAATGATTTTGAAGGCTCTAGCGACATAGACAATGTAGCGGCAATCTGTGTTTATCCCAATTTTGTAGAGACAGTAAGAGAAGCACTGACCGCAGATGCCAAAATAGCATCCGTTGCAGGAGGATTTCCTTCCTCGCAGACCTTCACCGAGGTTAAGATTGCAGAAACAGCTCTGGCAGTAGCAAGCGGAGCAGACGAAATAGATATTGTAATGAATCTGGGATTTTTCCTCGACGAAAATTATGAGGAACTCTGTGAAGAAATTGACGAAATAAAACATGCCTCTAAAGATGCTAAACTAAAAGTAATCCTTGAAACAGGAGCTTTGAAAACAGCTAAAAATATAATGAAAGCCTCTCTCCTTGCCCTTTATTCGGGTGCAGATTTTATAAAAACATCTACAGGCAAAGGATATGAAGGTGCAACATTAGAGGCAGCCTATGTAATGTGTATAGCGATAAAAGAATACGAAGCTAAAACAGGTCGAAAAGCAGGTTTTAAAGCCGCTGGTGGAATTTCCACCACCGAAGAGGCTATTAGATATTATACGATCGTAAAAGAAGTCTTAGGCGAAGAATATCTGACAAATGAATATTTCCGTATTGGGGCAAGTCGCTTAGCCGAAAATATATTAAACAGTATTAAAGACTAAGAGGCAATCGGAATAATTTAAGTAACTTTGTTATCGCACTAATAATAAAAAAATATGGCAACAGCATTTCAAAATTTATCATCATACGACCCCGAAAAAGTTCCGAGCGGAGCTGATATGAGAATAGGAATAGTGGTATCTGAGTGGAACGAAGCAGTTACAAGCAAACTGTTGGAAGGAACACTCAAGACTCTGCTTAAACACGGCGTAAAAGAAGAAAATATCATCACAGATTTCGTTCCGGGAAGTTTCGAACTTATTTTTGGAACAAAACACCTGGTAGAAAATAAAGAATTAGACGCTGTTATAGCTCTAGGCTGTGTAGTCAGAGGAGATACACCACATTTCGATTATGTTTGCAGTGGAGTTACCCAAGGCATAGCAGATATGAATATCCGTTACGATATACCATTCATTTTCGGACTATTAACTACCGATACTATGCAACAAGCGGCTGACCGCGCCGGAGGCATGCACGGTAACAAAGGTGACGAATGTGCAATTACTGCATTAAAAATGGTAGATTTTTATCGTAGAAATTTGGCGGAATAAAAAAAAGTGTTACTTTTGCATTCGCTAAAGATAAAAGGGCAGTTACCAAAGTGGCCAACTGGGGCTGACTGTAACTCAGCTGACTTACGTCTTCGGAGGTTCGAATCCTTCACTGCCCACTCATACTTTGCGGAAGTAGCTCAGTTGATAGAGCATTAGCCTTCCAAGCTGAGGGTCGCGGGTTTGAGCCCCGTCTTCCGCTCTGATGAA
>JBKEBA010000071.1:0-10492 GCA_047972895.1 Dysgonomonas sp.
ACTGTACCGCTCTTTAAGGTAATACGAGTTTTACAACATTTACACTCATAGGCCTCCTTGTCTTTTTTCCAATAATGATCTGTCCCTCCACACTTAGGACAAATTACTCCTACCTGATCTCGATATTCTTTGAACTTCTGCTTGCAACTAGCCTCATCGGGGAACGCAGTGATAAAATCAATTAATGTCATAGCTATCTGTTTTATGCAAAGATAATCATTTTAGGTTAATATGCGAGTATTCATTAAAAATATTTAATTATAAGTAAATGATTCTATGCTTTATATAGTAAAATTATCACATTAATTCAAATATATACTTTAAACTGAAAAAATTGCTGGGATTTTTTTATATTTTTGCACATTGTTTAGACTATAGAAAAGTGGGATATAAAAGATAAACGACTATGAAAGTTCTAAAATTTGGAAGTGCATCTATTGCTACTGCTGACAAAATAAAGAATGCTGCAACTATAGCCATGAAGGAATATGGTAATATTGTTGTATTGTCGTCGATACGTGGTACTGCCGAAGCATTGGCAGAGGTATCAGATTATCTTTATAAGAAAAATCAGGAGGGTGCTATAGAGATTATCAACAAACTTGAAAAAGAATATAAAGACCTGATTCTTTCTCTTTTCGAAAAAGAAAGTAGCCGATCAAAGGCTGAGGACGTTATAATAGCCAAATTTGATTATATACGTACATTTACAAAAGATTTGTTTACCTTATTTGAGGAACGTGTAATCTTGGCACAAGGTGAGCTTATCAGTTCAGAACTGTTTAATCTTTATCTATTAGAGAAGAATGTAAAAGCAGCTCTACTTCCGGCATTAGATTTCATGCGAACAGATAAGAATGCAACACCAGATCCGGTATATATAAAAGAAAAACTTTCGTCGCTATTAGAGTTTGCAGAAGATGCTGATTTATATATAACACAAGGTTATATTTGCCGTAATGCTTATGGTGAAATAGATGATCTTCGTAAAGGAGGTAGTGATTATACGGCATCATTGGTTGGTGTAGCAGTGGGCGCAGACGAAATTCAGATATGGGCAGATGTGGATGTGATGCAAAACAATGACTCTCGTTATGTGAGTGGTACTGTTGCAATACCTCTGTTAAATTTTGATGAAGCAGCCGAATTGGCTTATTTTGGTACAAAAATTTTACATCCATCAAGTATTCTACCTGCAAAACTTGCTGATATACCTGTTTGTTTGAGAAATACGGAATATCCTGAAGCAGTTGGTACCAAGATATCGAATGATACAGAAGAACGGGCAATAAAGGCCGTGGCAGCAAAAGATAATATTACAGCCATAAAGATAAAATCGAGTAAAATGTTGTTGGCTCATGGTTTTCTGCGTAGAATAACCGAGGCTTTCGAAAATTATCAAACATCAATAGATATGCTGGCTACTTCGGAAATCGGAGTATCTTTGACTATTGATGATGATAAAAATATTCAGTTGATATTAGATGAGCTGAAAAAATATGGGACAGTATCTGTAGATGCGGATATGGTTATAATATCTGTAATAGGTAACCTAGAATCGGATGACGCTGGTTTTGCTGCTAATATATTAAATGCGATGAGAGATATTCCTGTTCGTATGATATCTTACGGCGGAAGTAAATATAACTTCTCATTTTTGATAGAAAGAAAAGATAAAGAAAAAGCACTTCAGATATTGAATGACAAATTGTTTAATTAACTTCTAAATTCAAAATGAATAAAGGGAATTTTCCTGTTGAAAAACTAAAAGGTATAGAAACACCTTTTTATTATTACGATGTTGATTTGTTGAAAAAAACATTGAAAATCGTAAAAGAGGAAATAAAAAAATACGGATTCCAACAACATTACGCAGTGAAGGCGAATGCAAATCGCAGAATATTGGAATTGATAGCTTCTGAAGGCTTGGGTGTTGATTGTGTAAGTGGAAATGAGATAAAGGCTGCTGTAAATGCAGGGTTTCCTGCCTCGAAAATAGTATTTGCCGGAGTAGGCAAAACTGACAAGGAGATAAACCTTGCACTAGATCTGAACATTTTTTGTTTCAATGTTGAATCATTGCCAGAGTTAGAAGTTATAAATGAACTTGCTGCAAAAAAAGGTAAGGTTGCGCAAGTTGCACTTCGTATTAATCCTGATGTAGATGCTCATACACATGAATATATCACTACAGGATTGAATGAAAATAAATTCGGTTTTGCAATGAATATGTTGGATGAAGTGATTGAGAAATTACAATCACTGAAAAGCATAAAACTAATTGGTATCCATTTCCATATTGGATCTCAGATAGAAGAGTTTACTCCATTCGAAGCTTTATGCGAGCGGATAAATGAACTTCAGGATTATTTTGCGAATAAAGAAATAAAGCTGGAACATATAAATGTGGGTGGAGGATTAGGTATTGATTATGAAAATCCTGATGCAAACCCTATAGCAAACTTTGAAGAGTATTTTGCAGTATTTCATAAAAACTTGAAGCAGAAAGAAGGACAGATTGTCCATTTCGAACTTGGACGTGCGATTGTAGCTCAGACAGGATCGTTAGTAACACGTACAGTGTATGTGAAAGAAGGTGAGAGTAAGGCTTTTGTTATAGTAGATGCTGGAATGACAGACTTGATCCGTCCAGCGCTTTATCAAGCATATCACAAAATAGAAAATATATCATCGGATCTTCCATTTAAGAAATATGATGTAGTAGGCCCTATCTGTGAGTCTTCTGATGTTTTTGTGAAAAATTATGAGCTTAATGAGACCAAGAGAGGTGATGTTTTGGTTTTGCGCTCTGCCGGTGCATATGGTGAAATCATGGCATCGCAATATAACTGTCGTGATCTGCCTAAAGCTTATTATTCAGATAAAATATAATTCATACATTAAATTATAATTCAAGAGTCGTATGAAATATATGGCTCTTGAATTTTTTATAGATACCCTTAGCGTTAACGTAATAATGTTCGATCAATTTTTGTCATACTTCATTTTTAATGAAATAGAAATAGCAGTACTATCGGTATTTTTTCTGATATGTTTAGTACAGGTGTTTTTTTACTTAAATTATTATAGAAAACCTTATTCTTACGCTAAAAAGAAAGGATATGACAATTCTTCTTATAGCTCTTCAAAGCCCAAAGTGTCAGTCATTATTGCTTCTGAAAATGAGGCTGAGGAATTAGCTAAGAACTTGCCATCAATATTAGAACAGGATTACTCTGATTTTGAAGTCGTGGTAGTTAATGATGGTTCTACAGACGAAAGTGAAGTATTATTGCAATCGCTCAAACTTAAATACTCCCATCTATATTTTACTTATCTGCCTTATTCCAAAGATAATTTTTTTGGACGACGTAAACTTGCTCTTACAATCGGGATAAAGGCTGCGAAAGGAGATATTCTGCTATTTACTGAGCCATATGCAAGACCAGTATCCGATAAATGGATAGCGGGGATGGTGAATGAATTGTCGGATAGTAAAGAAGTAGTATTAGGTTATTCATTTTACAAAAGATCAAAGAGCTTCTTTAATAGTATGGCGCGTTTCGATAATTTACTTTTTAGTATGCAATATTTATCGATGGCTATAAATAATAAAGGGTATATAGGAACATACAGAAATGTAGCTTTTAAGAAACATTTATTTTTCGATAATAAGGGTTTTGCTTCACATCTTAACGTGGAAAATGGAGAAGATGTATTTCTAAATCAAATAATAACAGGCGATAATACATCGGTAGCAATATGTCAGGATAGTTTTGTCGAAACTTCTATTGAGCGGTATTCTCTGTGGAAGCAGATTAAGAAATCATATTTTCTGGCAAAAGCAAATATAAGAAGTTCTGCTGCATCTGTATTTGGTTTAGAAACTTTTTCCAGATACTTTTTTTATTTGCTACTGACTACATTGGTCATATACGCCATCTTTATGCAACATTGGGCCTTGTTGGGGATTTCTGTTGTTTTATTTTTGATCAGGTTGGCCATCCAAATGTTGGTAGTCAATAAATCTGCTAAACATTTCTATTCAGGAAAGTTTTACCTGATACTTATACTATTAGATGTATTACAACCTATTTATAATCTGAGGTTTATTTCTACTCGTAATGGTAAGCTAAGGAGTAGAAGGTAATTTATTTTCTGTTTTAGAATTTTCTATAAAGCTTCTGTTTATTCGACTAAAAGGTTTTCTTACTTTTTCTTCCCATACAAGCCAGAGAATAAAGATTACACCATCATAGTATATGAGTGTAAAGATATCTTTGTGGAAAACATTGAACCAATCGTTGTAAAACTGATAATAACACTCTCTGGTATTTACCCATATACGGTTATTATACCATTCGTTTATAGAAATAAACCATTCTGGAAAAGGATCTTTTATAATAATAAATATAATAGATAGGCGCAGTATATTAATAAATAGCAAGATTAATAAGGAAAGGGGTATATACCATAATTTCTTTTTAATAGGACCGTAATAAAAGATCAAAATGAAAGAGAACATGAAAAGTTGCTTCAAGCCTGTACATCCCCATATAATCTCAATTGGTATAGATCCGACAAAATAAAGGCTGGTTCCAATTATTTTAAAATCTTGATAACCTAAAATATCGTGCATAAACCAATAAATAGACTTAGCAGTCCATAAATTAAAACCTTCGGTGTGGGCAGTGAAATCTTTTCCGAATACAAGTAAGATACTTTCGTCAATACCTTGATGGACGCATAATTTCCATATGAGCTCGAAAATGAGAAATAGACATAAAAACCATGCTATATATTTAAATGGCTTTAGCTTCTCCAGATACTTATTTGCGTTGTTTTTGATACTTATATTCATTTGACAGATGAATCGGCTATAAAGTTATTAAAATAAGGCTAATTAACCTTTTTAAGCTAAAAAAAATATGACATTTTATATAAAAAGTCGGTTAACTGAGTTTTTTTAATTTACTTTGCACAAATTTTATATGTTACCAGTGTCTTTAATACTAAAATAAAAAAAGAATATAATTTGCTAATATTTTGATTTTTAATGAGATGGGTTTTGTCGTACTTTTATATTCAAATTAGTATTGAAGCCTGTCTTTTTTGATTTTTAAAAAATAGTTGTAAATAAGGGATTGAATTGTGCATGTAAGTTTTAACCTGTTTGAATAATAATTTCCCATTTTTTTTGTTTAGTAGATGTGAGCATTGTTTCGCACAAAAATATATTGAAAAAACATCTAAGAGGATTTAAACTGTATATTGAATTATAATGTTAAAGAATAAAAGATTTCTTTTGATAGCCCTTCTGGCTTGTATTGTAGGCTCTGTAGGAGCTCAAACTGATTCACCTTATAGCAGATATGGTTATGGCGTATTAAAAGATCAGGCAGTAGGACCATCCAAAGGTATGGGAGGTATAGGTTATGGACTCAGAAACAGTCGCAGTGCGAATCCACTGAATCCAGCTTCTTATTCCAAAGTCGATTCCCTTACATTTCTTTTTGATATAGGTATTACCTATAATAGTGGAAAGCTTAGCGATGGGCAGAATTCTCAAAACAAACCAGGCGGAGGGCTTGATTACATAACAATACTTGTGCCGTTAAAATATGGTTTAGGGTTTAGTTTTGGTGTTTTACCGTATTCTTCTGTTGGTTATAAATTTGGTAGTACCGAAAATACAGGATCTCTATATTATACTAAATCATTCTCTGGGACAGGTGGGTTTAGTCAAGTATATGGCGGATTAGGGTATTCAGTTCCTTATATTGAAGGACTATCTGTTGGTGCTAATGCATCATTTTTGTTTGGTACAATTGATCATATACGTAGTATTCCGGGTTTCTCAGGCACGGGTACTTCTACTGCATACACATCTTCTGACTATTCTGAATTAACTAAAAAGGCTTTGAAACTTGATTTCGGAGTGCAATACGAATTGCCTATGTCTAAGACAGACGTATTAACCTTAGGGGCGGTTTTTTCTCCTAAAATGAATTCAAAAGCAGACTTCGAAAATAGGCACTATGAGATAAATTCATCTACCGGAGTATTAGTCTCTGGCGATACTACTCTTTATAAAGGTGTTGATGCAGGATTACCTGCGACATATGGATTGGGTTTCACTTATAATCGTGACGATAGGTTGATTTTCGGAGCCGATGTTACTTATCAAAAATGGAGTGATGTGAAATATTCATCTTATCTTGGAGACGGCTTGAGTGATGCTGATCGTTTTAATGACAGATGGAAGTTCAATACCGGAGTAGAATATATGGTCAACCCATTTGATAGAAGCTTTTTTAAGAGAATGAAATTCCGAGGTGGAGTAAATTATAGTAATTCCTATCTAAATGTAGAAAATAAAGATGGTGTGATTGATGGCTATAATGAATATGGAGCTACTGTTGGATTAGGTTTGCCTTTTAAGAATAGCTATGGAGGTAGGACTTCGTATGTAAATATCAATTTTGAATATAAAAAGCTTAAGCCTAAGACTAGTAATATGATTAGTGAAGAATATTTTGCTGTATCATTAAATGTTAATCTTAGTGAACTATGGTTCTTCCGCAGAAAAGTAGAATAAATAGTGATTACATAAATAAAATGGCCTCAATTCATCATTGGGGCTAATTGTTTTTAGATACATTAGATAATGATGAGAAGAATACCAAGCCATATAACCTTATTAACGGTTGTTATATCTATATTTTTACTCCCTTTCATATTTGCTTCGTGTGGAGAAAATAATAAATCAGCTATAAGTATAGATTACGATTCAGGGGCTATTCCCACTATTGCAACTGATAGTGTATCCATGTTGATTTCAGATTCAGGAATAGTACGTTATAAAGTCATTAGTCAGACATGGGATGTATATGATCAGGTCAAAGACAAATATTGGCACTATCCGGACGGCCTTTATCTTGAGCAGTTCGATTCCGTATTCAATGTTGTAGTATCAGTAAAAGCAGATACAGCATGGAATTTTGTCAATAAGAAAATTTGGAAGCTCAAAGGGAATGTCTTTATAGAAAGTAAAGAAGATGGAATCACATATAAGAGTGATGAATTTTATTGGGATCAGCAGAAAAAAGAAATATATTCAGATTCATTAGTAGAAATTATTCAGCCAGGAGAAATTGTGATGTATGCAGGGGAATTTGTCTCAGATCAACAGATGACAAACCCTCGTTTTAAAAATGTTGGACGACATTTCTTGGGGAAGACAATGCTATATATCAAAGAGGACGAAGAGGAAGGTGGTAGAAAACAATGAGGAAAAAGCAGAATAGTCCTTCAAATATGAATGGAATTTAATCTCAATTTATTATCTTCGCGAGCTGAAAGTTGCATTTTATAAAAAATAAATAAACAATATAAAAAATAATAATTTATTAAATGGCTGCATTACAGAAAATTAGAAGTAAGTCAAGCCTATTGGTAGGTATAATTGCAGTGGGTTTATTGGCATTTATATTTCCATGGGGTGAGGTGATAACCTTTGTTAATAAAGTAAGAGACAAAGCGTTTGTAGTAAACGGAGAAGTTATTACAACAAAAGCTTACTCTGATAGAATCGCTGAATTTGAAAATTTTCAGAAAGTCATGAGCGGACAGAATTCTTTGGACGAAAGAACATCTTCTCAAATTAGAGAGGCTGTCTATCAACAAATGGTAAAAGAAATCATGCTTGATGAAGAGGCTGAAAAACTAGGCTTAGCTGTAACGTCAGATGAGCTAAAGGATATGGTCTATGGACAGAATATGGCTCCTATGTTGTATCAAATTCCTTTGTTTGCAAATCCTCAGACCGGACAATTTGAAAAAGCTCATTTGATGCAATTCTTATCTGATATCAATCAGGATATATCAAGTATGAGTGAACAACAAAAAGCAGAGATTATGGCAAGACGTCAAATCTGGGCTTTTATCCAAAATATGATGAAATATCAGCGTCTTGAAGAGAAATATTCATCTCTAGTTGCTGGCTCTTTTCTAGGTACAGATACCGAAGCTAAAGCTACTTATGACGATTCTAAAAATATTGCAGATATAGCATATGTAGTTCAACGTTATACCGTATTATCCGATTCTACAGTACAAGTTACAGATAAAGAAATAAAAGCTTTATATGACCAACGTAAAGGTAACTACAAACTGAATGGTGAACTGCGTAAAATATCCTACTTTATAAAAGATGTAGTACCTAGTGACGAAGATTATGCCGCTGTTGAAAAAGAGATAAATGCAGTACATGAAAAATTGGCAACAGCAGATAACCCTGCGCTACTTGTAAACGAATATTCATCAAATCCATTTGTTGACGTATTCTACACTGTATCGACATTGCCAGCTGAAATGGAAACGTTTGTGAAAGATGCGAAAATAGGAGATATACAAGGACCTGTTCGTGAAGATCAGTCTTTCCTGATGTACAAAGTCATGGACAAGGTAAATGCTGCAGACTCAGTTAAATTGCAAATAATACCAGTACCTCAGACATTCGACGAAAAAACGGCCAGCTATTTTGCTGATAGTGTAATGACCGTAATTAAAGGTGGTAAAGATTTTTCCGCAGTTGCGGATGAATTATATCCAGGTTCTAATGGTGGATCACTGGGATGGGCTACAGAAATGTTATTGGCACGCGCCGGTATGACTACTAAAGAATGTTTTGCTGCCGCCAAAGGTGAGATTCTCAAATTAACTATAAATGGGCAGACGCAGTTAGTCCGTATAGAAGATAAAACGAACCCGGTAGCAAAAGTTAAGCTAGCTATTATTGAAATGCCTGTTATCATTAGCGATAAAACACAAAATTCAATAGATAATGAGTTGAATATGTTTGTGTCTGAAAATGGCAATATGGAAAATTTTGATAAAGCTGCTCTGGATAAAGGATATAGTATTATGTCAAATGTTACTGTTGCGCCGTCAGAACCGTCATTAGGACAGGCTACTGGTACTCGTCAAGTAATACATTGGGCTTTTAATGAAAAGATAGGGACTGTGAAGAAATTTGATCTGTCAGACAAACGTATAGTTGCTATTGTGAAAAAAGAAATTGATGGAGACTATATGTCCATATCGGAAGTTTCTGCTTCGTTGAAAACGGAATTGATAAATAATAAGAAGGCAGAAAAGATGATTGCGGATTTGAAAGCTAAGAATCTAACATCGTTAGAAGCCTATGCTACAGATATTAGTGGTAGAGTGGACTCTGTAAACTTTGTAACATTCCAGACAAGTAATATCACAGGAGTAGGTTATGAACCACTTATGAACGTATATTCCAAAGTAGGACAAGTTGGTAAACTGACAGAGCCTCTAAAAGGCCGTTCTGGAGTTTATGTTTTGAATGTAGTAAGCCGAAATGAAGATGCAAAAGAGTTCAATTCAGCACAAGCTAAATTGACTGCCAGACAAAATAACATGTATCAACTAATGAGTCAGTCTATATCTGTACTTCGTGATAAAATGAATGTAGAAGATAATAGAGTTAAATTCTGGTAAGAAATTGATTTTTTTACTATATTTAAAGTCCCTTACATTTTCGTAAGGGACTTTTTCTTTTGTATTATATTTAAGTTATGACTAAAAAAGAACGCTATACAAAGGTTATTGAATGGTTTGAGGTGAATATACCAATCGCTGAGACAGAACTGCATTTCGATAATCCCTTTCATTTATTAATTGCAGTAATCCTATCAGCTCAATGTACAGATAAGCGTGTAAATATAGTTACGCCGGCCTTATTTAACGCTTTTCCTACACCCCATGTTATGGCTGTGTCGACACCCGATGTAGTCTACGAATATATAAAAAGCATATCTTATCCTAATAACAAAGCTAAGAATCTAGTTGGAATGGCTAAAAAGCTTGTGAGCGACTTTGGAGGGCAAGTTCCCGAAACGATGGAGGAATTAGAAACCATACCTGGGGTAGGACGTAAGACAGCTAACGTGATGCTTATAGTGGCCTTTAATAAGCCTGCTATGCCAGTCGATACACATGTGTTTAGAGTGTCTAATCGTATTGGACTCACTGATAATTCAAAGAATCCAACACAAACAGAGAGAGAATTACTAAAGTATATCCCTGTAAAATACCTATCGAATGCTCATCATTGGTTAATCTTGCATGGAAGATATATATGTTTGGCTCGTAAACCAAAATGCGAAGAATGTGGATTGACGCCATATTGTAAATATTTTTCTAAAAAATAATATATTTTACAACAGGTTCTTGTTTAGTTGTTTAGTTGTATTTTCAAAAAATAAATAAAAATAAAGCTATAAAATGTTTGGAGTGTAAGGAAATGTTTTCTACTTTTGCATCCGCTTAACCGCTAAAGAATACGACAAACGAGTCGGTTTCGGGTTAAGCGAAACGAGTGCGATCTTTGAAAGAATGAACAACATTAGAGTGTAGTACGGGGTAGATTTAAATATTTGCCTTACTTTTTTAAAAAGGGTAT
>JBKEBA010000010.1:0-65618 GCA_047972895.1 Dysgonomonas sp.
GGCGATTACCAGATAAACGTTCACGTTCATCTAAATGAGCATCCATCTCCCCCTCAAGGGCTGCATTCAGGATGCTTTCTAATAACGGAGCAAAAGCCCCATCCTTGCCTAATAAAGACTTGCCTGATTTAAGTTGTTCTAAGGCTTTCTGCTTAATGCTTTCAAAATCAAATTCTTTTTCCATAAAAAAACTGTGTTAGTAAAAATAATAATTTATTCTTGCTTGACACAGTTTAATTTACAGTCTCTATGTGAGAAATTATGTGAAATAGTCACGATTTAATCTTAATTTGAATCTTTCATTTTTTCATTGATATAGTCTTTAGGTAAGACACCAAATTGAGCCTTGAAGCATTTGGCAAAATATGAAGAAGAGCTAAAGGCGACCTGATCACAGATCTCGGATATAGAATATTCATTCTGTAATAATAATTCCGCAGCCTTATTTAACCTGAATACTTTCAGGTAGTCATTAGGAGACATGCCTGTTATACTCTTTATTTTTCTGTAAAAGCTAGAACGGCTCAAAAACATTGTCTCTGCGATATTGTCAATAGAAAAGTCAAGTTCTGCTATATGATTTTCAATTTCAGCATGTAATTTTTCTATAAACTCTTGATCTTTTTTAGGTATTGATATGTCCGCTGTAGCAGATGGGGGATAGGAAGTTATCATCCTTTGATATGTCTGCTTCAGCTTGAGCAGATTTTCAATCTGTTTATGCAAATATTTAACGGAGAAAGGTTTTTCTATGTATACATCTGCACCATATTCCAGACCTTCTATCTTAGAGTCCATTGTAGTTTTAGCTGTTAATAGAATAACGGGTATATGACTGAAGTTTATATCTGATTTTATAGCTTTAGATAGTTGCAATCCATCCATTACAGGCATCATTATGTCACTGACTATGACGTCTATATTATCCTTTGAAAGTATTTCGAGAGCTTCTTTTCCATTTGTGGATTTTAATATTATGAAATAAGGATTAAGAGAATCTTCTACTAGATTTAATAAATCGATATTATCTTCTACCAATAATATTTTACATTTTTTGAAATCGTCGTCATAATTAATAGAGGTTGATAATACTTGCGTATCCAGTACATCATTTTTAAATTCTATCTGGGATAATTCTTCGTCGCTATATTCTGTAGGAATGGAAAGAATAAAAGAAGATCCATTCCATTCATTGTTATTTAGAGATAGGCTCCCCTTATGATTCTCAGCCAACATTTTTGAGAATGTTAATCCAATGCCTGTTCCTGTGTTGGTATTTGGATTGTCATTAGATTGATAAAAGGCCTCGAATACTTTGTTTTTTTCTACATCGGGTATGCCTGGGCCATCATCTGCAATTTGTATTTCAAAATGATCTTTGAAAGGATGTAATGAGATATCAATTCTCGATTTCGTGAATTTAAGCGCATTACTAAGTAGATTATTGATGATTTTTACAATCTTTTCTTGATCAATAAAAGTAAAAATCTTTTCTTCAGGTAAAGATAGATTTAACTTTACATGGTTCAATTCGGCAGAAAGAACAAATTGATTGTATATGTCTTGTAATAATAAGTTTACATTTATTTCGCTGAGTTCAAGCTTACTATTTTTACTTTCCACCTTCTGAAAATCTAATAATTGATTTACTACATGAAGAAGATAGTTGAAGTTTTTATTTATGATAGTCAGATATTTTGATGTTTGTATATCTTCTGCTTGTTTTTCAGATAGTTTTTCCAGAGGTAATCGAATCAAGCTTAGAGGTGTTCTAATCTCATGTACCAAATTGATGAAGAAATTTATCTTGGACTGATAAACCTCTTTTTCTTTTTCTATTTGATATTCCTCCAGTTCTCGTTTGAATTTTTTGCTAGATCTGTAAATCAAATACTTTAAAACTATATACAATATAACCACAACGCACAGAGCATATACTAAATATGCAAGTGTAGATCTCCACCAAGGAGGCAGTATTTTAATTTGAATACTTGCTCCTTCTTCATTCCACATATTGTCATTATTGGCTCCTCTTGCTTTGAATGTATATTCTCCGGGAGGTAAATTTGTATAAGAGGCAATATTTGAATTCTCACTATTTACCCAATCTCGGTCAAATCCTTCGAGGGTATATTTATATTTATTTCTATCCGGTTTTTCATAACTTAAAGCATCGAACTCAATAATGATGCTATTATTATCATACGGAAGTGTTATCTTTTTTGCTAGATAGATTGGTTCGGTTAGATTTAATAATTCTTTACTCCTATTCTCATCAGTATTATAGAGTCTTATGTCAACGATATATACAGGAGGTATATAGCTATTTTCTTTGAAATCGTTTGGGTAAAAAGCGTTGAACCCATTAATTCCTCCGAAGTATAGTTTTCCTGTGCTAGACTTCAGAGAGGCTTTAAAATTGAATTGATTACTCTGCAATCCATCTTCTTGTGTGAATAATTTTCTATTTATTTTATTTGTAGGGTTAATGCGTAGTAGACCGGCATTACTTGAGATCCAGAAATTTCCAACATTGTCTTCTTCTATTGAATATATGACTTTATTTGGTAATATTTGATTTTGAGGGTCAAAGTCTGTAAAAGACTCATCCTTGTTATCGAAAAAGCAAAGTCCTCCACCATTTGTGCCAAACCATATTTTTCCGTCTGAATCTTCGAAGATAGTGATAATAGAATTGCTGCTGATAGAACTACTGCTAGCTTCATCATGAGAATAGTGCTTCCATTGATTTTTTGCAGAATTATATTTAAAAACTCCAGAACTATATGTTGCTATCCATAAATAACCATACCTGTCCTCTAATATATCGAAAACAGATGTCATTGTGCCTACAAAATTCAAGGTTTCGAAATTGTCTTTTTCTTTGTTATATCGGCATAATCCCCATGTAGTTCCTACATAGATGTCACCTTTCCTATCCTTGTATAAGGATAAAACATCGTTACTACATATCGTTTGATTAGATTCTCTTGTATGATAATATTCGCTTAATTTGTTCGTCTTTAGATTCAGTACCTTTAATCCCTCCGAATAAGTTCCAATCCATAGATTGTTATTATCTAGTAGAAGAGAACGAATATCTAGCTTTTGTATCTTTCCAGAAATGGTATATGACTCTAATTTCTGTGTTTTATGATTTAGTCGTTTTAATCCATCTTGAGAGCCAATCCAAATGTTTTGTTCTCCATCTTCACAGAACTGGCTTACTACCTTACCTGAACTTAGATTAGGACTATATGTAGGGTAATAATATTCAAATATTTTTGATTGTTGAGCTAGATAATTTACTCCTCCCAGATATGTCGATATCCATATACCACCCTCAGCATCTTTTACTATCGCATAAATAGATTGGTCGCTTAAACTACGCGGGTCTAGAGGATCGTCGATACGGATAAATTTCCCTTCGAATATATTAAAGAGATAAAGGCCATTGTCGGATCCTATCAATAATTCTCTATCTGAATAAGTTGTGATAGACCTTATCGTACCTATATTTTGTCCTTCACTATTGAAACTTGTTATATTCTTTGTTTTGCTATCGAGAACACATAGATTATTAGTCCCGACACTAAACCATATTTTATCTTCAATATTCTGGATACAATTGATCTTCAGATTACCTAGGTCCTTTTTATTTAGGAATGATGTAAATATTTCGATTTGCTTCCCATTTTGGTCAAAACAGATTAAACCTTCCTGTAAGGAAGATGAGTATATTCTATGCGATTCATCTTCACAAATATCCCATACGAATGGAGAATATTGGCTGTTTTGTTTTAAATCATCTGTTTGTGGGTCATATATAAAAATTCCCTGCCCTAGGGTTGCTATCCAAATTTGGCCTTTCTGAGTTTTGATGATTTTTTTGACTTCACTACTGATCGAGACGTCATATTTGGTTTTTTTATCGAAATGCTTGAAGTAATTGTTCGAACGGTTGTATATATAGATTCCACTACTGGTTCCTACCCATATATTTCTATCATCATTCTCGAATAAAGTTTGTACAGAGTTATTTCCTAACGAGTTTGCGTCTTGTATTTCGTTTCTGAATACTTTAAATTTCTTTCCATCAAAGCGATTAAGACCATCGCTTGTTCCAAACCACATAAACCCGTAACTATCTTGTAGGATACACCAAGCAGTATTGTGCGATAAGCCCTTTTCTACCTGATATTTTTTAAAATAGAATTGTTTTGCAAATAAAGGCGTAGTAAGAAACCCTAAAATTAAATATAATATCCAAAATCTTCTCATGATGCTATTATTGTATAACAAACAATACCCAAGCTGAATGGGCCCAGGTATTATAATGATATAACAAAGATAAATAATTTAGCTAAATAGCTTTACCTACTTTTAATTTTATAATTTATATTAACTCAATGTATGGAATAATTATGATCATAAAAGAGGTTACTTGTTTTGTTATAAAAAGATAGAGTATAAAAAGAATAAGGATGTTGCTTATTATTACAACATCCTTATTCATAATTTTTTTAAGTATTATTTCTGGATCTTACCATTCTATAGACTGATCTTCATCTGGTATTTGTGTATTTAGCTTACGCTCAAGAATCAAAGAACCTTGTGCATAGAATACAATCTCTGTACCTGGGGCCATAGTGTAATCCGTAAACTTATAATCGATATTATTGATCGTAATATATCGGTGTAATAAATACGGGCGAGTTTCATCCATCATTTCTTTGATAGAATAAGTAGCTGTTTTCGCTTCAAATTTTATGCTCGGATTGTCTGAAGTGAAAGTTACAATTCCATTTTCAAAGTGTGCCTTAATTTTGTAATTACCACGGTCTGCACGATCTTCATTTACCGTTCCAGCATAGAAAAACACTGTGTTTTCATCTACCACATAACTACGTGTTTCGGTCATATAAAGAGATTGATTGTCTCCCAAGTGAACTTTCAAGGCTGTACTGCTATATGTTCCTGAATAATCATTGAACGGATGTATGCGAAGTAATGCTTTCTTATAATGCTTTCTAGGATTTGCCACATAATTATATGATGGATTATCCACAATGGTTAAAGGAAGCACTAGTTTTTCCACCAAGTCAATTCCTTGTAGAGAGAAGTCAACATTCATTAGGGCCGTATTTTCTCCGGCTTTTACTTCCACTGTTTCAGGGATTGAGTAATATTTACTGTCTAATACTTTGTAATAATAATCTTCACGTGCTTGGAAGCGTTCATAATTCAGTACATCGAGCGTATCAGGATCTAATGCTACATGAACAGTCATGTCTTTGTCATTTGTTGTTGATCCACTGACAATCAAGGGCAATTGAAATGCTGTATTTTCATTTTGTTTATAGCGTACGTAGATGTGAGATACCCCTCCTTCTCCAATAGTAGCTTTGAAAGAAACAAAACGTTCAAATTGTTCATCTTTCCATTCATCGTTACATGAGCTGAAGCAGATCAATACAGCGAGTAAGGAGAGCAAACTATATATCTTTTTCATATATTCATTTGTTTTTAATTAATCATTATAAGTCCATCCTGGATTTTGTGTCAGACGCTTGTTGCGTTTCAGTTCGCTGTGGCTAATAGGCCAGAACCACATCTTGTTGGCAAAAGTAGTTCTGAGAGACCATTCGGCTACAGGTTGATGGAATAAATCTCTATCTGTTTTAGACATCAGTACATTACAGCCATAAATAGGTAAAGCCTCTTCGACTGGAGCATCCATCCATCTACGTAGGTCGTAGTAGCGTTGTCCTTCACCCATAAGCTCTATCTGGCGCTCACGTTTCAGCCTTTTGCGCATATCTTCTTTACTGTTATATACACTAGTTGGATAATCAGGAACACCACCTCTGATGCGTACGGGATGGATACCTCTCTTCATTTGAGTAATATCACGGCTAACAGAATAAGTTGTTTTACCATCCCATGATGGAATAGAGTATGATCCATCTATTTCATTCAATGCTTCAGCATACATAAGTAAGATATCTGCATAGCGAATAGCAGGCTCAGGTTTAGCAACTATTCTAGCTTGATCATTTTCAAAAGCGTCATCAGGATGTACGAATTTTTTAACACCAAAACCTGTACGTAACCAATATGCATTAGCCGCATTGTAACCGTTTTCTTCTCCACGATAGTAGAAGATTTGCTTGTTGCGGTTTTCTGTCAATTGTGCGCCCAGGAGTGTCCAGAAGCTACCATTATAAGCAACAGATACATAGAAGCGAGGCTCGCGATTTGCATATTGTTTAGAAACGCCTTCTCTTAAAGGTTTATATTGCCCTGCATCATACTCTTCTTTTGTTACATATCCCGTAACACGATTACTACCGTCTCCTCGTCCAATTTCTTTGTCTTTACCGGGTGCATCTGTTCCGTCGTTCATGTAGTAGGCATCTACCTGTTTCTGTGTAACTCCATGTGTATTCCATCCTTTAGAAGGATTACGAGGCAATTGATGCTCAATAAGACGCTTCATTCCTTCACTACCTTGATTTTGTCCGCGAGTAAATATCAATTCAGGATTACTTGATGCAGATAAGGTACCATCGAATACTTTACGGTAAGATTCAGCTGGGTCGATATTCTTCCAACCTTCAGGCCAGTTCTTTTCAGAAAAATTACCATCGCTAGGAGGTATTATAGTTGCTGGATTATTAGCATCTCCTGTTGTACGAAGATAATCCCAATACAGCTCGTATATTCCTAATTCTATTACATCTCTGGCAGCAGCAGCTGCTTTTGCCCATTTTTCGTCACTGTAGTCTGGTGACAACAAAGGTCTACCTGCATCATCTGTCAATAATTGCGCCCAAGCTGCTGTATTCCCATTGGCTAGAGGGCTTGCTGCATATAATAGGGCTTTGGCTCTGATCGCTAAAGCTGCACCATAAGAAGCGCGAGCTGATGCATCTTGTCCTTGTCGGGTTGCATCTAGTTTCTCCATTTCTTTTGCTGCTTGCTGCATCTCAGTTGCAATATATTCCGCACACTCTTCGTATGTACTTCGAGGGGTTGCTATATCATCGTAACTTTCTGTATAATCAATTCCTTCGTCAGGGAGGATAGGTATTGGACCATATTTCCGTAGTAGCAACCAATAGAAATACGCTCTTGCAAAGCGAGCTTGCCCTCTGTAATCTACTATCTCATCTGCATTCAATTCTTCATTCATGTATACATTGTGTATAAATGTAGTTGCATTACGTATACCTCGATAAGATCTTGTCCATGCACCTTGTTCGGTATTCTCATCATAGTCTCCTGTTTTGAACATATTATATGAGAGCTCACTCTTCGCATTATCATAGTCTTTGTCACGGTCTCCAAAATACATATCGTCTGCAAAGCAGTGATATGTATATCCACCACCTTTACTAGATACATCCATGTTTTCTCCCATAAAGTCTGAATAAACATGCGCTAGCCACTCTTCAGTATAAACTTTGCTCTTGAAGACTTTATCCAATGTCATACGATCTTTAAAGTATTGGTCGGATTCCAGATAGTCTGAACAGGAGAGTATAACCCCCGCTCCCAATACGACAAATAGTATATATATTTTCTTTATCATATCTCTTTTCTTTTATAAATTAATGCTTAGCCCTAACGTTATTGTTTTTGCTAAAGGATAATCTTCCCCTCGTGAAGAAGCTAATTCCGGATCCCAAAGTTTGAATTTAGACCAAGTTATCAGGTTGCTACCTACAACGAATAATCGTATATTGTTACAGTGTATCCTGTTAACAATGCTTTTAGGAAGAGTATAGCCTATGTCTACTGTTTTTAAGCGAAGATATTGTCCATCACGAAGCCAAAAAGTAGAATTTCTGTAGTTATTTGCATTTCCATTGTAACTTAATCTTGGATAAGAGGCATTCGGGTCTTCTGTTGCAGGATCTCCAGAGATGTCGGATGATATCCAACGATTATCACCCATGATACCTTGCATAACATTACCCCATTCTCCTTCACTAAATGCCCATACTGTTTTTCCGTATGTAAAGAAAGTAGATTTTCCTGCACCTTGGAAGTGTACATTAATATCCAAGCCTTTCCAACTAGCTGATGCTCCTATACCATAAACTAAGTTAGGATATCGAGTCGACCCAATAGCAACTATATCTCCATCATCGATAACTCCGTCACCATTAACGTCTTTGTATTTAATATCGCCAGGTTGAACAGTACCGAAACTTTGCGTCGGGCTATTGCGTATATCATCATAATCTTTAAATAGCCCTAGCGAGATTAGCCCTTTACATTGGTCTACACGGTAGCCTTCCTCTTGTTGATAAGCATATACATTATTTGCTTCATCTTTTTCTATGACTTGATTTTTGCTATAAGTCATATTACCTCTAATTGTCAGATTCACATCTTGTAGCCTATGTTTGTATTCAATACGTCCATCAAAGCCTTTAGATGTTACCACTCCCACGTTGGCTTTTGGTGTACTTTCCAATCCCACCATTGCAGGCAAATAGCTACGACTCATATATATACCTTCACGCTTTTCATCGAAATAGTCTACGTTAGCTTGGAATTTATCTCCGAATAGAGATAAGTCTAATCCTAGGTCATTCTTTGTAGCGACTTCCCATGTAACATATGGAGAAGCTACTTGAGTGTAGTTCATACCTGTATAACTCACAGTGCTTCCGGCATCAGCCCACTCATATCCTGAAGAGCCGCTTGCTATAGTATAAAGATAAGGGAAGCGTTCATCACCCATATTATCATTACCAACTCTACCCCATGAATAACGAATTTTAAACATATTCATCCAGTCTAAGTTGTCTTTTATAAATTTCTCTTCGGCTACATTCCAAGCAAAAGAAAATGCAGGGAAAAATCCATATTGATGTCCTGTCGCAAAATTTTCAGAACCTGTATAACCGAAGTTGAAATCTGCAAAATAACGAAGATTCCAGTTGTAGGTTGCACGACCAGCTAAACCTTGATTTCTTTTTGATATACCGTTTTTAAGATCACTACCTAAGTCTACAGTTTTGATGTAAGTGTCTCGTGTATATTTAATTGCTCCACCAATATTATGTCCATTAAAACCTCGGTCGTAATTGAGCATCATGTCAAGAAATTCACGTCTATCGCCGCTTGAAGTACTGGATTGTTGCATTTCTTGAGGATCAGAGATATGTCTGAACACTAGTTCTCCTTCCGAATTTCTAGCTCGTTCAGCGACCCATTGTTCCGGCCATTTACGACGCTGTATATCGTTATAGTTATTAGTGTCAAACCCGAAGTGGCCTGTAAAACGAAGGCCTTTAGTGATAAAATCAAAGTTTTGTTCTAATGTAACATTAGTTTGAATTTTATTTTCCCAATTTTCATTAAACCCTGTTTGTGTAGCTGCTACCCAAGGGTTCGTTTTGTTTCCTGTACCTACTGCAGGGACATAACCATTCGAATAATAAATAGGTGTACGTATAGCTGAATATCCAAATAGTTCTCCCCAAACATCAGAATCACCTAATCCCGGACTGTTTCGTTTTGATAATGAGCCTGAAACACCGACTTTCAATAAAGTAGATTTTGTGATATCAATATCGGTGTTCATACGATAGTTCCATCGTTTGTAATTCGCATTTGTATTGTAATCGTCTTGTAACGTTTTATCAGTATTATACATACCTTCGTCTTCGACATAGCTCACAGATACGAAATAGCGAGATGTTGATCCACCACCGCTCATGTTTAGGTTGGCACGATAACTCATAGCGCCATCCTTTAATAATAAGTCCTGCCAATTTACATTTGGGTATAGATCAGGATCGAGCCCTAAGCGTAGGATTTCCAATTCTTCTTGCTGATAGATGGGTTCGAAGTTACGAGTAATACGTGATTCGTTTAATAGGTTAGCATAGGTGAATCCATCGACAAACTTAGGGGTAATAGTACGTGTATTATACATCGTTTCTACCTTTGCGTCAATTTTAATCTTACCAGCTTCACCGCGTTTTGTTGTAATCAAGATAACACCATTTGCTCCTTTTGATCCGTAAATAGCAGTAACTGATGCGTCTTTAAGAACCTGAAAGGATGCGATATCCTCTATATTCAAGTCGTTTAAATCGCGTTCAAATCCATCCACTAATACATAAGCACTGCTCCCAGCTCCAAAAGTAGAAATTCCTCTAATCCAGAACTCAGAAACATTTTTTCCAGGTTGACCAGAAACTCCCATCGCCATGATACCCGCAACGTTACCTAATAATGCATTAGATAGACTAGAGGATGGGTTTGCTTTGAAGACTTCAGGATCGACAGTTGTAACAGCTCCGGTCAAAGTTTGCTTTGTCTGTACACCTGTACCTGTTACTACTACTTCGTTTAAAACACTTGATGCAGATTCTCGCAATGTTATATTGATAACTCGTTGTTCATTTACCACTACATCTTGTTTTTCAAAACCGATGTAAGAGAAGCTTAATTTCTTATATCGTTCTACTTTTATTTTATATTTTCCATCGAGATCAGTAATAGTTCCAAGACCCGGAGCATCTACTACTGATACTCCTACCCCAATCAGGGGCTCTTTGTTAGCATCGGTTACGACACCCGTTACTTCTACGATTTCTTGTGCGAAGGTGCTGACAGAGAAACCTAAAAGTAACATGCACATCATAAAAAATTTCTTCATAATTTGTATGTGTTTCTTCATAAATTATTCTTCATCCATTTCTTCCAGACCGATTTTACGAATGCGATGGTTTTCTCTATCGCCTATGTAAAATGCGTTTTCGGCTTCATTGTATGCTATTCCAGATGGCCTGTCAAAGCGCGCTTCATCACGTAAATCTCCATCAACATAACCATAAGGGTTTGAATTGAGACTTGAACTGCCACGTCCGGCAAAAGTGGTCAAAGAGCCTTCTGGTGTTAGTTTGCGGATCGCATGATTATATAGGTCGGTAAAATAGAAGTCATATTCATCAGATTTGCCTTCTGCTACATATTCATCATTTTTCACAAATACGCCTTGATAAGGAGTGTCCATTTTTGTATTGGTTCCGACTCCATCTTGATAACCACTAGATTGAGCTGTACCGCTGAATATATAAGGTGGATTGAATTCTTTAGTAGCCCAGTTATAATCGGTGCGTAAGATATAATGCTTATTAACAACCACAATATAAGCGTAGTTTCCAGTAGGATGTATGATAATTCTATATTCCCAACTAGGATCAAGAATAGTAAATAGCATTTTACCAAATTGTCCCCACTTGTTATTGTCTGTCACTCCTACAACCGTTCCTCCTGCTGTAAAATATTTTGCTAGATCGAAACGGAAGAATTCTCCTTTGCTATAACTATTGAAATACAATTCTCCATTTACAGGATGTATAGCGGCTGTATTACACTGCTTATATCGTGTAATTTCTTCCAAATTTTGGAAATTAGAAGTTCTAGAGAGCCTAATTGTATTTCTATCAGTTTCTCCTCCACGGTCTTCTGCGATAATCATATATTCTCCATCCATAGTGAAATCAATACTACGTGGACGAGAGAAGTCTGAGCGCTTTTTAATTACAGTACTATCTTCAAAATTTATTAGGTATAGACCATTGACATTGTCAAAAACCATCCAGAGATGTTTCGGATTTATAGGATCGAACTTAAGCCATGAGGATTCTTTAAATCCACTTGCCATATTAAGTTCATTGTCATCTTTGAACTTTCCATCTTTCCAAGGTTCGTCACCTCTGTCATTTTTGTATCCAATCAGTGTTGATACCACCATCTTACGTTGGTATTTAAATATTGAATCGGCTTTAGCTATGACCGGATTATCTCCGCTACCAATCTGGATTTCAATATTTCCTTTATAGGCTTTTTCAGGTACCAGTACATAAAGACTCTCACTGTTTACCCCTATTACTTTGGCTTCTTTTCCTCCAATAAAAACACGAATAATACTGATATCATTCCCGAAATTTTTCCCATAAATGACCAAACGTTGTCCTATTCCTCCTTCTTTTGGTAAGAAGTCGGTAACTAATACAGGCTGAGATGGATCATAAGCTTCCGCCTTGCTCCCATTGTTATCATCATCTTTGCAACTCCCAAAACAAAAAGCGATTAACGCCAGCATCATCCAATGGGTACGCCAACGCTCACTTTTTTTCATGATACTTTTTACTGTCATAATACATGAGATTTTAATAAAAAATAATAATTAAGAAATGTGTAAATGCACCTAGTAATTTTAAAAAGTTTTGAATGTTTTTCTTTAATTACTAAGTTCTGAGTAGATAAGCGTAAAAATACATATATTGGAAATCTATGAATCTCTACACTTTTTCAATTTTTCCATACTTTTTTTAAGGTTAGAGGTTAATAATTTAGCTTAGTTCCCATTAGGGTATTTAATTAATAGTTAACGAATTGTATTTATGTCTCCCAAGAATGGTTTGAAGATTCCTTAGCCAAGTTTTGTTTATACAAGAGCACTACAAACTTATCTGTTAGGCATTTTAGCCAATAGATTTATTTTTAATGTCTTTAATACACTCTTTTCTTTTGGTAAATAGAATTACGGCCAGATATATTGCTTGATATATGGCAGTTATGGTGCTTTACTTAAGATGTTGATAGGGTTGTCTCCATGCAATCTAGTAAGTGATAATAATTTATCCACATAGTATTTAGTATATCTCTTTAGATATATGTATTAGGTACAAGTGGAGCTTACACTTGCGACAAAAGTAGAGTAAAGAGAAGATTTTGGTCGATAAAATCTGGTCAAAAAAAAACAATATCTGTGCAAATGATCATTCTTTTTGATATTGGAGAAGAGAATAGTTTCGCTTTAACATTGATTTTATTCTCTTTGAATATTTTGTAAAATTGTGCTTTAATTATATTGATCCCTCTTTAGAACCCTCCAGAGGCATTTATCTAGAAAAGCCTGTTAATACGGTAGGACAGTCTTTTTTCTGTAATGAAGGCTATATATGAAAAACGAGGAAGTAATGAAGTCTTCCTCGTTCTGATTATATATGTATGGGATAATTTACTTATTATTTAATACCTGATGGTTTTGTTATTTTTGTGGATTCGGATAAGGCCTCACCAAGAATAGGAAAACCTTCAGTATCCCATTCCATTTTTTGTAATCTCGGAGACCTTGTGTCTAAGGGTCCGGAAGGTAACGATCCATATGGCTCTTTTTCTATCGCACGAGCCTGATATAGAAAATAAGTTTCAGATTTATCAGGAGATGGTATGAAGCAAGGGGTTCCTGTAGCGAAGACCTGCTCCTCAGGATTCTGATGGAATACGGGCGATTCGGACTTTTTCCAAGAACTTGGATTTAATAGATTACTGGTTGCATTAGCATATAGCATTCCCACTGCATAATAAGGAGTCCATGTGCCACTTGCTGCATAGTAAATAAGAATTTTACTCTTGTCTTTTGTGTAAAAGCTTTGCGGATCTTCGTTTACATAAATCGGATAGCCGGTTTTACTTCCGTCTGGGTTAATCCATTGACGTTCCCATTCATATTCAGGTTTCGAGATAAGGACTCTTTCACTGGCTAAAGTCCAGGGATCTTCCATCTTTGCTATATATATACATTGTGTCTCTGCTTCAATTCTCCTTTTTTGCCATCCAGACCATATCATATACCATTCATTATTGTGTTCGAAAACGCTAGGATGGATAGCCCAATTATCGTCTTTATCGGTCTTTATTCTACCTTTCATTACAAATTCACCTTTGAATGGATCAGACGATTCGTTTTCGATTACATAAATCTGATGATTGTCGGTGTTTCCATCGTCTGCAGCAAAATAAATATACCATTTGTCATTAATGCGATGAAGCTCAGGGGCCCAAAGATGAAAGGCGTTATCTTTGTCTTTTGGTATCCAGACTTCTTTGCTCGGCGCATTTTTCAGATCTGTAATATCTTTAGTGCGCCAGAGTATTATTTTGTCGTCAGAGTCTTGCAAATAGAAGTACTCATCATTGTAGAATGTCGCCCAAGGACGTGCTCCTGAAGGGAATAGAGGGTTGGTGTAAATGCTTTCTGTCCCAGTCTTTTCTTGCTGTTGAGTCGGTTGCTTTTTTCCACATGAGATAATAGCTAAAACGATTAATATACCGACAAAGAGGTATTTTAGTTGATTATTCATAAAAATATAGATTATGATATAGGATGAAAATGAAAAATTCAGGTCAAAAAATAAGAATATACATTGTCTTTAAAAATCGATTTAAAATTAAGTATTTTTAAAACATAAGCCAACTTGAGTTATATTAAATTAATAAAGTTTAAGCTGTGCTAAGAGTATTTTATTCTGCACAGCTTAAACTTTAAAATATATTATAGTTTTCTTATTTATTTTATTGGTTCTACCCTAAACGAATAACTTAATATTTGGTTAGATGGTATCATATACTCAGGTAGAGGTAGAGGGCCACAGCTTGCATTACCTAAACCTTGCTGAATACAATCGAGGCTTAAATAAACTTCAGGTTTGCGTATTTCATCTAATTTGAAATCATGTTTAGCTTGCCACAATTCATTGTCTGTGAAATGAAGGGCGCTGAAACTCAACTGGTCTTTCGACGAAATTTTCAAACCTTGATTACCACTATCACTGATAGTGAACCATCTCACAGATTCTCTGTTACCCATACTTTGAGCCCTTACATAATGTTCGGCTTCCATGCCTTTAGCTGTTGTCTCATATAGTCCGACAAAAGCCGATGCTTTTCTATCCGAATAATTTTCGTGAGGTCCGTGTCCGTAATATTTTATATTTTCCATTCCGGCTGGCAATACAATTTGTAAACCCAGGCGGTGGATAATATCTCCATTGGTCGGTTTTGAAAAAGAAGCATCTACATCGATTTTGCCATCGCTGTAAATAGTATATTTGATTAGATATGGTACTTTCAGTTTCCTGTCACTTTCTATTGTGGCCGTTGTATTGCATATTACAGTTACGAACTTTTTACTTGCATCCACCTGATAAGTGAATATAGGAGCAGAGTAAGAAGACGGATAATGAGTCTGATCTGTATATTTGTCATTATTCGTAGCGCGATACCAGTTCAGATTAAAACCATTACCATTCTGTATCATTTCTTTCCCTGCATATTGTAAAGAAGCCATGATACCTGTTTGCGTATCAAATGCAGTTTGGAATCCTGAACCTTTTATAGTTAGGTTGTTCCCCTGTGAATTCACATTGATGTCTTCTATCGAAGAGAAATCCACAGCCTGAACAGCTTTACGGCTATTAAGAGCAAATTGTTCCGCAGCAACTACATGTCCCGCTTTAGCCCATCGTGTATCTTTTTTCAGAGTGAAATATATATTAAGGAAATATTCACTACCGCCGTCTAAACTCTTATTGAATGGAATTGTAATGGTTGTTTTTTCATCAGAACCCAACTCTAAGCCTTCCAATGTGCCTGATTCAGCTTTTACACCGTCTTTGATAACTTCCCAACCGATATTGAATTCGTTCAGATTAGTAAAGTCATAGCGATTCTCCACTTCGATCTTACCACTCGAGATAGATAAAGGTCTGAATTTTATATATTGATAAACTTTCTTTATCTCAAGTAATTTTGCAGTAACTCTTCTGTCAGGAGTAACTATTCCGTCACAAACAAAGTCACCATCATTTGGCTTGTCTCCGAAGTCACCACCATAATAGAATCTGTCTTTCGGGCCTCCGAATTTCACTATACCATGATCAACCCATTCCCAGATACAACCACCGATCATGCGGTTCGATTTGTTTTCAATATAATCCCAATATTCAGCAAGATTACCTACTGCATTACCCATAGCGTGCGCATATTCGCATAAGAAATATGGTTTGTCACTGTCGCGTTGGTCGAAAGAAGCCATTCCGCTTATCGATGGATACATATGTGAATCTATATCCGCTACCTCATTCTTTCCTTCATAGTGTAATGGACGGGAGGTGTCTAGAGTTTTAGTAAACTTGGCCAATTCAGCGAAGTTTTCTCCACCACCGCCTTCGTTACCCATCGACCAGAATATAACACAAGGATGGTTCTTGTCGCGTTGTATCATTCGCTCCATTCTATCTTTGAATGCAGGAATCCAAGATGATTTATCACTTATAGAATGATTTCCGTGATTTTCGATGTCGGCTTCATCTACAGTATAAATACCATAATAATCCATTATTGCATAGAATTTCGGATGATTAGGATAGTGGCTCGTACGTACAGTATTTATATTATGCTGTTTCATTAACAGTATATCTTGAATCATAGATTCCACCGGAACAGACTTCCCAAATATAGGATGCGTATCATGTCTGTTTACACCTTTAAAGAATACTTGTTTATTGTTGATATATACACGCTTGTTCTTTATCTCTATTTTACGGAATCCAAATTTAGAAGTCATTGCCTCTGTGGTATTTCCCTTTTCATCTTGTAGAGATACTATTACGCTATACAGATTTGGTGTTTCGGCAGACCACAGCAACGGTTTGCTTACCACAGTTTCCAGATTGTAATCTTGTTCATTTTTTCCTTTGATAGCCTGTAGCGGCTGAGATAGGCTTGCTACTTCTTTCCCACTAGGGTCAAGCAAAGTGACTAACAATGAATTGTTTTTAGATTCTTTTTTGTCATAATTTTTTACAGAAGCCTTAACCTTGAAAACGGCTTTACTGTAATCATCTCCATTAAACTCCGATGAGAGAGAGTAGTCACGCGTATGTGTTTTCGGCGTTGCGTATAAGAATACATCCCTGTGTATTCCGCTCATACGGAACATATCTTGATCTTCGATGTAGCTACCGTCTGTCCAACGGAAAACCTGAGCTGCAATAATATTATTTCCCTTTTTTACATAATCGGTGATATTGAATTCAGCGACATTGTTCGCTCCCTCGCTATATCCTACTTTTTTTCCGTTTATCCAAACAAATAGTCCGCTATAAACACCGTTGAAATGTAGGAATATTTCTTTTCCATCCCATTCTTCAGGAATGTTGAATTCCCGACGGTACGAACCCACGGGGTTAGGCTCCTTTTCGTTCGTATATCCTTTCTGTGGTTGAATAAGAGGAGGATTGTTTTTGAAAGGATAGGTTATATTTGTATAAATAGGTGTACCATATCCGTGCATTTCCCAGTTTGATGGTACGGGGATTTCCTTCCATGAAGAAACATTGTATCCCGGTTTGTAAAAATCCATAGGACGCTCCGATGGCTGTTTTACCCAATGGAACTTCCAGTTCCCGTTCAGAGTCATATATAAAGATGACGATGGATCTTCCCAAGGTTTTTCGAAACTTTTATCGGCTTTCAGGCTTTCCACCGAAGGGAAAGGAATATATGTAGCATGTCCGGGTTCTTTATTGATTGCAAAGATTGTTTCGTTTTCCCACTCGTCTTTTCCTCTATTCACATATTCTGTAGGAGTCTTTATGGATGTTTCTACTAGTCTCCATAATTGTGATGAATTCGGCAATTGCGATAACATTGTGCCTGCGGCATCTTCGCCCGCAAAAGCAAGTGACATTCCGCTAATTCTTTGTGTTATCTGATAAGCGCCTGTACCTGTAACGGTAAATTTCCAATGCTGATTTTGGTTTCCTCTGCTTTCTCCCCATTGTAATAGGAGATTGCCGTTACCGCCACTGACGTTGCCATTGTCGATGCTCATTTCTCCGTATGGATTGGTGATCAGGTAATATCCGTTTGGTAGAGGCGAAAGCTTCCATAGCTGGCCCTTATTGTTTTTTATGTCTTTGGCAAGATAAAGGCGGGCATTGTCTTCGTTGCTCTCTTTATTGTCGATAACAAGGCCGGAAGGACTGACTATCTTATATAGCACATTAGGATTTAAATCCTGTGCGACACAGACCCTATTCATAAGGAATAAGGATAAAAAAAGAAAAATACTTTTAATAATTCTTCGTTGCATGGGTTAGTTATTTAAATAGGTTTTCATATCCAAGACAGTACGAGTTAGGCTCGTGACTTTCTTCTCAAATTTGTAATGTATATCTTTCTCTTGATAAATGAGTTCCGGGTCTTTCATTCAGCGGTTCAGTATATCAAATTATTGGTCTATTTGCTGAAACTTGCCATTATATTCCACATATGGCGAAAGCGGACGCAAATTACGAAAAATATTGAATTTAGCATAACAATCTGTTTGGAAAAAGGCAATAGGTCAACAAATAAGATGAAGATTAATTACAGGTCAAATAGAGTCTTTTAAATAAAATAAAAGTGTAATGGTTTGTATATTAGATAAATAGATGCTTAGTCTAATGCAATCGTTTGATATATAGTATTTTACAATTTTATTATAAATCGGCTTCCCATGTCAGCTTCGGAATGTACCGAAATCGTTCCCCCATGAGCATTTATTATCTGTCGGCAGATACTCAGCCCGATGCCCGAACCGTCTTTCTTTGTGGTGAAAAATGGTATAAATATCTTGTCGAGCAATTCATCAGGAATCCCATATCCATTGTCAGAAATCGTTATTACGGGTTTCTGGTATTCATTGACAGTAATCCCCACATCCACTTTTGGCTCCTCTCTTACCAAAGAAGCTTCCCACGCATTTTTTATCAGATTAATCATCACTTGCTCTATCTGGTTTCTGTCTGCGTTAATAGCGATATTCGCAGGTATGATGTTGAGTGAAAATTTTATTCCGTTCGCCGTCAGTAAGTTTGTTATATCATTCATTACTTCTTTCGCTTTGAAAGTAGTATAATTAGGCGAAGGTATATGGGTTACTTTTTTATAGTTGTTTACAAATTCGACTAAACCCTTGCTGCGTCTGTGGATTGTCTGCATGGCAGCATATATCATATCGTCGTTTTCGAGTTTCATATCGGGCTTCGAAAATGTTTCTGACAAAGAGATGATAGGAGCCATCGAATTCATCATTTCATGGGTGAGTACTCGGATGAGTTTCTTCCAAGCTTCGCTTTCATTCTCGTCCAGAGCTGTCTGAATATTTTTCAGGCTGATTAGCTTTTGTTCTTTTCCCTGTATATTCAGTATACTTGCAGTTACGAGCAAACTATATTCTTTTTTCCCGTTTTGTATTTTTATAGTACGTGTTTCGCGAGGAGATAACTTATCCAATAATTCCGGCAATCCGGACGATACAGCTCCCAAGTCATTCAGAATATGGGGCTGTGGCTTTCCTAGGGTATCTAAGGCAGCTTTGTTTATCCAACTGATTTTTTTGTTTTCGTCAACTACGAGAAGCCCCGCATCAATTCTATTGAGCAGAATGTCATAAAAACTTTGTTCGGCTTGTATCGAGTGTATTCTGTTGTTGAATGCTGCAACAGCATCCTCCATGCTTATTACCAAATCGGGATAAAGCCCTTTTTTATCGAATCCATGAAAAGAAATATTGAATTCATAAAAGCGTATCGCATTGATCAGGCGCTTCATATCTTTTATCGTTCGCTTCAAAAATTTCAAGAGATAGAATATCGCCCATACATCTACAATAATGAACAGAGCCATCAACCAGTAGAATTGATGCGAAAATGCTATACCTGCCGCAACAGACAGGATAATAAGCAGTGAAATGCGAAGAATGAGGTTTTGGTTATATTTTTTCATTTCTTGTTTATTTTTCTGTATAATGCGAAACGACTAATACCAAGCATATCTGCAGCTTTGTTCAGATTGCCGTTGCTAAGTTTGAGCGCCTTTTCTATGGCTTCCCGTTCTATTTCTTCAAGATTGAGTACTTCATTATTCTTCTGTTTCCTGCTTTCGGTAGATGTCAGAATGAAGTCGTCGGTTTTTAGTGCTTTGCCGGACGATAATATCACTGCTCTCTCTACTGTATTTTGTAGTTCACGTACATTTCCCGGCCAACTGTACGAGCTGAGTTTACGTTTTACATCAGACGAAAGTTTTGATATGTCCTTCTTATATTTATGTGCATACCTGTTTAAAAAATACTCGGCGAGCAGAATTATATCATTGTCCCTTTCCCGCAAGGGCGGTATATGTATCTCGATCGTATTGATGCGGTAGAGCAAGTCCTGCCTGAAATCGCCATCTTCAACAGCTTGGTATATATCCGCATTGGTGGCACATACAAAGCGCACATCTATATCTATATTTTTGGTAGAACCTAGACGGGTGATTGATTTCTTCTCTATAGCTGTCAGTATCTTAGCTTGCATAGGGAGGGACAGATTCGCTATTTCGTCCAGAAAAAGCGTGCCACCTGAGGCGACCTCCATCCTTCCCGGTTTTTCTTTCTTGGCATCGGTAAAGGCTCCTTTTTCATATCCGAACAATTCTCCTTCGAAGAGCGATTCTGACACACTACCCAAATCAATACTGACAAATACATTCTTCGCTCGTGGCGAATTATGATAGATCGCTTTAGCTATAAGGTCTTTCCCTGTTCCGTTTTCGCCCAGAATCAAGATATTCGCATCTGTATCAGATAGCTTTTCTATGAGAGCGAAAACCTTTTGCATAGCTTCCGATTCGCCAATTATCTCATTCATCGTGTCTGGCGCATTCAATGCCTGCATCTGTGACTTCAGGCTATCTATCTGCTTGTGAGATTCTTTTAGTTTTAGTCCCGATAGAATAGTGGCTAGCAGTTTTTCATTTTCCCACGGCTTCGATATAAAATCTGTAGCTCCGGCTTTTATAGCTTGTACCGCCTTGTCGGTATCAGCATAGGCTGTCATTAATATAACTACAGCTTGTGGGTCTGCTTTTAATATTCTGTCGAGCCAGAAAAATCCTTCTTTGCCACTTACCGTATCGCGCTGAAAATTCATGTCCAGCAGTATTATATCGGGTTGAAAGTCTTCGATGAATTTCTCAATTTTCTCAGGCATTGTGGTTACTTTTATTTTCTCCACATGAGGATATAATAAGGCATTGAGTGCAAACAGCACATCTTCGTTATCATCTACTATTAGTATTTTACCTTTATTATCCATATTTAAGTCCTTTGTATTATTCTATATGATTAAATAATTTGTTGTGCTTACCGTAGGTAGGAGAGGATCTCGCTTTTTTAGATGCTTCTCTTCATGCAAGCATAACCAAGAGAGTAAATTATTGGTAAAGTTATAAATAAAATACCACAAAATGTGTGCGAATATGAACTGTATTTTGTTCGTATTCGCACTTCTTTTTAATTATAATAATTTATATATATTTGATTTGTAGTATTTTAAATGAGTGGCATAGAATTTGACTTATTATATATGTAATGAAGAATTGCACACGAATGAAACATATATTATATCTATTCGCTTTTTTGATAATTAGTCTTAGCTCTCTGGCTCAGCAACAGGAGAATAAGAAAATTAGTATGACTATAGCGCAAGTTATCGATATTGCCCGCCAGCAGTCACCCGATGTACTGGTGGCAAGACATAGTTTCCGTTCATCGTACTGGAACTATTGTTACTTCAAGGCCAACTATCTGCCTTCTCTTTCATTTAGTTCTACACCTAACTTCAATCATAGTATAAATGTGGTTAATTCTACGGATGGAACGTCTAAGTTTGTACAACAAAATCAACTGATTACGGATGGAACATTATCCCTTAATCAGAATATAGCCTTTACGGGAGGAACCTTATCATTGAAAACCAGCCTCCGCCGTCTCGACCTGTTTGGCGATTACGAAGGAACTTCATACCAGACAAATCCGATTACGGTATCTTATCAGCAATCATTGTTCGGATATAATGGGTTGAAATGGGATAAGAAAATTGAACCATTGCGCTTCGAAGCTGCAAAGAAAACCTACGTAGAAACATTAGAATTGGTATCAGTAAGAGCCATTACTCGGTTTTTCAATCTGGCAAGTGCGCAGACCAATCTCGAAATCGCACGTACTAATTATGCCAATGCCGATACGCTTTACGCGTTTGCCAAAGGGCGTTACGATATAGGTACTATAACCGAAAATGAGATGTTACAGCTCGAAATTAACCGTCTCAATGAGGAAACTAGCATGATGAATGCGCAGATAGATTTGGACAACTATATGCAGGAGCTTCGCTCTTATCTGGGAATAAAAGATACTTCCGAAATTGAAGTTATTGTCGATGAAAAGATTCCTGAACTAATAATTGACCAGAATTTAGCATTACAGTTGTCTTTAGATAACAGCCCCGATATATTGACGATGGAACGGCGAAGGCGCGAGAGTGAAAGCTCGGTAGCTTACGCGAAGGCTAATTCAGGACTCAAGGCAGATATATACGCTCAACTCGGTCTGACGCAGACAGGCGAGAAACTAAGTACCGCCTATAAAGATCCACTCAATCAGCAATATGCCGAGATAGGTATTCGCTTGCCTATTCTCGATTGGGGAAGGGGAAAGGGGCAAGTACGTGTGGCCCGCTCTAATAGGGATGTTGTATATGCACAGGTAGAACAAGACAGGACGAATTTTGAGATAAATATAGTAAAGACGGTGAGGCAATTTAATTTGCAGGCGAATAAGGTGAATGTCGCAGCCAAAACGAATTATACTGCAAATCGCCGTAATGAAGTAGCACGGAGATTATATATTCTGGGTAAATCCACTATTTTGGATTTGAATGCTGCCATTTCGGAAAAAGATTCAGCCAAACGTAATTATATAAATACGCTTTATAGCTATTGGTATCTGTACCATACGTTGCAAAGTATGACTCTTTACAATTTCGAGAAAAATATTCCGCTTACAGAAGATTACGATCTATTACTAAAATAACAAACAATATATATCATGGACGTTCCTATAAAGAAAAAACCGACTGTCGTCAAATATAAATACTATATACTCGGAGGCGCTACTCTCACAGTCTTGCTTATCTATCTCATATTTACTTCTGTAGGCAGTACAAAGTTGCGGTACGATTCGGAGAATGTACAAATATCGGAAGTAAAACAGGATAAATTTCTCGATTATCTCGATGTTGAAGGATTGGCTCAGCCTAAACTAACTGTAAAGCTAAACAGTTTGGAATCCGGTATCGTAGATCGCATTGTTGCCGATGAAGGTAGTTTTTTACAAAAAGGAGATACGATACTGGTGCTTAACAATCCTGAACTAATTAGGGCTATCGGTGATGAACACGATGATCTGGATAAGCAACAAATATCATACAAAGAAAAGACACTTCAAATGCAACGAAAATCTTCTGAACTTAAGCGCACAACTCTTAAGACTGTATATGATCTGGAGAGACTAGCCAAGCAATACAATTTGGAAAAAGAAGAATTTACTATTGGTATAAAGAGCAAAGCTCAGCTTGAAGTCGCATCCGATGACTACAATTTCAATCAGAAAAATGCCAAGCTATTATTGGAAGAGCTGAGGCACGATTCGTTAATGAACATCATACAAACCGATTTGATGAAGAATGACCTGAAACGAGAAGAGAAAAAATTTGTAAGAAGCAGAGAACGCCTCGACAATCTAATTGTAAGAGCGCCGATGTCAGGTCAGTTAAGCTTTATAAGCGTCATACCTGGCGAACGCGTTGGTGCAGGAAGCAATATCGGCGAACTGAAAGTAATAGAAGATATCAAATTGAGCACCAAAGTGAGCGAATATTACATAGACCGCATTGCAATAGACCTCCCTGCCACCATTACCTACCAAAACGAAAAATATCCGTTGAAAATAGTAAAAATAAATCCTGAAATAAAAGACCGCCAATTTGATGTAGACTTAGTTTTTACAAATAAGAAACCTGAAAATATTAGGATCGGAAAAAGTTACCGATTACAGATAGAGCTAGGACAACCCGAAGACGCTCTGACTGTAGATAAAGGCAACTTCTATCAGTCGACAGGCGGACAATGGGTATTCAAACTGAATGAATCTGGCACAAAAGCTTTTAAAACAAACATTACCATAGGTAGGCAGAACCCTCGCCAATATGAAGTATTGGAAGGTTTGTCAGCCGGAGATAAGATAATAATATCGGGCTATGATAATTTTGGCGATGCTCAGGAACTAATATTGAAATAAGAAGAAATATGATAGTGCATTACATTAAAATAGCGGTACGAAACTTGTGGAAATATCGAATTCAAAATCTGATAGGCATAATAGGATTGGGAATTGCATTTGTTTGTTTCGCTTCAATGTTATACCTGTTGCGAATGATTTGGGAATTTGACAGACAATACGAAAGTGCAGACAGGATGTATTCCTTGCGGACTTTTATTCCGAAGAATGTGCTTGAAAGCGATTTCTTAGAGATCGAATCAGTTGCGTCTTCTGTGGGTGGTGGAGGCGTTGATTATCTGTTGGATATAGACGGGAGGGCAGTTTACTCAAAGATTATTTTTGCCGATACTATACATATGAATATTTTTGATATGAAAGTAGTTGCCGGAAGTCGTTCATCCGTTACGCATACCAAGAACAGTTTTACTCTCTTCGAGTCTTTTGCCCGCAGTTTGACAGAAATCCCTGAATCTTTACTAGGTAAAACGATTACCGATAAAAAAACAAACGAAGAATATATAATAACAGGTATTCTAAAAGATCCTTCTTCCAATACATCTTTAATGTATAGAAACCCAATAGGTGTCGTTTTTATAAACAGCTCAGAGGAAGCTTCTCAAAGTAAGAACGATATTTCTCAACAACAAGTATCTTCCTTTCCTTCCGATTATATTGTTTTAGTAAATAAAAACTGTAATATAAATGAATTACGTGAAAAACTTGAACGTTCCCATAGTCAATATCTTCATGGCGATGATGAAGAGTCAGACCATAATAATAGTGTTTTAAATGATCTAAATAACAAGTTAGAATTTGAGATTTATGGGTATCAAAATAGGCTCAAGGATCGAGAAGTTATAATTTATTATACTATAATATTCACTGTTGCTTTGCTGATTTTACTGACAGCCTTGTTTAATTATGTATCTTTTCTTATAGCACAGTTTTATAACAGATGGAAGGAGTGTGCTCTTCGTAAAGTCAACGGGGCATCTAAATACCAGATATTTTTATTGTTCTACATCGAAACGGTTTTAGGTATCCTGCTGGCGTCTGTGGCTGCTTTGCTTTTGCTGCAATTATTTGGTCCGGTTATCGAGGATATATATATACACCTTTCTTTTATTAAGGTAGATTTATTCGTATTGAGAACTCATATATTACAATATGTATTTATAGGAATGGTTTTAGCATTACCTCTATGTATTGCTCCGGCTGTTACTATAGACAGGAATAGTCTGCATTTTGCTCTGATGGGAGGTATTGTGAAGGGGCAGAAGATGAAAGGAAGAGATATCCTTTTATTCATACAGATGTTGATTGTTGTAGTATTTATGGCTTTTAGCGTAATACTGATGGGGCAACTCAACAAAAATAAATCAGATATATTATCCTATTTGCCAAAAGAAGAGCTGGACGACATTTTATCTGTTGAATGTTCCGGCAATTACAGCGAATTATGGGATAAAGCAGATGATATATGCAAAGACCTAAATGACTCACCCAATATTAGCAAAGCTAGATATTCGAGTAGTCATATTATAAACAGCTTTTTATCTGGTATTTATGCTGGGTCTTTTTCTCTTACCGAATTTAATGAAGCTCCAATAGTGAGGTTTGACATACCACCTCATTTTGTAACTTTTTTTGGAGGGAAAATTGTTCAGGGTCGTCTATTCGATGAAGAATCGGGCAGTTATGATGTGGTAATAAACAAATCTTTTGTCGACTTATATAAAGGAGAAAGTCCTATTGGTAAGACCTTTGTAAATCCTAATCAGAAAACTTCTGACGGAAATGGAGGCTGGGATGCTGTTACATATCGGATTATAGGGGTTGTGGATGAGCTTTCCTATATTTTTATCGACGGTTCTGGTAATATTAATTCTCCAAAAGGAGAACCGATGTGTTATACTAATGCACTTAGCAGTACCCTTCCGGGTGGATATATCCTATACGTGAAGATTGTGCATGGGAAAAAGAGAGAAGCTGTCGAACATATCGAATCATCTATACGAAAATACATTTCGGAGGGATATCCATTAAACATATCTACACTTAAAAATGATATTGACAATAGTCTTCAACAACAGATCCAATTATCTCTTATCTTCCGTCTACTGTTTGGTATATCATTGATAATAGGACTCTTAAGTATATATTCATCGGTGACAATGAATACCGAAAAACGACGGAAAGAAGTTGCTATCCGTAAAGTAAATGGGGGAATGATAATAGATATCATTTTTCTGTTTTGTAAAAAATATATTCTTCTGTGGACTGCTGCTTGTTTGGTTGCATTTCCTTTTGTTTTTTATTTAGGAAATCGTTGGCTCGAAAATTATTCCAGTCGTATATCGTTAGATATCGGGCTTTTTGCATGTATGTACTTTATTATACTAGTGCTGATTATTCTTACAATAATTTTTCAGATACTGAAAGTCAGTAGGTGCAATCCGGCAGACGTATTAAAATCAGAGTAAAAACAAATATCTCATATATATTATGTTGAAACATTATTTCACTATTGCTTTTAGAAATTTATTAAAATACAGACCTCAGACACTGATCAGTGTCATAGGGTTAGCTGTGGGCTTCGTATGCTTCTCTCTATCTACAGTATGGATACAGCACGAACGCAGTTTCGATAATTTTCATCCTAAAAGCCATCGCATTTATCAGCTTTTCATCAAGAGCGAAAAAGAAACCAGCAGTTATCTATCTCTGGAATCAATTAAGGACTTAAAAACAAAATATCCTGAAATAGAAGATGTCGTATCTGTAAGTATGGGCATGCAACCTGTAGCAACAGGTACTCCTGGGAAGGATTTATATGTAAAGAGGGTTAGTGAATCTTTCTTTGACGTATTTGATGTTAGTGTAACGCAAGGATTAAAAAAAGGGACAACACCGTCTTCTATTGCCATAACAGACAAAGCTGCCAAGATTCTATTTACCAATCAGGATCCTATCGGAAAAGAAGTTGTTTCCGTGAATGATAATAAATATAATATAACCGATGTAGTATCTGCATGGCCTCCGAATACCAGACTCGAATTTGATATGTTGGAGCAGGCTAACGATGAATATAATTTGGAGGCTTACATATTAATGAAAGAAGGTGCTGATGTAAAGCTATTAGCCGAGAAATTATTGTCTATTAATAGTGGAGATAAGTCCGATGATAAGAAATGGTTTGAGATTATCCCTATAACAGAAGTTCGTCAATATGAGTCGAATAACTCTACCATGACTGTTAAATATGATAATATCAAGACGTTCGTATTTATGGGCTTGCTTATCATCATTTGCGCATTTCTCAATTATATGCTGTTATTTCTCAATCGTATCAGAATAAGAAAGTCCGAACTGGCATTGAGGAAGGTAAACGGTGCATCTGACAGTAGCTTTATTCTCTTGTTTGGCGGTGAATTTGTCTTATTACTATCACTTGCTCTGCTAGTTAGTGGGATACTGATACAATTGATACTTCCCGAATTCAAAACGATGTCTGAAATCACACTGGGAAATACTGATATATACATTTATGGATTGATTTATAGTCTTATATTGGCAATACTTGTTTTCTCGGTTAGTATTATCCCTTTACAATATTATAAATCAAAAACACTGCAACAGGTAATAAATAAACAATCTGGTGGAGGAGGGAAGAATATATTTTACCGCACCAGTATTGTATTGCAACTAGTTATAGGAATAGGTTTCTCTTTCTGTACTGTTGTCTTTATCAAACAGGTGCAATTTATGCAGCGCAAAACTATTGGTTACGATTATACGAATGTAAGCAAAGCAGAATTTAATACATGGAACAATGATGCCGCTCCTTTAGTGAATAAAATAGAAGGCTTGGCGGATGTTACAGAAGTATTATTGACAGGCTATGATCTTACTTTTATGCAAATGGTAACAACAGTATCATCATGGGATGGAAAGGAAGGAGATAGCTCTCAATCGGTAAAAGCATCGGAGATACTTGTTCCGCCCAATTACTTCAGTTTTTACAAAATGGTATTCCTCGCCGGAAAAAGCCCTGACATCAATGGCGAGCTATCGGAAAATACATATTACATAAATAGAGCAGCGGCAAAAGCTTTTGGCTGGAACTCCGAAAGTGCGATAGGTAAAAAGGTTGATAATCGAACAGTTGCAGGCGTATTCGAAGATTGTGTAATGAATCCTAAAGTAGAAGTAAAGCCCGTAATAGCAAGGCAGATAAATACTCCTCAGAGAGGATCGTATATATATTACAGATATGCAGAAGGTAAACGCAAAGAAGCGGAAGAGGCAATCACTAAAATAATAGAGGAGGCTTATCCCTCAGAAGTGGTGAGTTTTATGGATCTGGACGAATTTCGCGCATATTATTTTCAGAATGAAGAAGTATTTCTAAAAATAATGAAGCTTGCAACTGTCGTTTGTCTTATCATCTCATTGTTTGGCGTATATTCAATGATCCTACTCATCTGTACCAAACAAAGAAAAGAAATCGCAATACGTAAGGTCAATGGAGCTAGCATGCAGTCTATATTATACAGCTTGCTCAGGGAGCAACTCATACTAGTAGTTATAGCAGCTCTTATCGCCTTCCCTATCGGATATAAGATAATGAAAGTATGGATAGAGGGCTATCTGAAGCAAACAGAAATAAGTTGGTGGATATTTCCGCTCATTTTCATTGGCATTCTTCTGGTGATTATAGCAACTGTGTTCTCTCAAGTATGGCGTGCAGCAAATGCAAACCCTGCAGAAGTACTGAAATCGGAATAAAGAAAATATTATGATAAAACATTATTTTATAGTAGCATTCAGGAACTTATTGAGATATAAGGTTCAGACCACAATTAGTATTGTTGGACTTATAATAGGATTTACATGTTTCTCTCTATCCATGTTTTGGCTTCAATATGAGAATAGCTATGATGATTTTCACTCCAAGGCAGATAGAATATATGTTGTACAATATATTGACTCGAGCCAGTATCAGAATGTAAACAGGATTACTTCTTATCCATTGGCAAATTATCTTAAAACAAATTTCCCTGAAATAGAAGAGGCTACAGCTACCGTGACAAATGGAAGATTGATAAGTACAGCTAAAGGAACAGAATGGTTTATAGGTTTGAGTGTAGATAGTAGTTTTACAAAAATATTTGATTTGTCTGATAAAAATATACGGATGCCCTATTATTATGGTGATAATAACAGCTCCCTTGTACCGATGCCAGAAGTAGACCTGCCGATAGTAATAACTAGTAATGCGGCGAAGAGGCTATTCGGAAATGAATCTTCTATTGATAAAGAAGTGAAATTGACAAACGGAAACACATACCGGATAGAAAAAGAAGTGCAATCGTGGGGGAACAATTCAAGTGAGTATTTTGACTTCTTATTGCCTTATCCTGTTGTAGATACATGGAACTTAAAAATGTATTATACATACGTATTACTGAAACCCGGTATAGATGTCCAACTATTGAACGAAAAGCTGAAAAACTCTCCTTTTGGGGAGAAGCAGACCCCTCTGAATATAGTCATTTCTCCATTGAGAACATTTAATATAGATTACCCCTCACAAAACAAATTGGTTAAATACGATCATATTCGCTTATTTTCCCTTTCGGGATCACTGATAGCATTTTGTACTTTTTTTAATTATATAATGCTATTTATCAGTAGAATAAAGTTAAGAAGTAGGGAGCTAGCCTTACGTAAAGTGAATGGGGCTTCGGATGTAGGCTTGTTATCCTTATTGTATACAGAGTTTGTTATTATATTGCTCTGCACTCTTGTACTTGGTTTTACTCTCATTCATTTCTTATTACCAGAGTTTAGAGAATTATCAAATATTAATTTGCCATCTGTTTATATTTATTTACATGCTCTAAAATATATATCCTTATTGACAATCATAATTCTGCTGATAAGTGCATTTCCCATATATTATTACCAGAGAAAAACTCTTTATAGTTCTATTTATAGAGATTCATCCATAGGGCATAGTAATTTATTTTATAAGGTTTGTGTGTCTTTACAAATGATTGTCAGTATTGGGTTTATATTCTGTACACTAATTCTTATTAAACAGACCAATCTTTTAATTAATCAGGATGTAGGGTTTGATAAACAGCGTGTAGCCCAAGTCAGCATAAAATGGAAATGGGAATCTTTGATGCCCTATGCCGATAAAATAGCGCAAATTCCGTCAGTAGAGAAAGTGTTAAAATACAATAGTATAATGATATGGTCGCAAGGGCGTTCATACTATTCATTTTCAAACGAGAATAGAAAATCGATTGGCTATGAAAATTATGACATAACACCTGAGTTTGTAGAGTTCTTCGATCTCAAAATTATAAAAGGTCGTAATTTCGATAAAGATAAAATAGATAAAAATGAAGTTATTATAAATGAAACGGCAGAAAGAGAATTCAGTTTGACCAATTCGGATGTAAATATGGTCGAAAACAAGAAGGTGATAGGAGTGGTAAAGGATTTTTGTGTAGAGCACCCCGAAATGGAAATAAGGCCGATAGTGATGGAACGTACAACAGATCTCTATTCGTTTGTTTATCGGTATAAAGAAGGCCAAAAAGAAGAAGCTGAAAAGTCTATTTCCCGAATGATACATAATGATAATAAAGAAGCTGAGGTCGAATTCAAATATATGGAAGATACACTCAAGAACTATTATAGTTCCGAGAATGCTTTACTAAAGATTCTTATGATTATGGCTGTTGCTAGCATTGCGATATCATTTTTTGGAGTCTATTCCATGGTAGCGCTTATCTGTACCAAGCGAAGAAAAGAAATCGCAATCCGTAAGGTTAATGGAGCAACTATCAGTTCTATACTTTCAAACCTTATTAAAGAATATCTTGTTTTGCTACTTGTTTCAGCCATCATCATACTCCCTGTTTGCGATAGGATGATGTCCCTCTGGCTTGAAAACTATGTACATAGAACTGGAATAAATTGGTGGTTACACGGGCTTATTATATTGGGAGCTATTATCGTAGTAACAATAACCGTATTCTCACAGGTATGGCGTGCTGCAAATATGAATCCGGCAGAAGTATTGAAATCTGAATAACCCTAAATATTATATATCATGCTGAAACATTATTTCAAAGTCGCTTTCAGAAGCATTTCAAATGACAAAGGTTATTCCTTTGTCAATGTGATTGGCCTATCTATAGCAACAGCGTGCTGTTTGTTGCTTATCTTCTGGGTGAAGTTCGAATTAAGCTTTGAGGATTGTTATCCTCATTCCGATCGGATTTATAAAATTATGAAAATCGAAAATCGAGCAGATGGAAAACAGTATTCAACATATTTCAGGCCACCTATAATAAATGAACTGAAAAATGCTTTTCCTGAAATTGAGGTTGGTGTAGCCATTACGCATGAAGACTTAGCTTTTAATAAAGAAGAAGACAAAGATATTGATGGTATTATGGTTGACTATGTACCTACAACAATCGATTTTTTGAAGATGTTCTTTTTTGAATATGTAGAAGGCAGTCCCGAAGCAGTTCAAAAAAATCGGGGATGTATAATGACGGAAGAAACAGCAAAAAAGTTTTTCGGTAATAGTTCGGCAATAGGAAAGACTGTTACTTTTGCCAAAGTTGCAGGTATATCTTGTACTATAAAGGCTGTAGTAAAGTTGCCCGAAAATACACAAATCCGTTTTGATATATTGAATCCATACGGGCATTCTTTCGGGGGAACACAATACATTATGTTCAAGGAGAACACACAACTGAGTAGAGAAAAAATTGCGCAAATCGAAAACTTCCTTTCTACAATTCAGCAAACAGAAGACAAACTGGCCATACAGCCTATAAAGGATATGCATCTGAATTCACCCAAAAGCGTTGCTATAAGTTCATCATGGGAAACATATGGAGACAAGAAACAAATCTACTTGTTTTCATTAGCTGCTTTTCTGATTCTGGTGATTGCAGTCATCAACTATGTAAATACCTCGATAGCCCGTGCTATGAGCCGGATGAAAGAAGTCGGCTTGCGCAAAGTTTCAGGCTCTACCCGCAATCAGCTTATTGTTAGGTTTCTTTCCGAGACTTTTATTATATCTATTATTGCTGTTTTCGTTGCATTATTCTTCGTTAAATTCTTATTTCCCGATTTCAGTGAAATTATGGGGAATAAAGTCTCATTATTGTTCGATGTCGGCACACTGGTAGTTGCATTTACTTTTTGTATTGTTGTCAGCCTTCTATCCGGAGGATATGCCGCCTTTTACCTGTCTTCATTCAATCCGATAAAGGCGTTGAAAGGCGGATCACAAACGGGCTCGAGACAGACTTTCCGAAAAGCTCTTGTCGGGTTACAGTTTTTTCTTTCCATTTCCATCCTTATTTGTACCATCGTTATGTATAAACAAATAAATAGTTTGTTCAATGCTAATACAGGAGTAGATAAGGACAATGTTATTGTATTGGATGTCAGTTTGTGGTACGATTCTGATGATTTTATACAAATTATAAAAAAAGAAAATCCGAATATAATAGATGCCACTATCGGCAATTGTGCGCCATATAATGCTCCTTGGGGTTATAGCGGAGTCTCTTGGCCGGGCAGCTCGGAGGCTGTCAAATCTATGGAGTTTACACAAATATTCTGTGATTACCACTATGCTAACACATTTGGGCTAGAGCTTATCGAGGGTGAATTCATACCACCAGGATTGACATGGTGGCAATATGCAGAAGATAAATCATTTAATATAGTCATAAATGAGACATTTAAAAAAATGATGGGTGAAGAGAACCCTATTGGTATTACAGTATCGTATGGTTGGGGCATGAAGGGAAAGATTATAGGTGTAGTAAAAGACTTTAATTTTAAACCATTGAAAGAAAAAATTGCTCCGTTGATAATGAGTTTTAATCCTGAAGCATTTACAACCGTATATGTGAAAACTACAGGAAAAGATAAAAAAGCAACATTAGACTATATTTTGAAGAAATACAAAGAGATGAAGTCAGATATACTAAATAAACCTGTAATATACCATACAGTGGAAGACGACTTCAATAGAATGTATCAAGTGGAGTTGCGAACTGCCAAGATATTAGCAGTCTTCTCTGCTATCTCTTTCTTGATATCGTTGATGGGTATTATCAGTATGGTGTCGTTCATGATAGAGAAACGTACCAAAGAGATTGCAATACGGAAAATCAATGGAGCTGAAATGATAGATATTGTAAAGATATTCCTGAAAGAATTTTCAATACTGGCACTCATATCATCAATTGTCGCAATACCTATCAGTTATTACATCATGAATATATGGCTCCAAGATTATATATACCGTACATCGCTAAGTATATGGATCTTCCTTGGTGTGCCTGCATTGATATTATTGATAACCGCATTAGTAATCGGTATCCAGATTTATCTGACAACCCGTAGAAATCCGGTAGAAGCATTAAGAACAGAATAAAAGAACCCGATCAAAAAGATAAAATAATGAAGAAAATAATTATTCCACTATTGTTTATCGCAGTAATTATATTGGCATGTAGCGGAAATCGAAAACAAGGACTTACCGATGAGCCCCAAACCGAGGAAGCGAAGACGACAACAATATATGAATCGGAAGAGGTAATGGACTCTATAATACCTGCACCGGGAGTTAAGTATAAAGGATCACGAGCCGTAGACGTAAGTAACCCTCCACTGAAGCTTAATTTGGCAAACCAAAGCAAAGAGGATAAATCTTTGGATGTAGCAGATTATTATTCTAAAGTAAAATATGTAAAACTGAAGCATCCGCTTCCTTCCGAACAAGGCGGTTTTTTAGGTGATGCAAATATGCATATGTATTATGAGCAAGGATCATCCTCAGGGCGAGGTATTAATTCAAATGTATATCTGGCAAAAGATAAGATTATAGCAGGAGATCGTTATTTCGGATATCATTGTTATGATAAAGATGGAACATTTGAATATTCAATTATTACAATGAATCGGCAACCCGACTATAATTCCAAAACCAGAACAATTACTATAAATTGGGATAAATCATTAAGAATGTTCGGAAGTTTCACTGTATTAGGTGACAATTGCTTGTTTACTACTTCCGAAAATGGCAGGTCTAGAATGTTTTTCCATAATTTGACCAAAAGAAAAAACTATCTGGAACGACCGTCTTTCGGAGGTGAACTCTGCTTACTGAATCCCACGACCTTTGTGAGTTACTCTTATAGAGTACAAAGTGAACAACAAAATGTGATTCTTGGATCGTTAGATTATAAAGGTGATATATTATGTACTTTTCTAAATTATAACCCATTGGTAAAAGATCAGAAAAAAGCAGCAACCAATCCCGATCAGCGTTTTCTATACTACTATGATGATCAGCTAACTGTACGTCAGGGATACAACGATACTATATACAGGATGGTGTCGGAGAAGGAGTTGAAACCTGTTTATATCATGGATTTCGGTAAACAGAAATTGGATGGCGAAACAGGCTTGTACGGAGATAAATCGGATAAATTGATCCCTTACGTATGGACAGAAACATCTGATTTTATATTCATCATGTACACCAAAAATTATGATTGTCCTAATACCAGAAATAATGGGAGTGTGATATTCAATTATGCATATTACGATAAAGCATCTAAGAAATTATATAATATTCCATCGCATAAATTGCCGGAAGAGTTTGTGATCGAAAATTCTCTCGAAGGTGGCATTCCTCTGATAGGTAATAATATGATGGCCAATGGAAAGCGCTTGCATATAGGATATACAAAGTATCAGTTGGAATCTATTATTAAGCAAAAAGATTTTGCCTCATTACCCCAGCCTCAGCAAGACAATCTGAAAAAGCAATATGAAGATTTAGGCGATCAGGAAATGCTGGTAATGATATTAGAGTAAATAATAAACCATAAAAAATAAAAATTATGATTAGAACAGAGAATTTGCAGAAAGTATTCCGCACAGACGAAGTAGAGACATGGGCATTAAACAATATCACATTAGAAATCAAAGAAGGTGAATTCACTGCCATTATGGGACCATCGGGTTGTGGTAAATCTACATTACTCAATATCCTGGGACTGCTGGATAATCCTACAGGAGGCAAATACCTTCTGAATGGAACTGATGTAAGTAATTTTACCGAATCTCAACGGACAAGCCTGCGCAAAGGAGTAATCGGATTTGTATTCCAGAGTTTCAATCTGATTGATGAACTAAATGTTTTCGAAAATATCGAATTACCATTGCTCTATATGGGAGTATCAGCTTCGGAACGTAAACAGAAAGTCGAGGCTGCAATGGATAGGATGCAGATTTCACATCGCGTGAAACATTTTCCGCAGCAATTATCAGGAGGTCAACAACAACGTGTAGCTATTGCCCGTGCAGTAGTTGCCAATCCCAAGCTGATACTAGCCGATGAGCCTACCGGAAATCTGGATTCGAAAAACGGCAAGGAAGTTATGTCGTTATTGACAGAACTGAATAATGAAGGTACAACAATAGTTATGGTTACTCATAGCCAGCACGATGCAGGTTATGCAGGACGTATTATAAATCTATTTGATGGTAAATTAGTTTCAGAGGTTGAAATGTAGTTTCCTAAGAACACATTCTTTTCATACTTTATTCCCTTTTCTGTAAGCTTTATTGGTAATTCGGCTTCAGAAAGGGGAATGCTTTTTCAAGAAATGCTATTCATGATGATAAGGCTCATTGTTGAGAATGGTCATAGCTCTATATAGCTGTTCTACAAATACTAGCCTCACCATTTGATGCGAGAAAGTCATTCGTGACAGAGTCAGTTTCTCATTAGCTTTGACATATACTGCATCCGAAAAACCATAAGGTCCTCCGATAGCGAATACCAATCTCTTAGCTACAGTATGTATTTTCTTCTCTATATATGAGGCAAACTGCATAGATGTATATTCTTTACCCTTGTCATCCAGCAAGACGAGGTAATCTCCTGCTTGCAGGCTTTTGAGTATAAGTTCGCCCTCTTTTTCCTTTTGCTGTTCCGCAGTAAGGTTTTTGGTATTCTTTATATCGGGGATAATTTGTATCTCGAAAGGAATATAGTGTTCGAGCCGTTTCTGATATTCATTCACAGCATCTATGAAATATCCAGCATCCGTTTTACCTATAGCCAAAAGGGTAATCTTCATAATTATATATTTTATCTGTAAAAGTATACATATTCTTTTACAAAAAGAGCAGAGACCATTACAGCCTCTGCTCTTTTTGTGTTCTTCTGTACCAGTCTATTTAGTAGCATCTATTACCCCTCTGAAATAACCGATAGACTCTGCTATTCCTGCTAATGGCGCTTTCATATTACGCTCATATTCGAGGCTGCATGCACCAGTATATTTCACTTTGCGAAGCATCTTTACAAATGAGGGAATGTCTATAACTCCACGTCCTATCTCACCTGTTTTACCTTCTTTTGCTGCTGCTGTTGTATTCTTCATATGAATGTCGAATACGCGGTCTTTATATTTTTTCAGGTCTGCGATCGGGTCTTGTCCGTCGCGAGCATCATGACCAATGTCCAAACACATACCGATACGCGCATCCAGATTCTTTACATTCTCATATATATCTTTTGCATTCGGATATAGCTTGATATCCGGGCCATGAAGATGGATAGCATATTTGAAGTCATACTCTTTCACCTTTTGGTCTACATAGGGTAGTATCTCATGATTGGGCACACCCACAATCAGTTTTACACCCACTCTTTTAGCATAATCGAAAGCTTTGTCCACTTCTTCCTTTGTTTTCATATAAATCGGACCAACAGCATAGCCTGTCACGTCATAACTAGCCAGCTTAGCATGAAATGCGGCTATTTGTTCGTCTGTACTGTTTAATGGAAGATGGAAGTCCTTGATGCACAGGTAATGTACATCTACTTCTTTCATCATCTTCAATGTCTCGTCCAGATTGAAATGCACGAATGTATACCCGGCAATAGCTACTTTGAACAGCTCTCCCGCATCCGATTTGGACTGCGCCTTGAGGCTGTTTTCCAAAATTATTGTGTGCGCACACACAATAATAAGTAATAATTTAAACTTGTTCATGATATCAAATATTAAATAAAGATTTTTTGATTTAGCAATAAATAAGAGCGTGTATTTCAATTACAAATATAAGTAAAAATGCAAACCTTGAAAACAAAAAACTAACAAAGGTTACAGAAGTAAGTCATTTTCTCTATTTTTACATAATTACTATTTTAGAATTTCGGATACAGTTTTCTTTGCATATAGATAAATATGTCCAAATTAGATAAAGAGGATTTTGCACAGGGAGTTTACGCAATAGTCAGATGCGTTCCTTACGGGAGGGCGACGAGCTACGGAGCTGTCGCTAAGGCGATGGGCTATCCTAATATGTCGAGGATGGTAGGGCGAGTTATGTCCGGATGTTCATCGCAAGAAACAGGGATTCCGGCTCACAGGGTGGTTAACAGTCAGGGTGTATTGTCGGGTATGGATGCATTTGGTAGCTCGGGAGAGATGCAGAAACTATTAGAAGCAGAAGGAGTTGTTGTTTCTAATGGTAGGATTTCGAATTGGCGTATTGTATTTTGGAATCCTTTGGATGAAATACAGATGGAAGAATAAATTCTCATGATAAAATAAAAGACGGCTTTTTACAATTAAAAAACCGTCCTTTTCTCTAACAAATATTCATTATGGAAATATGAATTGTACTGTATCTGAAAGTATTTCTATGTTAACAGCTCTTTCGTCAGGTTGTTTTACAAGATTTATTTTTTTGAAGGTATTCGATGGAATAACTATTGCTTGATTCGTATATCCGGAAAAATTTCCTGTTCCAATCTTACTATTGTTTATATTCAGTTCATTATCTTCCATGAACTTGCAATTCAATATATCTATTCTGCTGTTGTCTATATTTAGATTTCGGACAAAGAAGAAAGATTCATTGTTATCTCTGACGATCGGATTAACTGTATCTATATTACAATTTTGTAGCTGTACTTTTCCGCCAGTACTAATATTGACACTATTCGCTGTTATATCGTTAACATTTACAGAAATAAAAAAAATGTTATTCTTAAAATTAATGTCTGAGTTGGTAAATAAAAATAGATCTATTTTCGAGTCCGTATGATACATTCTGGAGTCTCTTTTTCTTTCCATCATGTCATCAGATGGTTTTAAGTACAGTTTGAGCGTATCACCTGCTAGCACTTGCCTTATATTTGGTTTTAGCTTTTCTGTGATTAATAATTTATTCTTTTCTCCGGCATCGGGAAACGGCCACTTTTTCTTTTCATTCTCATCTATCAAAGGATGAATGTTTAACGTTCCTGTAAAGTAGATATTATCATTACTTTCCATATCCAGTGTGATGACCTTATAAGGAGGTATGTCTATTGATGCCATTTTGATATCTTCTTGTCTAAGTTCTTTATCGGTGATAGGTCTCTCATAATTTATTGAAAGGCAGACGATAATTATTATATTTATCAGAAAAAAAGCAGCGATAATCCCCAGAACTATTTTGGTAGTTAGTCTCATATTTTATTTATTTTGATTGTTTTTTACTGTATTCTTTATACATTTCGGTGATTTCCTCCATTGGGATATCCAAGGTATAAACCTGTTTGAAAAAATTACAGAGATCTTCTTTCATAAAAGTTTCTTTGCGTACTTTCAGTATCAGTTTTTTTGCATCCGTAGAGACAAAGTAGCCGATTCCACGCTTATTATATATCACTTCTTGCGATTGCAGATACTCGAAAGTGCGCATCACCGTATTGAAGTTTACTTCTACAATTGCAGCATACTCGCGTACAGAAGGTACTCTTTCCTCTTCTTTATATTTATCTTGCAAAATCTCGTCACAGATACGTTCTGCGATTTGCAGATATATTGCTTTATTTTCTTTAAAATCCATAGATTACAATCTTTTAATTATTTCCGATTCCTTAAATCTGAAAAATGCCAGAATCCAATTTATAAGCGTAAAAGAGATGAGTATGGCTGATATTATTATAAATGAATTCTCTTCGCCCCTATCTAATGAAGTCGAATGAGCAAAGTCCTCCATTCCATTATCAAATAGCACCGTAATCAGTTTGTAACATATAAAAAGGTATGTTGCACTGATTATTAATCCTGCCGAAAAGGTTTTTATAAACGTGTTTCTTTGCCAGAATGTACTGCCCAAAACGAATACGGATTGGAGAAGAAAGAACAAAGAGCCTATTATCATAAACATTTTAGGATGAAAAGCATATTCGTTCCATGATTCACTTTCTCCTACTATTTTACTAAAATCGATAAACGGTATATCTATGCCCGGATAACGTAAGGTGCATATAAATACGCGTGTTGCGTCGGCTGGAATGATTATCAGTAGGAATACTATTATATAAGCAATAGTAACTATCAACCAACGCGATAAAAATTTCTCGGACGCAGACGATGGGTTCATGAGAAATGATATACGTTTGGCCTTATTGTTCATAGGTTCCATCATTGTAGAGGCGAAGACTGTTCCCATGACGAAAAAGATGAAGATGGTGAAGGTGATCAAATTTTTATTCTCATATTCCGCACTGCCTTCGTATGTTACATTAGGAATGGAATTGAAAGAGAGAACTACAACAAGTGCCCCATATACAGTGGCGATGTGTATCAAATATTTTTTCCAGTTCTCCTGAATATCTTTTTGTAATAGCAGGAACAAACGTTTCATGCTGAAAATATCGTTGTTATTCATATATAAAAATATTTTGGGTTAATGTAAGATAGTTGTGATGCTCTCGGTTTTGCTCAATGTAGCATTGAATAATGTTTCCAGATTTAGTGGAGTTTCCTCGTTCTCTTCATTCGGCAAGATGAGGTTATATCCTTGTATCGAAGGAGAACTGTATATAGCCTGTTTGATCAGGTTTTCATTAAAACTTTCTACAAAGCGTAGTTTCTGACAAATGTGCGAAACCGAGCTGTTAAGTAGTATCTTATTGTTGTCTAATATCATTATCTGCTCCAGTAATTTGTCCACATCCTGCACCTGATGAGTCGATATCAGTATGGTTTTTTCATCAGTCATACCCGAAGCTATAAATTTTCTGAACTGGCTTTTGCTAGGTATATCCAGTCCGTTTGTCGGTTCGTCCATTACTAATAGCGATGTGTTTGTCGCCAATGCAAAACTCATAAATACTTTCTTTTTCTGTCCCATAGACAATGCCCCTAAATGAGTGTCCGCTGTCATGTCGAAATGTTCCAGATTTTTGTCTAGTTGCTCTTGACTGAATTCGGGATAGAATTCTTTATTAATAGCAACATATTTCTTTAGCGAAATCTTGGGTAAGTCAAACTCTTCGGGTACAATAAAGATGTCTCTGAGTGAAGAAGGTTTCCTTTTCGATACATCTACCCCTTTATATTCTATCTTTCCATGTTTAGGAATTAGAAGTCCGGTCAGCAGATAAAGCAATGTTGACTTTCCTGCTCCGTTTTTACCTAACAATCCGCAGACTTTCCCTTTCTCTATCGAAAGAGAAAAATCATCGAAGATAAGCTTTTTACCATACCCGAAGGTGATTTTTTTTACGTTAATCATTTGATTCAATTTAAGTTATAATTATTTATATTTAATTCTATATATGTGTAATAGTATAATAGTACACGCAAATTTATTTATTATTTTTATATATCCAAAAAGAAAGGATGTTTTTTCTTAAATAAATTCTATAGAAGAGTCTTTATCGTATTTTTTGTCATGCTGATAAAAGAAGCATCTTTTATGGACTGGAGTTGAGCTAATCTCCTTGAATACTAACTACTTATAAATGTTGATAAATTGTTGATAACGTACTGTAAGTATAAGATAATCAGCGCTGTTATTATGTTGATAACTTATGAACATTGTTGTTAATAACTTTTTTGTCAATTTAAGTGGAGCAAAGTGGGGGAAAGTGTTTTATTTTTATACCTTTACGTCGGGAAATGTATATTGTTAAATTACAACACGTTGTATAGTGCAATTTTTGGGAAACATAGAAGCTAAAATCGATACAAAAGCCAGAATTTTTGTACCGGCTGCTTTTCGGAAGATATTACAAGCTTCCGCCCAAAATACATTGATACTCAGGAAAGATATTTTTCAGGATTGCCTTGTTCTCTATCCTGTGCAGGTCTGGGAAGATGAGCTTGCAACGCTTCGTTTACGACTCAACAGGTGGGATAAGGTGCAGCAGGCATTGTTCAGGCAGTTTGTTGTAGATGCTGAAAGGTTGGAGATGGATGCAAATGGACGTATATTGATACCTAAGCGTTATTGTCAGATGATGGGGATAGTTTCCGATGTTACATTTTTAGGTGTTGACAATACAATCGAAATATGGACTAAAGAGGCATTGGAGAATACACTTATCTCGGCAGATGATTTCAGTTCCAGTTTGCAGGCTTTAATGAATAACGACTCACAAAACGACTAATCATGGCAGATGTTTATCACATACCGGTACTACTCAAAGAGAGTGTGGACGGAATGAATCTCCGTACAGACAGCATATGTGTGGACGTTACGTTTGGGGGTGGCGGACATTCCAGGGAAATACTTTCACGTATTGGAAAAGAAGGTCACTTATATGCTTTCGATCAGGATGAAGATGCAATTGCAAATGTAAAATCTGATAGTAGGTTTACATTTGTTCGTAGCAACTTTCGCTTTCTGAAAAACTTTATGCGATATTATGACGTAGACGGCGTAGATGCAGTCCTTGCTGACTTGGGGGTTTCATCACATCATTTCGATGATGAAGAGCGTGGCTTTTCATTCCGTTTCGAAGATGGGGATCTCGATATGCGGATGAATCAGCAAAGTAAAAAAACGGCGGCATACATACTCAACAATTATACGGAAGAAAAATTAGCAGATATCTTTTATCTCTATGGTGAGCTGAAGCAATCGAGGCGTATAGCTTCTGCTATCGTAAAAAGGAGAAAAGAAAATTCTTATAAGAGAACAAGTGACTTGCTCGACACATTGGCTTCGTTTGTCGGTAGAGGAGAAAAAGAAAAGAAAATTTTGGCTCAAGCGTTTCAGGCATTGCGTATCGAAGTGAATGAAGAAATGGATACGTTGAAAGAAATGCTGGAGCAGGCTTTGGATGTGTTGAACGTCGGGGGGCGTATCTCTGTTATTACCTATCATTCGCTAGAAGACAGGTTGGTAAAGAACTTTTTTAAGACCGGAAACTTTGAAGGAAAAGTAGAACAGGATTTTTTCGGAAATTTTGAAACACCTTTCAAACTTGTAAACAACAAGGTAATTGTTCCATCACGTGAAGAGGAAGAGCGTAATCCCCGTTCGCGGAGCGCAAAACTAAGGATTGTAGAGAAGATTTAATGATATACGGGTTATTTAGCGAACTGGTATGAAAGCAAAAGACGTAAAAAAGAAAGTGATGTACATTCTGGGAGGGACGGTGTTTACCGAAGATTTCTTCTGGAAGAATGCCCGTTTTATCATTACAGTTTTCATTATTTTGGTTTTTTACATCAGTAATAGATATAGCTGTATAGAAAAGCGTGCAAAAATAGAGACGTTACAGAGAGATCTAAAAGATGCTAAATATGAATCCCAGACCATTTCGGCAGAATTGATGGGCGTCAGTCGCGAAGCGAGAGTTGAAGACTTGGTGCGAAAAAATGGTGTCGAAATAGGTCAAACTAAAGAGCCGACATATAAAATAAAAAAATAACAATAAGCAGAAGGTAGAAGAGGGGTATGGCAAAAAAAACAGAAGGAGCAATGAAAAATGTTGCGGTCAGTCGTTATGGTTGGCTGGTATTGCTTTTGTCTCTTATCTTTATCGCAATTGTTGTCTATATTTTCAAGATTAAATATTCGGAGGGGAGCATCTGGCGGGAATTAGGTCGTCAGGAGACTGTCAAGAAAGATAGGGAGGTGCGTCCCAATCGTGGAAATATATATGCCGATGATGGGCGCTTGCTCGCCACCAGCGAACCTTTATACGGGGTATATGTCGATTTCATGTCCGAGGGGATAAGGAAAGACACATTGATGAAATATGCTACACCTCTTTCTCAAGCCCTGTCTAAAAAATTTCCAGATAGGAGTGCTGCGCAATACAAGAAGATAATACTCGATGGTTGGGAGCTTAGCCGTAAGGAATTGGCAGCAATAGAAAAGAATAAGAAAAGCGGTTCAGACAAAAAAGTAAAAGTCAAAAGTCGCTATATAAGAATTATCCGTCCCGACATCAACTATGTAGATCTGAAAGAGGTCATGACTTTCCCGTTCTTTAATCAGCGAAGCAATAGGAGTGGCTTGTTTACGGAAGAAAAAACAATGCGTAAAAAACCTTTCGGACGTTTAGCAGGACGTACTGTCGGTTCTATTTATAAAGATTTTGAATCTGGAGGCTCTAGTGGTATCGAATTGAAATATGATTCGATTTTGAAGGGTGTGCCAGGATTGAAAACCAGAGAGAGAGTTCAGGGACGCTGGATTGATGTAATACTCGAAGAGTCTGTCGAAGGCTGGGATATACAGACCACGCTGAATGTCGATATTCAGGATATGGCTGAAAGAGCATTGTATCAAAAACTAGCGGAAACAAAAGCTGAATCAGGTGTTGCCATTGTAATGGAAGTGGCTACAGGCGAAATAAAAGCAATCACTAATCTTGATCGCATGTCGGAAGGTGTGTATGCCGAAGGTAATCCAAATGCGTTTTCTTATATGTCTGAGCCCGGTTCTACATTCAAAACCATTTCATTGATGGTTGCCTTAGAAGATGGGCTGATCACACCTACGGACTCATTTTATGTGGGTACAGGTTTTTACAATTATAAAGGAAAAACAGTACATGATCACGATGAAGGTCGCCGAAATAAGGGGTATGTAAGTGTGGCTCAAGGTATGTATTCATCCCTTAATACGGTGATAGCACAAATGATATTAAAAGGATATGAAGCCAATCCTCGTAAGTATGCACAACATATACACGATCTTGGGATTACTAAAAAAATAGAATGGGATGTACCATTGAAGGGAAAAGAAGGAACGTCTCTTATTCGCTTCCCCGATGACAAAGGTAATCCGTGGTCAAAGACTACACTCCCGTGGATGTCGTTCGGGTATGAAACCCAAGTCCCTCCTATCTATATGCTTATGTTTTATAATGGTATTGCCAATAACGGAAAGATGATCAAGCCGTTTTTGACAAAAGCATTTTTGAAAAATGGAAAAATAGAAGAAGAGTTCGAGACTGAAATTATCAACCCTTCATTATGTTCTGATAAAACATTAAATCAGGTAAAAGATATACTTCAAGGCGTTGTTACTGACGGTACAGGAAAGGCAGTTGCTTCTAAGTTGTTCCCTATTGCAGGGAAGACAGGTACGGCTCAGATAGCTTCGGGCGGTACATATAATAAAAGCAATTATTACGTATCTTTTTGTGGATATTTCCCTGCCGATAACCCGCAGTACACTTGTTTTGTAGGGATACGCAGGCCCCAAGGTATTCCATCGGGAGGTCTGATGCCCGGTGCTGTATTCAAGAATATAGCAGAAGGTATATATATGAAAAATCTGGTGTCCACACCTATTCCGGCGCCGAAAGATACTGTAAATTCTTTGATCCCTGTAGTAAAGAATGGCTCTCTGAAAAACACAGAGATCGTCCTTAAAAAATTAGATCAGTCATACTCTTTTTCAGGAGATAAGACAGATTGGATAAGAGCGAAAACCGATTCTTTGATGAAAGATATAGTTTTGGAAAATAATGTGGCTAAACAAGGGTTAGTTCCTAACGTTATCGGTATGGGAGCACGTGATGCCATATACCTGCTCGAAAACGCTGGTTTGAAGGTAAGAATTTCAGGTGCAGGAAAAGTAAGAAAGCAATCGCAGGGAGCCGGAGTCCGAATAGTAAAAGGCTCTACGATTATAATAGAATTAAATTAAAAGAATACAGATATGAAGTTACAGGACTTACTTAAGAACATAGATGTAATTGAAATAAAAGGAGACACAGATATTGATGTTACAGGCGTCTTTACTGACTCGCGCAAAGCCATAGCCGGATCAGCTTTTATAGCACTGAAAGGTGTACAGGTAGACGGACATCAATATATTGGCAATGCACTTGATTTAGGCGCAAAAATTGTTGTTCATCAGGATTCTATAGATACCTCAAAAGATGGTATCATTTATATAAAGGTAAAAGATGGCGCCGATGTTGCCGGAAAAATGGCTTCACATTGGTACGGAGATCCTTCGGCGAAGTTGAAGCTCGTTGGTGTTACAGGTACGAATGGAAAAACAACTACAGCCACATTGCTTTACGAGATGTTTCGCAAGCTGGGTTATAAAGTCGGGCTGTTGTCGACAGTGGCAAACTACATAGATGGCGAAGTCTTCCATGCTACCCATACCACACCTGACCCTATTTCTTTGAATGAGATGCTGGCGAAGATGGTCGACGGAGGATGTGACTATGCCTTTATGGAAGTGAGTTCACACGCCATACACCAGAAACGTATCAGTGGTCTGAAATTCGATGGAGGTATATTCACCAATATTACACAAGACCATTTAGATTATCATAAAACAATGGCTGAATATCTGAAAGCGAAAAAAGCGTTTTTCGACAATTTGCCCGAAACAGCTTTTGCCCTTACCAATATCGATGATAAGAATGGATTGGTAATGCTTCAGAATACAAAAGCAGAAGCGCATACATATTCAGTTAAATCTTTGGCAGATTTCAAAGCAAGGATAATAGAGAAACATTTCGATGGTACGGCTATAGAAATAAATGGAAAAGAATTGCAGGTACAATTCGTAGGAGTTTTCAATGTCTATAACCTACTTGCCGTATATGGTGCAACAGTATTGCTAGGGCAGGATTCGGAGCAGGCCTTACTTATATTAAGTACATTGAAACCTGTTTCGGGACGTTTCGAAACTATTCGTTCTCCGCAAGATTTTACGGCAATCGTAGATTATGCGCATACTCCCGATGCCTTGACTAACGTGCTGGAAGCCATACATGAAGTGCTGGATGGTAACGGACGAGTTATTACCGTTGTCGGTTGCGGAGGAAACAGGGATAAAACAAAACGTCCGATAATGGCACGTGAAGCGGTAAGACTGAGTGATCAAGTGATACTCACTTCCGATAACCCACGCTGGGAAGAGCCTCAGGCCATAATCAATGATATGGCAGATGGGTTAAACAGTCAGCAATTGAAGAAAACCCTGCTTATTGTCGAGCGCGAACAAGCGATAAAAACTGCCTGCGCATTGGCAAAACCAGGTGATGTGATACTCATAGCAGGAAAGGGGCACGAAGACTATCAGGACGTGAAAGGGTTGAAACACCATTTCGATGATAGAGAAGTGGTAAGGAATATATTTGCAGAATAACATATTATTAAAATTACAGGCATAAAATGTTGTATTATCTTTTCGATTTTTTAGATCAGTTGGATTTTCCTGGAGCAGGGATGTTCCGCTATGTCTCATTCCGTTCCGCTATGGCGGTAGTTCTTTCATTGTTGATCTCTACCATCATAGGACGTCGTATTATCGATAAACTGCGAAAGCTGCAGATAGGCGATACTGTGAGGGATCTTGGTTTGGAGGGGCAACTGAAAAAGGTTGGTACTCCGACTATGGGTGGAATTATTATTATCATAGCTATCCTCGTTCCGGTGTTGTTACTTGCCCGATTAGATAATGTTTACATCATCCTGATGCTTATTACTACCATTTGGCTTGGGTCTCTTGGCTTTTTAGACGATTATATAAAAGTATTCAAAAAGGATAAAGAAGGACTACATGGTAAATTTAAGATAATAGCGCAAATTGGTCTTGGTCTTATAGTTGGACTTACGCTTTACATGAGCCCTGATGTTATCATTCGCGAAAATATAGAATACCGCAATCAAGACAATGTAATAGAGCATGTCAGTTTTCAGGCAGAAGGAGCAAAGTCTACACAGACTACCATTCCTTTTTTGAAGAATAACAATTTCGACTATGAGAGACTTGTTTCTTTCATGGGCGATTATGCCGAACCGGCTGCTTGGATATTATTCGTTCTTGTAGTGATATTCATTGTCACTGCAGTATCGAACGGAGCAAATCTCACAGACGGATTAGATGGCCTAGCGGCAGGAAGCTCTGCCATTATAGGTGTCACGCTGGGTATATTAGCCTATGTGTCGGGGCATATGGAATTTGCCTCCTATCTGAATATAATGTTTATACCGGGTAGTCAGGAACTGGTGATCTTTGCTGCAGCATTTATTGGGGCAACAATAGGTTTCTTGTGGTATAATGCTTTCCCTGCGCAAGTATTTATGGGCGATACAGGTAGTTTGACGTTAGGAGGAATTATCGGAGTATTTGCAGTTGTGATACATAAAGAATTACTATTACCTATTTTGTGTGGTATATTCTTTGTCGAAAGCTTGTCTGTAATGATGCAGGTGTTTTATTTCAAATTAACAAAGAAGAAATATGGCGAAGGTCGTCGTATTTTCAAAATGACACCTTTGCATCACCATTTCCAGAAAGCGGGAAATGCAGGAATAGTGGCAAAATGGCAAAAACCTATAGCTCCGATACCCGAATCTAAAATAGTAGTGCGTTTTTGGATTATAGGTATTATTCTTGCTGTACTTACATTGGCAACATTGAAAATGCGATAAATCACAGATATGGATAAGATCATAATATTAGGAGGAGGCGAAAGCGGTGTTGGTGCGGCCATACTTGCACAATCCAAAGGTTTCGATGTCTTTTTATCGGACAATGGGGCTATGCAGGATAAATACAAAACTGAACTGAAACAATACGGTATTCCTTACGAAGAGAAAGGACATACAGAAGAACTTGTTCTCGCTGCAACGGAAATCATAAAAAGTCCGGGTATCCCTAATTATGCACCTCTTGTTCAGAAAGCGATCGAAAAAGGAATTCCTATTCTTTCCGAGATGGAATTTGCCAAACGTTACACTTCTGCCAAGATGATTTGTATCACAGGTAGTAATGGAAAAACAACTACAGCAAGTTTGATCTATCACATCCTTAAATCTGCCGGATTGAACGTCGGCTTGGGAGGGAATATAGGGAAGAGTTTTGCCCGTCAGGTAGCTGAAGAAAACTATGATTATTATGTGCTGGAACTAAGTAGCTTCCAGTTAGAGAATATGTATTCATTCAAAGCAGATATTGCTATCCTGCTTAATATTACCCCCGACCATCTCGACAGATACGATCATGATATGCAGAAGTATGTGGATGCAAAAATGCGTATAGTACAGAATCAAACGGAGGAAGATGCATTTATATTCTGGGAAGAAGACCCGGTTGTAAGTAAAGAGATAAAAAAACTTATTTCGAAAGGAAAGCAATATTCATTCGATAACTGTAAAACAGGAAACGCTATTGCATACCTTGATAATAATAAGATCATTATTAATACCCCTAAATCTATGTTTACCATGGAACAGGATTTATTAGCATTAGAGGGCACGCATAATCTATATAATTCACTGGCTTCCGGTATTACGGCAAAGTTACTGGATATAACAGATGAGAACCTTCGTCAGTCTCTCAGTGACTTTCAGGGAGTAGAACATCGGCTCGAGAAAGTAGCTAAAGTAAGAGGCGTACAGTTTATTAACGACTCTAAGGCCACGAATGTAAACTCATGCTGGTATGCGTTGCAAAGTATGAAGACTAAGGTCATTCTTATTTTAGGAGGGACAGATAAAGGAAATGATTACTCAGAGATAGAACAACTTGTAAAAGATAAAGTGCGGGCTCTTGTTTTTCTGGGTGTAGATAATAGCAAACTTCATAAATTTTTTGATGGAAAAATAGAAAAGATAGAAGATACCTCTTCTATGCAGGATGCTGTCAAGAAAGCATATGAATTAGCTCAGGAAGGAGATACGGTTTTGTTATCTCCGTGTTGTGCAAGTTTCGACCTGTTCAAAAATTATGAGGACAGGGGTAAACAATTTAAGGAATATGTCAGAAAATTGTAATCGGTATGGAATTCAATTTTTTAGGAAGAGCATTTAAAGGTGATAAGGTAATATGGTGTATATTCATAGCGCTATGTATCATATCATTACTCGAAGTCTTTAGTGCTACGAGTACAATTGCTTATCGTCAACAAAGCCATTGGGCACCGATTCTTCGTCATGGAGCATTCTTGCTTATAGGGTCTGCTGTAGTTATGTTCTTGCAAAGAGTGCCTAGCCGTTTCTTTTCCGTTCTTTTGTTGGGATTGCCTCTATCAGCCATATTACTTGTTGCAACAATGTTTATGGGCGAAGACGTAAATGGCGCTCAACGTTGGCTGGGAGTAGGAGCGTTTACAATACAGCCATCCGAATTTGCAAAAATATCGGCAATTGGTTTTGTTGCCTTCTTCCTTAGTAAAATGAAGCCGGATAATGAAAGTTGGATATTTAAAACGTTGATAATTGGAATAGGTGGGCTTTGTCTGCTTATTGCCCCCGAAAATTTATCTACAGCTTGTCTATTGTTTGGAGTTTGTTTTCTGATGATGTTCATCGGACAAGTGAGTTTGAAAAAACTAGGACTAATAGCTTTGATAGGTATAGGTAGTATCGTTTTGGTATTCGGTGGATTGGCATTGCTACCGAACAGTGCAAAAGACTATATGCCTGACCGTCTAACAACATGGAAGAATCGTATAGAAAGACACTCGAATGAAAATCAAGCTTCAATTTTCGATAAGAATGAAGATGGAAGTATTGCATATAAAATAACAGACGACAATTATCAAGTATCCCATGCCAAGATAGCAATTGCTAATGGTGGAGTTATCGGGCTCCCTGGTAGTGGTACAGAGCGTGATTTCTTGCCACAAGCCTATTCGGATTTTATATTTGCAATTATATTAGAAGAAATGGGTTTGCTGGGTGGACTTTTTGTCTTACTGCTATATGTAGCCCTAATGGTTCGATGTGGAGTGTTAGCATCCAAATGCGAAAAAAAATTTCCACGTTATCTTATTCTTGGGGCAGGGCTTATCCTTACCGTACAGGCTCTCGCGAATATGGCTGTAGCTGTAAACCTCATTCCGGTGACAGGACAACCATTGCCATTGGTTAGTCGTGGAGGAACATCGACAATTATTACTTGTGCCTATTTTGGTATAATACTGGCTTGTTCATCAAAACTGAATAATTCGGATCATGAAGATGTGGATGAAAGCATAGCTAATGTGGATTTTGAGACATTTGATGGACATGAACCAACAACAGATTGAAAAGTGGAAAAACTAAGAGCAATTATTAGCGGAGGAGGAACAGGAGGGCATATCTTTCCTGCTATCTCTATAGCCAATACTATAAAAGAAAGGTATCCTGATGCCGAAATTCTTTTCGTAGGTGCCGAGGGGCGCATGGAGATGGAAAAAGTTCCGGCTGCGGGCTATGATATTATTGGAATTGAAATATCGGGAATAAACAGGAAGAATATCATTAAAGCCTTTTCTGCTATTTGGAAATTCTGGAAAAGCCTGAAGAAAGCGAAGGAAATATTGAAAGATTACAAACCGCATATTGCAATCGGTGTTGGTGGATATGCTAGTGCACCTATTCTTTATAAAGCAAATGCGATGAAAATTCCGACACTCATTCAGGAGCAAAATTCCTATGCAGGAGTTACGAATAAGTTTTTGGCGAAAAAGGCATCTAAGATATGTGTGGCTTACGAAGGTATGGAAGCATTCTTTCCTAAAGACAGGATAGTGATGACAGGTAATCCTTGCCGACAAGAGCTATTGTCACCAACTATAACAAAAGAAGAGGCTTATAAGGAATTTAATCTTGATCCGTCAAAGAAAACTATACTTATTATTGGTGGTAGTCTGGGAGCCAGAACTATTAATAAAAGCATATTATCCAATATTGATAAATTGATAGATTCGGATGTACAAATAGTTTGGCAATGTGGTAAGCTCTATTCATTCGAATTGAATATGGATTTGGCAAGTAAAGGAACCCCAGAGAATATACATCTGCACGAATTTATCACCCGTATGGATCTAGCATACAAGGCTGCCGATCTTGTTATTTCCCGTGCGGGAGCCAGCTCTATATCCGAACTTTGTTTGTTGGGTAAGCCTGTTATATTAGTGCCTTCACCGAACGTAGCGGAAGATCATCAGACAAAAAATGCGATGGCATTGGTGAACAAACAGGCCGCTATTTTGATTAATGATAATGCTGCTATGGATAATCTGGTATCTGTAGCCTTAGAAACAGTTAACGATAAGGAAAAGCTAGAGGCCTTATCCGAAAATATACTTAATTTGGCTCAGCTCGATTCGGCTAATAGAATCGTGGATGAGGTGATAAAACTAGTGAATAAATAAGATGGATAATATACGGTCAATATATTTTATCGGAATCGGAGGTATCGGAATGAGCAATCTGGCTCGTTATTTCATGTCGAAAGGGATGAAAGTTGCCGGATATGACCGAACAGAAACACCTTTGACCAAAGAATTGGTAAAAGAAGGAGCACAAGTACATTACGAAGATAAATTACAACTCATTCCTGCCTATTGTAAAGACAAGAATGATACCTTAGTTGTATATACACCTGCTGTACCATCTGATAATGAGGAGGTTGTTTATTTTAAAGAAAATGATTTCATCATGCAAAAGAGGGCACAGGTTTTGGGTACTATAACCAAGTCAAGTAAAGCCCTTTGTTGTGCCGGAACACATGGTAAAACGACCATATCCAGCATGTTAGCCCATATTCTAAAGCAGTCGCATCTCGATACGAATGCTTTTCTGGGTGGGATACTAAAAAACTACGGTAGTAATTTGATGCTTTCCGATAAAAGTGAATTTACGGTCATCGAAGCAGATGAATATGACCGTTCGTTCCATTGGCTGCATCCGTATATGGCCCTTATTACGTCTGTCGATCCAGACCATTTGGATATTTACGGGACAGAGGAAGAGTATCTGAAAAGCTTCGAAAAATTCACCTCTCTTATTCAACCCGGTGGGGCTTTGGTGATGAAACATAATATTAAACTTTCACCTAAAGCGAATGAAGATGTTAGGGTATATACATACTCGATAGATAAAGGAGATTTCCATGCCAAGAATATAAAAATAGGAGATGGAGAAATTCATTTCGATTTTGTAACACCTAAGGGTGTGATTGATAACGTGCAATTAGGCGTACCTATCAAAATAAATATCGAGAACGGTATTGGCGCTATGGCGCTGGCTTGGCTCAATGGTGCTACACCTGACGAACTACGTCACGGTATGGCTACATTTCAGGGTGCAAAACGCCGTTTCGATTTTATCTTGAAAACGGACAAATTAGTAATGATAGACGATTATGCACACCATCCGCAAGAGCTGGCAGCGAGTATCACGTCTGTCAAAGCTTTATATCCCGACCGCAAACTGACAGGTATATTTCAACCGCATCTGTATAGCCGCACTAAAGACTTTGCAGACGAATTTGCACAGAGTTTGTCTTTATTAGATGAACTTATTTTGCTCGATATTTATCCCGCTAGGGAGAAGCCTATAGAAGGTGTTACTTCTAAAATTATTTTTGATAAGGTGACTTGCGATAAAGTGCTGTGTAACAAGCAGGAATTATTGCCTTTACTAAAAGATAGAAACGATATAGAAGTATTGCTGACCATTGGTGCAGGAGATATTGACCAGTTGTTGGAACCTATAAAAGAAATATTGGAAGAGAAATTATGAAAAAGATATTAGTCATCACCGGAATCTGCCTGTTAGCAGGATATTTGATTTTTTCGGCTTTTTACTTTCAAGAAAAGCCCAAAGAAGGTGTTTGTACTAAGTTTGAAGTAGAGGTAGCTAATAGTATAAATGGCGACCAGTTTGTCGACACCGAAGATATTGTTAAATATGTAAAAGAAAAAGGCCTTAGCCCGATTGGTAAACATCTGAAAGATATCAACACGAATGCGATAGAAGAAGCCATACTATCCAACCAGTTAGTGAAAAAGGCGGATGTATTTGTGACAAATAACGGTGCTATAAAAGCTTCGATAGAAGAACGGAAGCCGATTCTGAGAGTAATAAGCGATAGTGGAGAGAATTATTATATTGATAATGATGGTCGTAAAATGCCATTGTCTAGGAGGTTTACAGCATATTTGCCAATTGCTACAGGATCGATAAAAGAGGACTTTGCAAAGGCGGATTTATATAAATTTGCACTATTTTTGCATGAAGATAAATTTTGGAACGCACAGGTTGAACAGATTATAGTAATGCCTAATAAAGATGTGACTCTGATCCCTCGTGTAGGCGATCATCAGATAATATTAGGCGACCTAACCGGATATAAGGAACGCTTGGATAAGTTAATGGCATTCTATGAAAATGGACTTAACGAGACGGGCTGGAATAAATATTCTGTCATAAATCTGAAATTTGACAAACAAGTGGTCTGTACCAAACGTTAACTAAGATAGGGTTTTAGACTGATTTTTTCGAATCGGTAAAAAAAGATAAAGTATATGGAACAAGCAGGGTTTATTGTAGGTATTGATTTAGGTACGTCTAAGATAGTTGGCGTATTAGGTCGTAAAAACGAGCAAGGAGTAATTTCTATCCTTGCGTCGGAAAGCATTCCTTCCGATTCGAGTGTAAAATATGGTGTAATATATAATATAGATGAAGTTGCAGGTAAGATAAAGAAACTTATCAGCTTGCTCGAAAATAAAGTTGGGAAGAAGATAGGGAAAGCTTATGTGTCTGTTGCAGGTAAATCGCTTCGGGCTATCGAGCATAAAGAAACCAAACTTCTGGACGAGGCAACGCCTATAACCTTTGCTCTACTCGATAATATGGAGCAACAGGCAAAGCTCAATAAGCCGGATTTCTTTACAAACTATAGTGTAGTTGCACCCGAATATTTTCTCGATGGCAATTACGAAGAAGACCCAATAGATAAAACAGCTTCGACCATCGAAGGACATTACCGCCTGGTAATTGGTCGCCCCAACATAAAGAATAATCTGATAAAAAGCCTTACCGAAAAAGCTCAGATAGAAATTGCAGGATTTATTGTAGGCCCAGCTGCTACAGGAGCGCTGATTCTCGATGAACAAGATAGGCAAAACGGATGTGCCCTTGTCGATTTTGGTGCGGGGACAACTACAGTATCTATATACAAAGGTGGACTGTTGCGCTATATGTCTGTAATACCTTTCGGGGGACGTACTGTGACAAAAGACGTACAGGAGCTAGGCTTCGTTTTCGATTCTGCCGAGTCATATAAAATTCGTTATGGCAAACTGGGTAAAGATAAAAATAAGGCAGCAACAGAAGTTGCGCCCGAAGTTGACTTAAAAGAACTGAACAAGGTGATTCAATTGCGTGAGGATGAGATAATTTTGAACGTGATTAATCAGATAAAAGAATCAGGATATGCGGAAAAGCTCGAAGCAGGAATTATCCTGACAGGTGGAGCCTCTCAGATGAACGGATTGGTCGATTATCTGGCAGAGAAATCTCAGCTACCTGTGAAAAGAGCAATTGCAAAACGCGTATATATAAATAATGCTGCCGAATTGCTTCAAAATCCTCTTTACACACAAGCATTGAGCTTGTTATTATTCGCAAATGAAAATTGCGAAAAGAAAGAAGTTGTTGTTCCGGTAATAGAACCGATACGACCTGTGGTGGAGAAGGAAATAGAGGTGGAAATAGAAGAACCTGAATCTAAGAAGCCAAAGAAACCAAAAAGAGAAAAAGACGGTAAGCAGACCTCTCTTTTCAATTTCTTCGAAAAAATTCAGAATTTTGGAGGAACCATGTTCAACGATGAAGAATAATAACCTTCATGATCTGCTTTGATTAAAAACAAATAAAATCTTTAGATATGGATGATAAAATACTGGATTTCCAATTCCCAAGAAAAACACAGACAATCATAAAAGTGATTGGAGTTGGTGGAGGTGGAGGAAACGCCGTAAATCATATGTATAACGAAGGTATCCATGACGTATCTTTCGCTTTATGTAATACAGATAATCAAGCCCTTTGCGAATCACCCGTAGAAATACGTGTTCAATTAGGAAAAACAACAACAGAAGGATTAGGTGCAGGCAACCGTCCCGAAGTAGCGAAAGCTGCTGCGGAAGAGAGTCGCGAAGACCTTGAAAGATTGTTGGGCGATGGTACGAAGATGGTGTTCATCACTGCCGGTATGGGAGGAGGAACGGGTACGGGAGCTGCTCCTGTGGTAGCTCGTATAGCAAAAGATATGGGCATCCTTACTATTGGTATCGTTACCATTCCATTTGTTTTCGAAGGACGCAAAAAGATTATACAAGCCCTGAAAGGCGTAGAAAATATTGCCAGAAATGTAGATGCACTTCTTGTTATCAACAATGAACGGCTTATCGATATTTATGCCGATCTGACTATACCCAATGCCTTTGCAAAAGCCGATGATACGTTGACTATTGCAGCAAAAGGTATAGCCGAAATAATAACCGTTCATGGACATATCAATCTCGACTTTGCCGATGTGAAGACCATACTTAAAGATGGTGGTGTAGCTATCATGAGTAGCGGATATGGCGAAGGAGAAAACCGTGTCGAAGATGCAATTGTGAATGCACTGCACTCGCCATTGTTGAACAACAACGATGTATTCGATGCCAAGAAAATACTGTTCAATATATATTCGAGCGATGAAGCTCCGCTTATCGTTGAAGAAATGGAAGCAGTAGCTAACTTCATGAAACGCTTTGGTCCTGAAATAGAAGTTATCTGGGGAACAGCTACCGATAAAAATCTTGGAGACAAAGTTAAGATTACCCTTCTGGCTACAGGTTTCGGTATGTCGAGCATTCCGGGTATAGAAGACCATTATCGCCAATTATCGGAAGAAGAAGAGTTGGAAGAAGAAGAACGTATCAGAAACGAAGAAGAGGAAAAACGCCGTATCAATGAGATGATAGAAAAACATTACGGCAAAGACGGCATACAGACAATGGCTGTCAGAACTTCATTCTTTGGGCAAAAACCTATTATATTATCTGCTGACGAGTTGGATAATGATAAGATAGTAGATGCTTTGGAAAATACGCCGGTATTTAAACGTGATGAGAAGTTCAATCCGAGCGAATATAAACCCGAAGTGAAGAAACAAGGTGGATTGTTTAACGATTAATAATCAATAAATATATAACGATGAACTTATTCGACAGAGTTAGTGAAGATATTAAAGACGCGATGCGTGCAAAAGATAAAATAAGATTGGAAGCATTGCGTGGCATGAAAAAAGAATTTTTGGAAGCAAAAACAGCAAAAGGAGCGGCTGATGAATTGTCTGACGAAACAGCAATTCAGATTCTGCAAAAAATGGCGAAACAACGTCGTGATAGTGCTGAGATTTACACGCAACAAAACCGTCCTGACTTAAGCGAAAAAGAATTGGCTGAATTGGCTGTGATAGAAACATACTTGCCGAAGCAATTATCGCAGGAAGAGTTAGATGCTAAAATTACAGAAATCATAGCTCAAGTTGGAGCCGCATCCCCTGCCGATATGGGTAAAGTGATGGGAGTAGCCACAAAAGCATTAGCAGGTCTTGCTGCCGGAAAGGCTATTTCAGAAACAGTAAAGAAATTATTGAGTAAATAGCTCATTAATATAATAATACAAAAGGGGGCGAATTTCTAAAATCCGCCCCCTTTTTAATGTATTTTTATTACGTCACGAGAATTTGGGTTTACGTCCTCCTCCTTTTCTGTGTTCTTTGTTCGTATGTTTCGGTGAATTGTAACCCGAACTTTTACGTTGGCCTATATCAGAACGAGTGTTGAAATTGCGAGATCCACCTCTGTTATCTCCACCTCTGTCACTTTTTCCTCCTTGAGCTACTTCTACCGAAATACGACGACCGTTTTGCTCCTGACGGCTCATTGATTTTATTACTTTCTGCGCATCACGTTCCGGTACTTCAAAGAAAGAGAAGTTCTGCATGATGTCTATGCGTCCGATATTTACCTTTTCAGGTACAAAATCATTTACTAGTCCCATCAGCGTTGCAGGATTCACATTGTCAGTACGACCGATATTGATGAACAAACGAGAGTAACCTCTTTCTGCAGGACGCCCGCCTCCACCTGTTGAACGATCAGAACGATCTCTGCTGTCTCTATTATCTCTATCTTTCTTACGTGGGAATTTATCATCGCGCGAAGAAAAACGGTCAGAAGGAGATTCTATTTCCTGAGCCTCTTTATAGTAATCAATCAGTCTGTTGAACTCAAGAGCAACCACACGCTTGATTATATCTTCCTTTTCTAACCAGTCCAATTTTCTGTAAACAGAAGGAAGCAGATTTGAAATCTCTTCTTCGTTTACTTTCACTTTTTCTATTCTATCTACAAGGCTGAACAATTGTTTTTCGCAAATAGCTTCTCCTGACGGAATTACACCTTGTTCGAATTTCTTATTGATGATTTTTTCGATCTCTCTTACTTTACCCTTTTCTTTCACATGGACAATTGCAATAGATGTTCCGGTTTTTCCGGCACGTCCTGTACGTCCGCTACGGTGCGTATAAGATTCTATATCGTCTGGCAAGCCGTAATTGATTACATGGGTCAAGCTATCAACGTCCAATCCACGTGCAGCTACGTCAGTAGCAACAAGCAATTGCAGGTTATGTATGCGGAACTTTTGCATTACATAATCGCGCTGAGCCTGAGATAGATCACCGTGCAAAGAATCTGCATTGTATCCGTCTTGAATTAGCTTGTCTGCTATCTCCTGTGTCTCACGACGTGTACGACAAAAAATAATTCCGTATATACTCGGATAATAGTCCGCAATGCGTTTTAATGCTAGATACTTATCTTTGGCGTGCACCATGTAATATACATGCTTCACATTATTAGAACCTTCGTTCTTACGTCCGATTGTAATCTCTTTCGGATTCTGCATGTATTTCTTAGTGATTTTTGCTATCTCCTTCGGCATAGTAGCTGAGAACAAAAGCATCAATCTTTCTTCCGGTACTCTAGATAAAATCTCATCTATGCTATCCATGAATCCCATGTTTAGCATTTCGTCGGCTTCGTCAAGTACTACATATTTTACATTCACCAAATCAACAGTCTTACGGTTGATAAGGTCGATAAGACGTCCCGGAGTGGCAACGATAATCTGTACGCCTCTCTTCAGAGATTTTATCTGGCTTTCGATACTGGAACCACCATATACAGGAAGCACCCTAAGATTGTCTATATACTTGGAGTAATCAGCTAAGTCGCTGGCTATTTGCAAGCATAATTCACGCGTAGGGCAAAGTATCAATGCCTGAGGAACGTTTTCTTTTACATTAATTTTTTGTAATACAGGAAGTCCGAATGCAGCAGTTTTACCAGTTCCGGTCTGTGCTAATGCTATAACGTCGTTTGTTTCGCCAAGCAAATATGGAATCACTTCTTCTTGCACAGGCATTGGGTTCTCATAACCCATTTCTTCGATTGCCTGACGAATATTCGCGGCAACCCCTAACTCTTCAAATGTTTTCATTAAAAAATTTCAAATATCTATATGGTAATAAAGCCTTTTATTAAGCTTGCTCCCACCCCAAAGAAAATTCGACATAAAAGAGTTTGCCTATAAAAGAGGCGCAAAGGTAGTGATTAGTTTTCAAGTTTTTACAAGAATTTATAATAAGTTTGTTGTCATATTTAATTTAGACAGATAAAAAATGCTATTTTTGCACCTAAGTATAAAGAGCACATACTCAGAAGCTATAAACGAATATCAATATATAAATTAATAAAAACATGAAGAAATTACTATTATTCTCTTTGCTTTTGTGCGCTGTATTAAGCCCTACTGCCATGTCAGCACAAATTAAAGGAACTTCGGTGAAGCTTGATAATCAGGCAGACTCTGTCTCTTATGCACTCGGCGTGGTTATGGTACAAAACGGATTGAAAGGATATCTGGTGCAAATGGGAGTATTGGCCGATACAGTGGCTATTAGTTCCGATTATCAATCGAAAATATCGAGTGAAACGAATGTTGCGCAAAAAACAAAATTGAATAAAGAATTGAATTTTAAAATAGATTCAATCAAGAAATCGAATGCAAAAAATCTTGACGAATTTTTATTAGGGTTTAATAATACATTGAATCAAGACAAGACTAAGTCTGCTTATAATTCAGGAGTGGCTATCGGAAGCCAATTAGCATCAGTGACCGGAAACTTTTCGAAAGAAATATTAGGAGATGAGGGTCAATTTAATATGGATGCTTTTGTTACTGCTTTTACTGCAAGTCTGAAGGATGAGCAACCGATAATAGAAAATAGCGAAAGCCTTGTGGAGTCTGCATCGCAAAAAGCAGCACAAGTGAAGGAAGCTAGAGCAGCTGAAGAATTAAAGGCTCAGTATGCTACACAAATAGCAGAAGGAGATAAATTCATGGCCGAAAATAAAACAATAACAGGAGTTGTAACACTTCCTAGCGGACTTCAATATAAAATAATCACTCAGGGTACAGGAGAGGTGCCTACTGCTACAGACCGTGTAACTGTTAATTATAAAGGAACACTGCTAGATGGTACAGTATTCGACAGCAGTTTCGATAGAGGAGAACCAACCACATTCGGCATAACTCAGGTAATAAAAGGATGGACAGAAGCTTTACAACTGATGCCTGTAGGCTCGAAGTGGATGCTTTATATCCCTTACGACTTAGCATATGGCAGCAGAGATCAGGGTGCGATCAAACCATTTTCTAATCTCATTTTCGAGGTTGATTTAATCAGTATAGAGAAATAAGATCATTTATTCTAATTAAATAATCTGAAGGATTGGAACAAATATATGAGTAGCAGGAGAATTCTCCTGCTACTATTTTTTATGTATCTTTGCACCTTGAAACTTAAAGAAAGAAGATCATGCGAATAATACCTGAATCTGAATTGATTATTAATAGTGATGGGAGTATTTTTCACCTTCATGTTAAGCCAGAGCAATTATCAGATAAGATTATTCTGATGGGCGACCCTGACAGGGTTACGCTTACAGCATCATTCTTCGATAGTATAGAATGTGATATTCAAAGTCGCGAATTTCATACAATCACTGGAACATATAAGGGCAAAAGGATAACAGCGTTATCTCACGGAATAGGTCCCGACAATATTGATATTGTAATAACAGAACTTGACGCTTTGGCTAATGTTGATTTTAAAACCAGAGAAGTCAAATCTGAATTCAGGCAATTGACAATGGTGCGCGTAGGTACATCGGGCGGACTACAACCGCATTGCCCTATAGGGTCGTATGTCGTAGCAGAAAAATCAATCGGGTTCGATGGTGTTCTGAATTATTATGCAGGACGAAATGATATTACGTTGACCGATTTTGAAGAAGCTCTTAAATCTTACGTTAACTGGAATTCACAACACTGTTCGCCATATGTAGTCGCCGCCGATGAAGAGCTGGTGAATAGGATAGGGCACGATATGATTAAAGGTGTCACTATATCAGCTATAGGTTTTTACGGGCCGCAAGGTCGATATGTAAGGTTGCCTTTGGCTAATCCTGATCTCAATAGCAGGATAGAGTCCTTCAAATACGAAAAAGAGGTGATTACTAATTATGAAATGGAAAGCGCTCCTCTGGCCGGATTAGGAAAGCTGATGGGTCATCGTGCAATGACCGTCTGTACGATTATTGCTAATCGTTTGGCTGGCGAATCTAATGCGAATTATAAAGGTTCTATCGAAGATTTGATTAAAACAGTATTAGACCGTATTTAATGGAGGTTAAGGCAAGAAAGATAGTAAAACGCATGTCTATTATTTTTGCAATAGTCTTTACTCTTGCTCTCTTATCTATTCTTTATACAAATTGGAAAATTCCCCACGATACGAAAGATTATATTTATGATAATGTTGATAGCATTCCCCCGCAAAAGGCAGCTTTGGTGCTCGGCACGGCCAGATATATAGGCAACAGTCCGAATCTTTATTTCACATATCGCATTCAGGCGGCGAAAGAACTCTTTGAAGCAGGTAAAGTGAAAGCTTTTGTAGTAAGTGGAGATAATGGGAGGCATACATACAACGAACCCGACGATATGCGTGACGCATTGGTCGAAGTCGGGATTCCTGATAGTATCATATATATGGATTACGCAGGTTTCCGAACGTTGGACTCTGTAGTGAGAATGTCGGAAATATTCGGACAAAATTCGTTTATTATCATTTCACAGCAGTTCCATAACGAACGGGCTGTGTTTCTCTCCCGGTTTTATGGTCTTGTTACATATGGCTATAATGCCAAAGACCTGGGACTGAATCGATCTTCATACCGCACCAAAGCGAGAGAATGTTTCGCACGAGTAAAAGCTTTTGTGGATGTTGCGACAGGAAAAGGGCCCAGGTATTTGGGAGACCCGATCAGTATAGATTGAGTTATGTATAAGTAGTAAAAATATTCGTATTTATGAAAAGACTGTTAAGCATGCTGCTTTTATGCATTACATGCGTTATTCTTTATGCTCAGGATTCAAATAATGAGCTGTTAAAGAAATTAGTGGAGAAAAATATATTGACGCAAAGTGAAGCCGACTCATTGAGAACGGTGCCAAATGTTGATAAAACAGAAAAACCGATAAATAATGTAGCAGAAAAGGTAAGACAGGCATTCAATACACCTTATATGCAGTTTGGCGGATATGGACTGTTTGCATACAAATATAGTGACATATCCGAAATAAAGCATAGTGCTCAGCCACGGGTAGTTTTTATTTCGATGAGGGGTGAACTTACCAAAACTCTCAGATATTATATATTGACGGAGTTTGTTAGTCCAAGAGTCTATGAGTTTTATGGAGAATGGGCGCCTAGCGAGCAGTTTAATATAAAGATGGGGCAACTAAAAAGCCCTCTTTCATTAGAAAACCAGATGTCACTTACAGCAATAGAGGGGACGCAAAATACTCGCTCAGTATCAGCCCTTATAGGGATGAGAGATGATGTAATGTGGCTTCAGAACGGCGTAAATAATACAGGACGCGATATTGGTATAAGAGCATCCGGAGGCTTATTCAAAACACAAACGCATAATTTTGTAAATTACGATATAGGTATATATCAAGGTACAGGATTGAATACCCAAGAAAATAATAATTCTAAAGATCTAGCTGTAAATCTTATGTTTCAGCCTATAAAAGATTTTCGTATAGGTGGAGGAGCTTATCTCGGGGAGGCAAATTATATAAAACCCAGCGAAACAAGAACAGATAACCACGTGCGTAATCGCTGGATAGTAAGCTCTGATTATCGCACCGAAAGGGTTTATGCGCGTGCCGAGTGGATAAAAGGAAACGATGGAGGAATTGCTAAAGAAGGATTACATGGAATGGGACTTTACTATTTCTTACCGAAGAAACTGAATGCTTTTGCTAAAGTAGATTATTTAAATCAGGATAAGGATGTTAGTAGTGAGGTTGTTGACTATATGTTGGGGGTGAACTATTATTTTTACGGTTCGTGTCGTCTTCAATTGAATTATGTTTATTCCGATTATTCTAAAAGTTGGGATGCTCCAAATTCGAATATAGTTACAGGGCAATTGCAAATTGTTTTTTGATACAAAATATAGTTTAAAATATAAGGGGTTAGCTTTCGAAAGCTAACCCCTTCTGGTTTTTATTTTAATAAAAGAGTTTTAAATTTTTGAGAATCCAACCCAACCTCTATGCGAAGGAAAAGATTTAGACAGTTGTCATTTTCCTATTTTAATCCAGGTCGCTTTTTTCCATAACCATTCTAATGGACCCTGACGGTGCGAACGAAGCCACCAACGACAAACAAAAAGCTGAACAAGGAACATTCCGATACCCATCAAGAAACAGACTGTGATACCGGTATATTTATAGAGCTCCAGTCCCCAATGATAAAATAGGAATCCCCCTATCAACGACTGTGTTAGATAATTTGTCATACTCATACGCCCATAAGGAGCCAAGTGATGGAGTATATTTCTAAACTTTGTCAGATAATAAACGAGAATAACTCCAGCAAACAGTATTCCTGTAAATGCAAGATTAGAAATTGATTTTAGCAGAAGGACTGAAGGCACAAGTAATGCCTCTCTGGTTATAAAATCGGGAAGTATTGCCATCAAACCATAAATCGGGAAGAAAGATATAGTGACTATAATGAATACTTTAGTCCACAATTTTATATTTTTATCCGAATCAGCAAAAACCTTACCACGCCCTATAAGCATACCTACCATAAATAGTCCTGCTGTTTGGGTAACTCTTCCATGCAATAGCATCCAACCCATATTAGCAATATTACCAGTCCCGATTGCAGTTTTACACATTTCGAGGAAAGAGCCTTCTTTCTGAACAGTATTTACTATCTCCCAATATGGGGCGTCGAAATCAACGTTCGTATTGATATATTCGGGATTGATGAGCGCATAAATTATTTGTACCCACTCAATAGGTTGTGATAAAAGAATAATCGCTATAATAGCAACTGTGCGTGTAGAAAGGCGACAGACAGCAATAAGCACGTATCCAAGAAATGCATAAAGAACTAGGATCTCACCTGGAAAAAGCATTGAATTGATGCCTGCAAAAAGCATTAGTAATACTAGCCGCCATGCAAACCTTCCACGAAAATCGTTCCCTTTCTCTTTTTGTGAGTTATCTTGAATAAAGAAACTGAATCCGAAAAGTAGTGCAAAAATACAATAGGCCTTACCCGAAAAAGCAAAAAAAGTGCTATCCCAGATTACCTTATCTGTAAACATTAGAAAACTGGAAGTCTCTTCCGGAAAACTATTAAGGCTGAACCGTTCTATAAAATGGATAAGGGTAATTCCCATTACAGCAAAACCACGTAATACATCTGCTATTTCTATGCGATTATTATTGGTTAGCGTAGTAGATAAGTGCATGTTTCTAAATTTAAAGTGTTAACATATTCTTCTATTCGAGGTGCAAATGTATCATAAACCTTTTATCTTTCCTAAGAAATACTATTCAATAAATGATAAAATATGACCTTTGTGAGTTTTGTTTGATTGGTTTCATTTTTATATTATTAGCGCTTAAATATATGATGATGAATTTGAGTAATTATTACATAATCATAAGTGTCGGATTAATTAATCAGATTGAAATACTTGATGAATTAGAAAAGTAGAACATTATCTAAGATTACCGACCTTATTATAAAATAATTGATTAACAAAGTAAATCGCAGGAATATAAAAACTTAAAAAACTCAATCGTTACTTGATATATTTATTATTATATTCTGTATATTAGCTTTTAATATCTATATACCATTTAAATCATACGAATGAAAACAAGTATAAGCATTTTCTTACTCACCATTTTTATATTATCTAGTTGTAGCAGTAGAAAGATTAAAGAAGATGGTCCAGAGCAAAACCAGCCTCTCTCCATCATCTTCGAAACAGATATGGGTAATGATGTGGACGATGCATTAGCATTGGATATGCTTTATAAATATGCTGATGCCCAAAAGATAAACCTATTAGCGATTTCTACCAATAAGAAAAGTGAATATTCGGCCGGGTATATTGACATAATGAACACTTGGTATGGATATCCTGATATTCCTATTGGAGTTATAGCAGAAGGGGCTTCCGAAACAGACAATGAGCCTAATTTTGTGAGAGCAGGATGCGAATTACAGGAGAATGGTAAGCCTGCATTTGAACGAACAGTGAAAAATCACAATGATTTCCATAAATCAGTTTCATTATATAGGAGAATACTAGCCTCTCAACCAGACTCTTCTATAATAATTGTATCCGTTGGGTTCTCAACGAATCTCGCTCAATTATTAGATACAAAAGGTGATGAATATTCTCCGTTATCAGGAAAAGATCTGATTGCGAAAAAGGTGAAACTACTTTCTACAATGATGGGTAGATTTATCGATGATGTAGCAGAATTTAATGTTACATGCGATATTCCTTCTGCTCAGAAACTCATACAAGAATGGCCGACAGAGATAGTATTGTCTCCGTTCGAGGTGGGAGACAGAATACTTTATCCGGCATCCAGTATTGAGAATGATTTTAAATGGAAAGAACCCAACCCTCTGGTTGTGGGATATATAAATTATTTAGCGATGCCATACGACCGCCCTACATGGGATCTGACTTCTGTACTTTATGCAGTCGAAAAAGATAAAAACCTATTCGGTTCGTCAGGTAATGGTGTTGTGACTATAGATAATAAAGGAGTAACACACTTCAATCCATCATCTGATGGAAAACATAGCTACTTGATAGTGAATGATGAGCAAGTTCAGAAAATTAAGGATTATTTCGTTAATCTTGTTATTCAAAAGCCTTTGAAATATCAACACGCTGTAAAATAATAATCTACAATAAAAATACTAA
>JBKEBA010000072.1:0-8379 GCA_047972895.1 Dysgonomonas sp.
AGACGCATGATATACACGACTAATACAGTCGAGGGTTATCATCGCCAGATAAGGAAAGTCACTAAAAACAAAGGTGTTTTCACTAATGATACCGCTCTGGAAAAACTCGTCTATTTAGCCTACAGAAATATCAAAAAGAAATGGACTATGCCGCTCTGGGAATGGAGTAAAACAGCTCAACAACTGGCTATTATATACCCTGATAGATTTAAATTACTCGATTAATTACAAGATATGAACTATTTTATTATTTTTGTAAAACCAACAAAACGATGGCGACTCTTTGTACAATTGAAAAGAAAAACTATAAGGGGATCGACCCCTAACCGTTTTTACCAACAAAGCTCAGGTTCTTCATTACCCATTAAAAAATGAAAACGAAAAACCTGATATTTTATAAGTGAAAGCCAAACGCTGACACAGTTTAATTTACACTACCGGACACAGTTTATAAACCTACTTGAACAAGAGGGATTATTCATCATCTTTCTTATTCAAGCCTGAGCCTTTATTTTAGTCTGACAGAGGCAACGAGCCTATACCGAACAGGGAGTATTTATAACATCTTCATCAAGTTTACCAGCAATAATCCCTTTAATTAAGTCATTAATAGTGAGTGTTTTTTTTATAATTTTCTTTTTCAATTTTAGAAACTCTAATATAGGTGTTATAAAATCAAATCCTTCAGCTTTAAAATAATCTGCGGCCATAAAATTTGAAACATCTACATTAAAAGACTTTCCATATTCAATTAAAAACTCCCAAGCTTCATCCCCTGTTATTCCCAGATCTTCCTCAATTCGGCTATTCTCGTCTATGGTTTCGTTGGAGCCATATTTTTTAGTGATAAAATATGATATTTTTGTTAATAGTATTTTTTTTTCATTCATAAGATAAATTTTCAAATCGATTTACCATGCTAATCCCCAAGGACCGGAGGGGATTGAAATTAATACTAGGCGAAGCAGATAATCCTCTGTACAAGTAAAAGATATAATTATTTTACTTTTCTATATTCTACATCTTTCCATATTATACCTCCTTTTATTATACGGGCATAATCACCTTTTATATAGTATTTATCAAAAAAGGAATTATCTATTGCCGTTAATTTAATGATAACATGGTTCATTCCTTCAGTAATTTGATGTTCAGTAGAAGAATAAAATAGAATACCATAATATAAACCTTCTGGATTATGAGGGGTTAAATATTTGCCTGGAGAAATAGAAAACAGAATGGTTTTCGTATCTAATGGTAACATAATACTATTTCTATTACAATCATAATCCAAATTATAATTTTTAAAAGTATTTGTTAAAATAGATATTTCCAAATTCGTTTTGTTATATGGGATTAAAAATGATACATTTAGACTATCTATTAGTGATGAAATATTTTGCTGTGTTATTTTCAGTTCTTTGTTAACTGTAATATAAGGTGATACTGAATTTAATTCAATAAACTCAGAATCAATCCTTTTTACATTACATTCAGCTAATAACTTTCCAGGAACTCCTGGACTATCTGGAGTTGTTAGCTTTAACACCTCTCCCTTAATTTCCAATTGATTACCAAGCTCATCATTAAAGATTCCTGATATATTATTCTGCCCATAAATAGGCATAATAGAAATAAACGAAAATATAATAAATAGTGTTCTCATTTTAGCGATTAATTAATTTCTGTTGCTTCTTTAAAAAGTTAGAATACTCTTTAGCGAAAGGATATACTAACTTTCCATTATCACGTATATCCCCCACGGAATGAACATCAATACCTTGTAAACCATTATTAGTTTTTCCTGGATAAGATTTATCATAAGAATACTGCATTTGGTATGCTTCAACTTCCATACCACTCATTCGTGCATACCTACTACTAGCCGGAGACTTTATACCTGCATTTAATAGTTCTCCATTTGGTGAAAATTGTAATCCCCCTGTATCGAGAGATTGTCTTACATGGGTAACTTCATGAATAGATAGACCATCGGATGAGGTCTCAATGTATACTTTATTGTCACTGCCTAATCTGACTTTATGTTGTCCACCTGATATTGAACTTAGAGCATAAGTATTATTCTGATCATTACCTAACAGATCTATATCATTTTTCGCTTGATCTAAATTCTTGAAACGATCTAAGCCTTCTTGAATATTTCCAGCTAATTTGGTTATACTTTTTTTATCTAATCCGCCCTTAAAGATTTTAGCTAAATCCTCTCCCACTCGTTTACTTATGCTATTTTGAACTTTACTAATATTATCTTTTAATTTTTGAGCCTCTTTAGGATCATCCCATATCATCCCTGTCGGATCTGTCCTTCTCAATGGATTATTACCACAATATACATACGGACTCCAACTATAATACTTCTCCGCCAACGGATCTACACTAATAAACCTTCCTAACGCACTCTCATAATACCTTGCACTATAATCATACAGGTTCAACCCATGCATCATATCCAGCTCTTTATTATTGTACTTGTACGGCTGCTTTCCCTGCTCGGCCAGAGGCGTATCGGCAAAGGACATACCGAAAGGATAGTAGTGGTTCCTTTGTATAACAGTACCACCGGCATTGGCTACAACCCTGTTGTTTCCCAAATGGTCGGTCAGGTAGTAGTAATATACTCCACCCTCAATGTATCCTCCGTCAACCAGTATCCGGGTTTTATTCGTTATTGTAGAACCGCTCTTTACCGTTTCATAGATGATATTACCAACATAATCCGTATTCTTATAGTCAGCCAATCCATCGTTGGTCGGATTGGTCGCATTAGACGGCGTTACCGTATAATTAGGATCGTATCGCTGCTCTGTCCTCAGCTTCACGCCTGAAGCCGAATAGGTGTAATAGTTCTTGGCCTTTACCGAAGAACTATTGATTATCATTTGCCTTGGTAAATTTAACGAATTATATTGAATTTCGGTTATCCCTTTATTCAAATCTTTATTCATCGCTCCATTGGCATTGTAGGTGTATTCGTTGGCTACATTACTGCCATTCTTAAAGTCCATCGATTCGGCAATGCTGATGGCTGCTGCCGCCTCATCTACTCTTGTCATCTGATTGCCGGCATAAGTCATTGTCAGGTTATCAATCAATCCGTATTTCGCGGCATCGATATTACCGTAACGTTGCAGGGTTTTCATATTCCCATGCTTATCATAGCTGTAGGCTGTCTGATAGATCGGTTTGGTTGGGGTGCTTGCATTATAAGTCTGTACGGTACCGTTGATCAGGTAAGTGGCTTTTGTCAGCCGCGATAGGTTGTCATAAACAAAGGCGTAACCGCGTGGATTGGTCTCGGTATTATGTTTCCAGCTCATTGCCGAGATATTACCATTGTACTGCTTGGCGCTGCCTCCGTAGGATTCATTATAATACAGCGTTTCGGTAAACAGCGGACTGGTGATTGATTTCGTCCACGACCTGATATTATAGGCATAAGTTGAATTCAGGTTCGCCTGTCCTCCTTTCTTATTTGTCTTTAGTCTTCCCAGTTCGTCATATGTATTTTCCGCGAGTGTTACCTGTGGTTTTACCGTTGTGCCGTCCGTTAACTGGTGAGTGGTGGTCAGCAACCTGCCTGCATGGTCGTAGGTGTAAGTATAGACTTCGGTCTGGGTGGTCTTGCCTGTGGCCGAGTGTATATACATCCTCTTGGTTGGTTGCCCGGTGAAGTTGTAAGCGATATGCTCTTCGTCAATACCGCCCAGATGGTTCGTCGAATTAATCTGAATGATGCGTCCGCGATTATCATAATACATTTTGGAAGCTATTTCCCCCAGGCTACCATCTGCCTTAAAGGTCTTGATACGGGTGCCGATAAGCAACCCTTTGGGGGTTCCTTCTCCCAGAGAAGGATGGATATACCGGTCTGAAAAACCGTCCTTCTTTACAAATTTCAACTTTTCCCTTAATGTTGCATTAAAATAATCATAATAGTTATCATAGTAATTCAGGGAGAGTGTCCCGGTATATGAAATCTCCGGAAGTGAGTTCCAGGTATATTCAAAGTTGCCGCCGGGCTTTTCTGTTACTACAATATTTTGACATTTGGCGATCAGCGCCTCGTGCGATTCTGTAGTTTTGTGTATTCCGGAGATTATTACCCTGCCAAATGCATCGTATTTATTAAACGTCCATTCATTAGGCAATTTTTTACGCTGTTCCCCATCCTGCGAGAAGATCAGACGGTCGGCCTTGTCATAGACATAGCGGACCCAATCGCAGCCGGGGAGCTTCTTTGATGTACAGCGGTTGCGGTTGTCATACATATAAAGATAGGCCAGGTTGCTCCGCATATAGCTGTTGTTGTTCAACTGGGCACTATTGGCTTTGACTGTGTCGGATGCCAGAGGTGGCAGGACGGCTTTCAGATTACCGTAATCGTCATAAATATAATAGGTGTCGTATTGTTTGGCGGATTCTATCTGTCGGGTAAGGATTACCTGTCCCAGTTTATCTTTAAACTCATAGCTGATATTCTGGTCTTCATCTGTTATTTTTGTAACATATAGCTGGCCTACACCATAATTGCCAGTCTGGGTCAGTGTGAGGGAAGCATCCGTGTCGGCTCGAAATAAAGCACATGACAATTCTCCGCCGGCTGTATTGGTCTGGTATTCTGTCTTGACTGCTCTTTTACCGGCATACCACTCTTTCCCCGGGCTGTATTGTTCAAGTACACGGTTCAGGGGAGAAGCTTCATAGACAGGCCTGCTGTAGGCGGAATCATTAGTGTAGGTAGTCATAGCTTTTGCTTTGTAAGTAGCAAAAGGCATATAGGATCCGTTATTACCTGATGCTACAGCCGGAAGCCAACTGTTTGATTCACGTCCGAAAGCATCGTATTCCTGGTAGGTGACAAGGTCGGCAGCATTGGGGGTAATGCCTCGCTGTACGGTTTGCATGGGACGTCCCAGGCCGTCGAAATATTGTATCTCGTCGAGATATGTAGTTCCGGCATCATTGGTATAAGTACGTGTCTGGAGGTAGTTCTGAGTAGAACTTTGAGAGTGTATGCCGCCTGATAAAAGCAGAACTATTATTATAGTAAGATAACATTTTATTTTCATAATCTTTTCTTATTTGTTTACATAGTTGTAATCATAATTCTGAATCGTTTTTTCAACTTCCACTCCGCTTGCATTTTTCTCCTTGATATATATGCGTTTTAGCCTGTTGAAAGTATCGTACTCATAATAGGTAGTAATGCCTGACGGATCTGTAGATTCCAGCATCCCTACTAAAGGTTCGTATATATAGGTAGTAACAAGAGAACTCATTAAATTCGAATGACCTCTCAGACTGTTTAATTTTGTTTTATCTATTTTTGTTAATGCAGATAAGGAATCTATTCCTGCTATTCCAAATACAGATGCAACAGCTGTGTTAACAGTCTCATAGCTGAAAGCGTTTTCAATTTTAGCAACAGGATATTGTCCTCCATATGACCAAAGATATACAACTTGAGCTCCTTCATTCTGAACTATATGTGTAGGATTTCCAAAAGAATCATACTCATCGTAAACTAAATTCTGATAAGGATAAATATTTTTGTTAATATTCGGGCAATTAAATGTTATAGGGTCTGCCTGATCTCCTTTATATTCTGATAAATATATTCTAAAGGGGAGAATTTTTTTATCTGTTTTGAAATAGTTATATTCAGTAAACCTACCTCCCAAGTACTTATTATCTATGAATACTTTCTCTTCTATAACATTAGAAATCATATTTTTATTTGACATATTTGAATATATATCACAATTAAAATCATTCGTATACATATATTTATGGAGTAAATTTCTTCCTGTAGACTCTATTATCCTTTTTTCTTTTAACTGGTACTTATCGCTATAGTTATATTCTTCTTTTGTTGTCAGGCCATCAATTGTTATGGTTTTATCTTTTAAGTAAACAAAATATGAATTTATTGGATATTTAACCATTTGAAGCCGATCATATCTCATAAACCAGTATTCTTGTATTGAGTCGTTTACTGTCATATCACAAGGGGTATGTATTAGATTTTCAGTCATCTGTTTCACGGTCCATCCGGAATTTTTATAAATTAAAGGTAAAGTGTTTATTCTATCATAAAAATCGAGACCAAAATGATAATGTTCTATTTTCTTTAAATAATTATAAGACTCTTTACGCAACAATTCTTCCTTGGAGTTATAATATTGTATCTCGGATTCTTTTCCGTTAAGAGGACTATCTAATCTTATAGAATATTCAGTGTATTCAGGTTCTTGGTTATTGAACCTATGAAGAATCTGCCCTATGGACGTATCTTTATTTATTTCTTTGACAAATGTATATCCAACATTAGGCATCGAACCATAAGGATTGGACAATAGATTATCTCCGGATATTTCAATTTTATCAGATTGGATACTAAATGATTCTGTCGCAGGAGGGCTATAATTTGGGTAGCATTTCCCAAGAAAATCATATGTGTCTCGATAATGTTTTATAAACTGAAGTTTGTTGTGTAAAATTCCACTACTTTTTCCTGTTAATGGGTCAGCATAAGTATAATGAGTATATTTTAACCTTTCGGTTTTACTCGGGGAGTTATAAAAGTTAATCTCTTTTATCCTTAAGCCTGCTCCAGGAGATTCTACTTTATCTTTCATCGGATAAGCATATTCTGCTCCAAGTTGGATCTTAGCCTCTCCTCCATGCTGTTCTCCAAATCGATCTGGCAAATCAACAATAATGTATCCTCCTTTATTTAAGGTTATTCTCTTTTCAAATTTCAGTTCGTCTTTTTTTATTGCACCATAATTTGTTTCTTGTATATGTTGTGAATAACATAGATTTTTTAGCTCCTCAGATAAATCAATTTTAGAAGGACCCTGATTAATATAAGCTTTGAATTCGGCCATGTCAGCCCATGTCAGCTTAGATCTATTGGGATATCCTCTGGTTAATAATAAACTGATAGTCATAGTTACTTCTTTATCCAGAGTGAAAAATTTATTTTTATTGGATGGGTATAGATCATCTGGAGCAAAAAAAGAATTATCATCATATATCGACATCTTAGTTGAAGGAAAACCGTTCTTCACTTCTTCTAAAGTTGGTATTTTGTAGTCTATAAACGTATTTGGTTCATAAATGAACTCTGTATATCCACCTGTCGGATATTGAATACCTTCCAGAATTCCAGATTTACTACTTTCAAAATCAGTTGCTCTTAATGCATAATTAAAGGTTCCACTATAAATAGCCGGTTTCTGTATTTTTTTATAGCGATTATGATTATCAAGGCCATATTCATGCCACATAAGGTTTTCCATATCTGGTATTAATGTGGCATTTTGATTCTGATTATTACTATATCCCCAATAATCTTTCGCATATGAATCTTTCCTGGGTAATTTATTGTTATTATAAAAAAAACGATAAGTCTGCACAGGTTGGGAATTTTTATCTAGAAAAGAAAAGGATAATAGCCGTAATCTCTTAAGAAAAATATCTGATGTATGATGATTAGGTATTTGATTCGAAAAATCTTTGGCCCAATAATAGCTATCCGTGCCTCCTGCATCAGCCTGAAGATAATCATAGTTGAATTTATATTCAAAAACCGGAGTTGCAGGAGCATTTTTTGATAGTATTTTTATTTTATCGAGCTTTTTCCCATTGAGTTGATCTAACCTCTGACTCGTCTCAAAAGTTACCAAGTTATTGGTTGTTTCTATTTTTGTTAAATAAAACTCTTCGTTAGATGATATGCTTAATGTCTTCGATAACTCAGACTTACTCGGATTCATTTCTTCATTAATGTGTTTTGTGGTTTCTGGTTCAGTTGTCTGAATAACATGACTTGCATTATAGCGATTACATACAATCGAATCATAGTAATAATTTACTTTCTGTCCATTTGGATATATACTTTTGGTCAAGGTATATGTCTCGGATGTTACACCCCGGTATACGACAGGGTCATGCAACAAAGTTGAACTGAAAAAATCAAAATAATGAATGATTCCATTAGGAGTAGTGATTTTAAATTGATATAATCTATTACTCGCATCTGTATAAATCTCAATCTTGGTATTATCATTTCGATCAAGTATATATGCATTATTATCTCTATAATCTATGAAGTGATCTTGACTAATTTAAAATTGTTAAAATAACAAGGAAGTGTTAGTTTAGTATTTGGAAACTAACTAATTAAAAACACTTCCTTATGTACAAAGTACTTAGTAAAGATACAATAGAAAATGAAATACTGCCTTATTTGTCAACAGCAAAGCGAGGATTTAAGACAAAGAGTTGTCTTATTGAGATTGTAAATTGTATTTTATACAAGCTTAAAACAGGCATTCAGTGGCATATGTTGCC
>JBKEBA010000017.1:0-19859 GCA_047972895.1 Dysgonomonas sp.
ATACCCTTTTTAAAAAAGTAAGGCAAATATTTAAATCTACCCCGTACTACACTCTAATGTTGTTCATTCTTTCAAAGATCGCACTCGTTTCGCTTAACCCGAAACCGACTCGTTTGTCGTATTCTTTAGCGGTTAAGCGGATGCAAAAGTAGAAAACATTTCCTTACACTCCAAACATTTTATAGCTTTATTTTTATTTATTTTTTGAAAATACAACTAAACAACTAAACAAGAACCTGTTGTAAAATATAAAAAAGATAGACATTCTAACCCCTATATAATGCCGGATATTATTAATACTAAAATTCGAGCGAGATCCTAAGACCTAAACCATGCTGAGCTTCGCGAATAGCTACACGCTCCTTGTTCTGCCATTCATAATATTTTACATTCTGTGAAGTATATGTCACACCCAGATTAAAAGCATGCTTTCCTTTCTTTGTAAAACTTACTCCTGCCGAAGTACTAAAATAAAACCCTTTGCCTTCTGCAACCGAGTACCCTGTTCTCACATCTATATATGGAGTTGTATACTCGTCAAGAAAATTCATACGCCCATTAATAAATACGGGCAAAGAATGATCCTTCTTATTCATCGAGAGTAACCCTCCCGAGCCTATCCCTGTATAGAAGATTGGATTGAACTGATACCCTAGCGATGTAGCAAACTCCATTCTATTATTTTTAGTTTTACCTATACCTACTATATAGCCATAGTCGATAAACATCCGAAATCCTTTTATCTGACGATACCAACCCTTGTATCTACGTAGAGGTTTGGGCGCTTTATGGAGCTCTACCAAATCAACAGGGTCTGCTAGCTGTTCTCCAACTGTAACATTGGGCCCAGGCATCATAACTGGGACTTGAATTATCTTTTTTTCAGGTAAAGGAACCGGCTGCAATGCAACAGGCTGTTGATTCGGCTCAGGCAGCAAGTCGCGTGGAAGGTCTGAAAATGTTGATTGGGTAGTTGGTGATTTCGTGGACTTTACTATTATATCTTTATCTCCACCTTCGGTGTATACTTTTACAGCATCTCCTTTCTGCAACGTATTTTTATCAACATCTCTTTTTATTATTTTAGCAATATCATTCTGTTGATAAAATTGTATTTTCTCTTTGTGTGTTATACTATCTGTAAGTTGAACACTCACCACTCCGAGCTCGCGCTTTATTATAATACCTTTTACAATCTTGCCATTTTTGAAATGAAGAATATCCAAATTCTTATTTGTTTTTGAATTCTGCGCAGACAAAAGTCCACAAATAAAAAAACAAACAATTAACAATATATTTTTTCGTAGAATTTGCATATGGTTTCTCCAATATCAGATTTAACGTATCTGTAAATATAGTAAAAAATAATTTAACTAAAAAGAGAAGGTTATAAGACCAAATATTTTTAATTATAATTAATATCTTTGCTAACCTGAAAAATTAATATAATAATATATACATATACATGAAAACCTCTTTTTTGTCGAGATTCATAATCCTTGCTACTGTGAGCATAGCTGCTTTATCGTGTAAAGACAGTAAGCCTCAATTCGCTATCGAAGGGAAAATAAGTGATGCGGATACAACTATGCTTTATTTGGAACGGCGGTCTATTACGGAAACTAAAATCATAGATTCTCTAAAGCTGGACAAGGATGGAACTTTCAAATTTGAAGAACCTAGTCTTGGCTATGCGGAGTTTTATCTATTGAGATTGAACGGACAATCAATCAATTTGGTTGTCGACTCCACAGAAACTATTACAGTAAATGCACCCAGAGCTACATTTGCCCGTGACTATACTATAGAGGGTTCAAGCAGTTCTATCAAATTGAAGGATGTAGTATTAACTCAAAATAAATTGAGTCAGGATTTAACCAGCCTAAAGAAACAATTCGATAATAAAGGAATTACACAAGAGCAGTATATTTCATCTGTACAGGATGCGGTAAATGAATACAAAGAGAATGCGAGGCAACTAATCTTCTCGGACTATAAAAGTTTAGCTGCTTATTTTGCACTCTTCCAGAAAGTTGATGGCTACCTCATTTTCGACCCATATGATAAAAAAGACCTAAATGTATTTCAGGCTGTGGCAACAGTATGGGATCAGTTTAAATCAGAATCGCCGAGAGCTGCCCAACTAAAAAGTTTCACATTGAATGCCATTGCAGAAGTACGACAAATGGCTGTTCAAGAAGAAAACCTGAAAAGGCTGGAAACAACAGAGCTAACCGATTACACTACATATTATGATATTACGCTACCTAATATGCAAAATAAAAACATCAGCCTATCATCGCTACGAGGAAAGGTTGTGATACTTGACTTCACTGTATATCAGACCGAATTCTCTCCGGCTCATAATGTTTTAATTCACGATGTATATAATAAGTTCAAAGGTAATGTTGATGTATACCAAGTGTCGTTCGATTCTGATTCGCATGCATGGCAAAACAGTGCAGTAAATCTGCCATGGACATGTGTTAGAGATGAAAGGTCTTTAGGTTCGGAACTTATTAGAAAATATAACCTTGAAGGATTCCCCACTATTTTCTTAATTAACAAAAATGGAGAGATAGTCAAAAGGATTTCAGCCAAAGATAATTTATCATCAGAAGTTCAAAAATTATTATAAAAGTACTGCTGAATATTTTGAATGTATAAAAAATATATCTTATCTTTGTAGATAATAGGATTGAAAGGAAAAGGAGTTCTGGCCCAGACGGCAAGGATTCTTTTTCTTTTTGTCGCTTTAAAAAACAATAAAACTATAGTCACTAACTAATTTTATCTTTAATTACCATGGCTATCACTTACATGACCGAAGACGGTTTTAAAAAACTGAAAGAGGAAATCAGTGCACTGGAAAGTGAAAGACCTGCTATTTCTAAGCAAATAGCAGAAGCACGCGACAAAGGAGATTTGTCTGAAAACGCCGAATATGATGCGGCCAAAGAAGCTCAAGGCATGTTGGAAGCTAGAATAGCACAACTAAAAAACTTGTTGGCCAACGCCCGTCTGATAAACGAAAGTTCGATAGGGACAGACGTTGTCCAAATATTGAACAAAGTCACAATCAGAAATACTAAAAACAACCAGCAAATGACCTACACGCTTGTAGCGGAAAGTGAGGCCAATCTTAAAGAATTTAAGATTGCTGTAAACACGCCTATCGCACAAGGATTGATGGGAAAAAAAGTGGGAGATGTTGCCGAAATAAAAGTCCCATCGGGAATAATGAGCTTCGAAATATTGAATATAACATTATAAAACGATGGCGAGTATCTTCAGCAAAATAGCAGCAGGAGAAATTCCTTCATACAAAATAGCAGAAGACGACAGATTCTTTGCTTTTTTGGATATTAATCCAATGACAAAAGGACATACGCTAATAATTCCAAAGCAAGAAATAGATTATATATTTGACCTTGACGACAATACGCTAGGGGACATGAATATATTCGCTAAAAAAACAGCTATCGCAATCCAAAAAGCCGTTCCATGCAAACGTGTTGGAACAATGGTAATAGGAATGGAAGTTCCCCATGCACACATACATCTGATTCCTATAAATAAGGAGTCGGACATGATACTCTCTAATCAACGGGTAAAGTTAGAGCAATCGGAATTTGAAGAAATTGCTAAAAAAATAAGAGAGAATCTATAACAATATTTAATCAATAAGAATCAAGGGCGAATAATCAAAATGAAGATTATCCGCCCTTGATTTTTCTATTTCTGGCTGCCTATTTATTTGTCATTATTTTTAATACCAACTTATCTGTTTCCTGCATCCCGATTGCACCTATGCTGGTAAGATTTTCGACAGTCTTATCCACATCGTCATCTACAATCCCTTCCAACGAAGACACTACCCCATCCTCCATGGCCATGATAGCTGATAGCACGGCAGTAGATACTCCGCTAGATATCTTCAGTGCGCAACTGGGTTTAGCTCCATCACAAATCATACCCGTAATATTACCAACCATATTCTTGACAGCAAAAGTAATCTGCCTGTAATCTCCTCCCATCAGGTAGGTAATACCACAACTGGCACCTGTAGCGGCAGCGACGCATCCACATAGAGCTGACAAACGCCCAAGCTTCTGCTTGATATATACTACAGTAAGATGGCTAAGCATCAGTGCTCTGATAAGGTCTTCTTCCGAGCTATTATTGTCTTCGGCATATGACAAAACAGGTAAAGTTGCTGTAATACCCTGATTTCCACTTCCTGAATTACTCATTACGGGAATCAATGCGCCATCCATACGAGCATCGCAGGCGGCAGCTGTATACGACATCATATGCGAAAGCATCGTGTCGCCAAATATCTGGCGTCCGAGCTTTCCTGTTACAGTCTTAGCTACATTATGTCCATAATTACCCTGAAAAGAAAATTTAGAAGCGGCTCTGTTCAGTTCTGCAGCTTGAAGGATGAATCGTATATCCTCCAATAATACATTTTTAGAGAACTCATATACTTTAGAAAAAGTAAGGACTATCTCATCACTACTCGCCTGCTTCTCGCAAATATTTTGGTGATCCTCATCACATATCACTTTTTCATTAAGGGCTATATAAGAGAAATTAGTATGCGTGGTTTTTATAATAGCCACGGCCGTCTTATCTCCCAAAATACAGTGAGTCTCTATATAAAGGTTATCAGAGCAATTCTCTTTTAAGGATATTTCGATCCGTTTTTCTGAAATATATTGCTTACCCTGTTCTACATCATCGGGCTTTAAATCTTTCAATACCTGCAAACCATACTCACTTCTTCCGATAAGAGAACCTAAAGCTATTGCAATAGGCAGTCCGACCATTCCTGTACCGGGAATTCCCACGCCCATCGCATTCTTAAGAATATTGGCACTTAACAAAACCTTTATTTTTTCAGGTTTTTCACCCAATACTTCAGTTGCCTTTGCCACGCATAACGACACAGCAACAGGTTCGGTACACCCAATGGCTGGAACAACTTCTTTTTTAACTAAACTGATAATTTGCTCTATTTCGAACTGTTTAAGCATAAAACACAGATTACAGATACGTTTTAGACTACAAATATACTTGCTTACTCTTACATTTTCATTATTTTACATTAAATAATAATATCTTTACTCTCGAGATTAATTAGTCTATTATTTTTTGGTCTATGATGTTAAAACATTATTTTTGCAGCAAGAACCTTTCCTTAGAATTATGGTAAGTCAGAAGAAGAAAATATATGTTATAATAAATCCGGTATCGGGGACATCGTCTAAGCAAAACATTCCACACAAGATTGCTGAAATGCTCGATGCCCGTAAGTTTGATTTACACATATTCATTACAGGTTATGCTGGTCATGGCTCTGAAATAGCAAAACAGGCGATCAAAGACAATGTAGACTATGTAATAGCTGTGGGTGGAGACGGTACAGTTAATGAAGTAGCTAGCACCCTTGTAGACTCTAATACAACATTAGGGATCATACCTCTTGGCTCAGGAAACGGGTTAGGCAGAGACCTTAATATTCCGATGGATGCAAAGAAGGCTATTTCTGTTATACTTGAAGAAAATGTCATAGCCATAGATTACGGAAAGGTGAATGAGCGCATATTTTTCTGCACATGTGGAGTCGGATTTGATGCCGAAGTCGCAGCTAAAGCTTCTGGTAAAAAGAACAGAGGCTCACTTATGTATATAAAAAATATGCTTGAAACATTCTTTCAACAGAAACCTCAAACCTACGAGATTATATGTCCCGAAGGCATTATAAAAGATGAAGCTTTTGTCGTTACCTGTGCCAATGCTTCGCAGTATGGATATAATGCACATATAGCACCTCATGCAGATATTCAGGATGGACTGATGAATGTGGCAATACTAAAACCCTTATCTATACTCGATGTTCCTCAAACATCAGTGCAACTATTCACGAAGAAAATAGATGAGAGTAGTAAAATGATAGAACTTATAACCAACGAGGTTACAATCAAACGTGAACATGGAGGAGTGATGCATATAGACGGAGATCCTGTAAAAATGGGGAAAGAAATACATGTAAAAATCTTTCAGCAGGGGTTAAAAGTATTGGTTCCTAAAGATCCACCTAAGAAGAATCCTCTCGATCCCCAAGAAATTTTACTAAGAGTGTTAGGTTCTATTTAAAATTCTCTATTCTAAAAATTCATTTTGAAAGATATCCTTATACCGTCTTTACTAATATCAGGATGATCCAAATAATTCAATCTACGTACATAGTCTATACGAAAGAATTTGAAGATATTCTCTATACCCACATTATATTCCATATATGGAGCTTTATTGGTCGTGTAAGTCTCTTGAGGTAAAATGAGTAAATCATGGTTATACTCGGGGTTGTTTCTTTTGCTCAATTGCCCTAAGAATCCTCTGAATCCAAAAACCTCTCTCCATTTTAAGAGCTTGATTAATGGAATCCTGTTGAACAACAAGCCTTCCATATAATAATATATCTCCCATGATACCTGCGCATCATGAACAAATTCTAACGACTCGATAAGGTAATAGCTTCCTCGTTGGATGGTATATGAATTATTAGCACTCGGGGTTATCAAAAACGGAAAAGGAGTATCTCCCCAAATTTTTTCGGCTTGTCCCATTAATTCTAATTTACCATAAGGAGCAATCCATAAACGCTTAGAGGCTGACAATGAAGTTTTATTATATTCGTATTGCCCTCCTAAGACATCCTTAAGTGCAATGGTATGAGTCAGATTCAAAACAAGCCTTTGCGATGGTATAGAATGTCGTTTTCTTCTTTGCTGAAAAAACTTCTCATTAGGAGCATAACGAAGCGCTAACATAACCTCGGTGGTTTTCAATCTATCCAGTTGATATATCTCTCCCAATTCATTCTCCTTTTCGAATTTCAAGATGCCAGCAGGTGTTTCGTTAAAGGTCTGACCCGATAGCTTAAATGAAAAACCACTATAATATTCCCTATCATATGCTATTTGTACCTGACGGTTATATGTTAGTTTTTTATCACTACTACTTGTCAACGATCTGAATATATTGTCTCTTTCTGCCTGAGTATATCGTTGACCGAGTGTATTTATATCGTATTTATAAGCCAATATCAAGTTATTTTTGGGAAACTCATCCTTATGTTCTTTTACTTTTTTCAAAGCCCATGTCGCCTCTCCATAATATTTAAAGACTTCGTCGCGAGTACCATATGCACCATAACCGTAAAAGAATAGTTGCGGATGCAGATTTTTTGTTGTTGCAAGAGTAAGGCGTAAGCGATTACCCTCTTGCGAATTATAACTATAAAATGTAGGTAATGTACCTATGTCTAATTTGCTGGTTTCAAAATCACCTGAAGTAGGAATATATGCAGAAGATACATAATTACCACCTTTCAACAATACCTTGAAAAGTAGCACCTTATTTACATCCTCCATCATCTTATCCATCTTATAATCTTTCTGATGTTTTATCGGACGATTGTTTACCCAAAAGTCTTTAGGTCTCTTTCCATAATCTTTTTCGAAAACTTCCGGTGCATTCAAAGCAAATATAGGATCCATTGGCTGATTTATCTCAAAGTCTTCATAAGATTTAGCCTTATCAACATAGAACTTCACAGCATCTAACATCGTTACATCAATTGCCATACGCTCTTCCTGAGGTATCCATCGATTATCCTCTGTTTTCTTGAAATCATGTTGTATGATAAGAGTCTCTACAAAGTTGATGTTCATTTTCTTGGGAGTCCTCATCACCGCCCTTTTCACAGCATACATACTGTCTAACGATATGTATAGATTACCCGTAAAACCAACATCGCGCGAATTGAATGGAGCAAAGTCAAGCTTCACATACCTATCATTGTCAATAGACACGGTATCGGACAAATACCATCTGTAAAAATTCACGGAAGTATGCTCACTTAAAGGGCTGACAAACTCATGAAAAAGCAATGTTACCGAATTATCAAAAATAGAAATATCTTTAAACACTTCCTTGATAATAGCATCCAACCCTTCCGTATCGAATGTTTGATCCAGTCCTTCCAGACTTGAGCCTTTTACCACCCTCTTTAAATCTTTAGGATCCTTCCTATAAAATACATCCGTGACCTTTTCGCGTACAGAAATAGGCAAGATAGCCTTATTATCGATCATCGATGTATCAACATAATTAGGAAGAAACTTATAACGATTAAATGGAGCTTGATTAGGCTTAAAATCATTAAATGCAAAGAATATCCGCTCATATTCCTTATACTGATAGTAATCAAGCGAATTTACATTGTTTTCTTTTTTATGAGCTATAACCTTCTTTATCAGCTCTACTGCCGGATTATTTTTCTTGGAGTATTTCTCTTTCTGTGGTCTTACTACAACTTCTTTCAATTCCTTATCTTCGGGTTGCAAATATATTTCTTCGCTCGTAAAAACTCCCCGATGAACAGTAAATGTTTGAGCTTTATAACCTATCAATGAAGCTGTAACGGATGTATTATTTGTCCTGTTTGTCAATCTGAACTCCCCATCTTCATCGGTAAAAGTACCATCCTTTGTTCCATCAAAACGAATAGTAACAAACGGCAGGCGCTCTTTTGTAACAGCATCTTTTACAACTCCGCGCACTGTAGTGATGGATTGGGCGTGTGAAACGCAACAAACCAAAAGAAACAAAAGGGAGAGAATTAGTTTTTTCTCTATTTCTATATAATTACACTGTGGATTATAATCCATCTTTCTCTTTTTTTACTGTCCTAATATAATCGAAAATCAAGAATAAACATATAGTCTATTCTCGATTTCCATATATATTAGACTAACCAGCTATCAATTTAGCTGCATAGAATAAGATTTTTTTAATTAATAAGCTTACGGTAACGGATACGTTTAGGTTCAACGTTACCCAATCGGGCTTTTTTATTCTCTTCATACTCACTATAACTTCCTTCGAAGAAAAATACTTCTGAATTTCCTTCAAAGGCAAGAATATGAGTACATATACGATCCAAAAACCAACGGTCATGCGAAATAACAACTGCACAGCCAGCAAAGTTCTCCAAACCTTCCTCTAATGCACGTAACGTATTCACATCTATATCATTGGTAGGCTCATCAAGAAGCAACACATTGGCCTCTGACTTTAAAGTAAGCGCCAAATGGAGCCTGTTACGTTCTCCTCCAGATAATACACCTGTCAATTTTTCCTGATCGGCACCGGTAAAATTAAAACGGGAAAGATAAGCACGGGCATTAATATCCTTACCTCCTACTCTCACAAACTCACTGCCTCCAGAAATAACCTGATAAACACTCTTGTTAGGATCAATGGCTTCATGCGATTGATCCACATATCCTGTTTTCACAGTCTCTCCGACCTCGAATGTTCCTTTATCAGGCTTCTCCATACCTTGTATCAGACGAAAGAGGGTTGTCTTTCCTGCCCCATTCGGTCCGATAATACCGACAATGCCTGACGGCGGAAGCATAAACTCCAGATTGTCAAACAAAAGCTTATCGCCAAAAGCTTTGCTTACACCATGAGCTTCTATTACTTTATTACCCAAACGCGGGCCATTAGGTATAAATATTTCTAATTTTTCTTCTCTTTCTTTTTGATCTGAATTCAAGAGCTTCTCGTAATCATTCAAACGAGCTTTACCTTTAGCGTGACGCGCCTTAGGAACCATTCTCACCCATTCAAGCTCTCGCTCAAGAGTCTTGCGACGCTTACTTGCTTGCTTTTCTTCCTGCTCCATTCGCTTAGTTTTTTGTTCAAGCCATGAAGTATAATTTCCTTTCCATGGAATGCCTTCACCTCTGTCAAGTTCGAGAATCCATCCGGCCACATGATCCAGGAAGTAACGATCGTGCGTAATACAAATGACAGTTCCTTGATATTGTTGCAAGTGTTGTTCCAACCAGTCAATTGACTCCGCATCCAAATGGTTGGTAGGCTCATCGAGCAATAACACATCCGGTTCTTGCAAAAGCAGACGGCATAGCGCAACCCTGCGGGCTTCTCCTCCCGAAAGATTGGCAGTCAGTTGATCTTCGGGCGGACATCGCAATGCATCCATAGCCCGGTCCAATTTGTTATCGATATTCCACGCATCCGTAGCATCTATACGATCTTGAAGTTGTGCCTGACGTGCAAATAAGGCATCCATTTTATCCGAGTCTTCATAATACTCGGGTAAACCAAATTTCTCATTGATTTCCTCATATTCTTTCAGTACATCAATTATAGGTTGTACACCTTCTTGAACAATTTCCTTAACGGTTTTTGTTGGGTCTAGTTTAGGATCTTGTTCCAAATAACCAACTGAATAACCTTTATCTGAAACTATTTCGCCTTGATATTCTTTATCGATACCTGCTATAATCTTCAACAGACTGGATTTACCAGATCCATTCAGACCTATGATACCAATCTTGGCACCGTAGAAAAAAGACAAATAGATGTTTTTTAATACTTGTTTTTGCGGAGGGTATGTTTTCCCTACGCCAATCATTGAAAAAATAATTTTCTTATCGTCAGACATGTTCTTTATTTATAAGTTAAGCTCCAATTGCTATTTATTTCTGATAAAGGAAGCGTTTAATACTACGTTTTGGGGTTTTTTCAAATTCTTGATCCTGCAATCTAAAGTTAGCCACCTGACTGTAACCTGGAAGACGTTTATTTATGGCTTTCATTTCGCCTACAAAAATAGCAGAATAATCGCTTTCTTTAACATCATGGGCTTTTAAATAATCTTTATCAGGATATATTAAAGCAATTAACTTGCCAGCTTCTTCTATTACCAAGGCTTCTGACACATACGGAGAATTGTTGTATAAGTCTTCTACCTCTTCCGGGTAAATATTCTGACCGGAAGCCCCCAGGATCATAGTTTTACTACGTCCTTTGATAAATATAAATCCATCCTTATCCATTATACCCAAGTCTCCGGTTTTCAACCAACCGTCATCACCCAGTACATGTTTTGTAGCCTCTTCGTTCTTGTAATACCCCAACATAACGTTCGTTCCTTTCACTGTAATTTCTCCCGTCTCAGTCTGAGGATTGGAAGAATCGATGCGGACTTCCATCCTATCCACAGGACGGCCGCAAGATGTTGGTTTGTAAGTTTCCCAATATTCGTATGAAATAAGTGGACCACATTCCGTCATGCCATAACCAACAGTATATGGAAATTTTATATCTGATAAGAATTGTCCGACTTCCTTATTCAAAGCAGCACCACCAATAACGACTTCTATTAGCCTTCCGCCAAACATTGGAACAAGCTTTTCTGCCACTTTTTTGTATATTTTCTTCTTAAAGAATGGTATTTTCAATAATGTCTTAACTGGCTGCTTCTTAAATTCGGGGAATACACGCATCTGGATAATCTTCTCTATAATAAGCGGAACAGCCAAAACTAGTGTAGGCTTGACCTTCGAAAAGGCGTCCATAATAATTTGAGGAGACGGTACCCGCGTAAGATAATGTATATGGCATCCCTTCGATATAGAAAGCAACACCTCAAATGCCAGGCCGTACATATGAGCCATAGGCAGCATGCAGACAATACCATCACCGGCTTTTACAAATGGGATCATATCTATAGCAAAACGCGTATTTGACCATAGGCTGCGGTAAGGTATCATCACTCCTTTCGGATTACTTGTAGTACCTGATGTATAATTAAGGACAGCTAATTCTTCTGGCGATTCGTCATAATACACTACATCCGCTTGTGTAAAACCATTCGGATATTTTTTCTTGAATACCTGATCCAAATTAGATATAGATGCCAGCAATTTCGCAGAGCGTGATTTCAGAACTGTAAAATCATCTATCAACATAATAGTTTGAACAGTAGGCATCATTACCGGATCAATTTTTGCCCATACATACTCATCGGCAAACAAGATTTTGGCATCGGAATGATTTATTAATGAATGAATACTCTCGCCGCTAAAATCATGTAAAATAGTGGTAATAACTGCTCCATAGGTAAGCGATGCAAAAAATGCGACCGCCCAATTGGCCGAGTTACGTCCGCTAATCGCAATTTTATCCCCTTTTTGTATTTCAAGATCATCGAACAAAATATGCAATTCGGCTATTTTATGTGCGAAATCTTTATATAAATATGTCTCTCCATTATAATCGGTCAAAGCAGGCCTTTCCCAATTTTCACAGATACCTTTCTTTATCAACGTTAAAAATTTATAGTCTTCCATATGGCTATTTTATGTAGGTTACATATCTAAATAAATAAAAAATCATATAACAAAATGCAAATCAAACTCCGATTTCATTAGTGAAATAAATATCCAATTATATAGAATTATATGAACATTATCAATCAATTACTTGCTGAGTCGTTGTTGGCCCATGAACAATAAGTTTTCCCTCCGGCGATATTTCCATCTTATCAATAAATACGACCCGGTCTTCTCCTGTCGCCTCGGTACGTCCATGATAAACAGTATACATCTGTCCATTGTTCTTGAACATCATATTATGCCCTGTGCCCGTAACGATCCCTCCCTCTTCTGTGTTCTTCTGTAAGATAGGATTATTGTCCGCCTTTACAAAAGGTCCTAAAGGATTTTTAGCTGTAGCATATCCAACAGCATAGTTCTTTCCGCCAAAGTAATTGGCAGAATACATCATATAATAAATGTCGCCTTCCTTAAAAAGAAACGAACCTTCTGTCCAACGCCTGTTTACCTCGCGTGACGTTACAGAACGGCTTTCCCATTCGGCTTGTTTATCATCCATTTTCACAGGAGGACGAAGTAGTAATTGAGGCTCTCCGATCACATCCGAAAAGTCAGGTTTGACTTCTACTCCATATATCCAGCTCTCTTCTATTTCATTGAAAAGACCTTCCTTTTTAGCCCAATCAGCAACTTCACTCTTCACCGGATTCTTGTAGCAACAACGCGAATAATAAAGATATACCTTTCCGTCTTCGAAGTACAAGTTAGCATCTATTATAGGATACCCAGGATCGAATATAGGACGATCCATCAAATCTTTAAAAGGACCCGAAGGTTTATCTGAAACCGCTACACCTATACGAAAATTCTCTCCTTCGTTGGTAGGGTTATGTCTCCAATCGGCACTAAACAACATGTAATATTTCCCATCTATTTCATATGTTTCAGGAGCCCAGAAATTAGCCACTGACCACGAATCAGCTGTATTGCCCTGGTATATACGTCCCAGATTTTCCCAATGAACAAGGTCTGTCGATACACTCGCCTGAAAGCCATCTGTCACGCCGCCTGTACCATACATATAGAATTTACCGTCGGAAGCTTTCAATATGAAAGGGTCACCGAATGAGACTGGTAATGGATTTTGAAAACTGGCTTTATCTGCTGCCTGACTCTCATTCTTTTTACTCTTTTGAGTACAGGACAGTAAGAAAAAACACAAAAAGACAGACAGAATTGCAGAAAGGCATTTCATAGACATAATAATTTGGTTTTTAGTGAAAATTCTGAAACTTACAGGTTTAACTATTCATCGAGCATTCAACACTCTTATCAGATTCATTTCTCTCGATGCTTACACTTAGATTTACAAAACAAATATAATAATAAAATCTGAACAGGAATTAATGTACAGTTCATATCGCAGTCTTTTTAGTCTATCATTCTAATATTTGTGCCCATGCTATTTTTGTTCGGGAAGAGAAGAGAAACAATAAATTGCTTATTTTTGTGTTTTAATATATGTAATAATTAGCCATCGATCGATACGTGTTACAAGATAGATCGCTCTGTACACTTTTATTAGGGATAAGCGTACTGTTTATTCTTTTGTTTTCGTCGTGTTCCAACCAGAAGAATACGGCCGTTAATCGTTTTTATCATTCTATAAACACACGATACAATATTCACTTCAATGCCGAAGAGGCGTATAAAGAGACATTAAAGACACAAAATAATGCACGGGAAGATAATCTTTCCGAAATGCTGTACATCTTTCCTGATAATTCAGATTCTACGTCAACGCAATATAGCAGTGGAAGTTATACCACAACAATTGACAAAGCGACCAAAGCTATAAAACTACATTCGATAAAGGCAAAACCTAAAAGAGACCCAAACCGTCGTAATGACCCGGAATATCAGGCATGGCTGCAACAAAAAGAATATACTCCATTTATGGATAAAGTATGGTTACTGCTGGCTAAAGCCGAATTTCAAGAAGGTAATTATCTGCGTGCGATTACTACTTTCATGTACATTTCAAAGATATATAGTACCAATCCTAATATTGTTGCCGAATGCCAGTTATGGGTTGCCCGAGCATATACCGAAATGGGATGGATGTATGAAGCCAGCAACATATTGTATAAAATGGAAACGGGGGGAGGAATACCCGAGAATCAAAAAACATTTTATTCTGCCGTAAAAGCAAATTATCTGATAAGAAATAATGATCTGACTGCCGCTATTCCTCATCTGGAGCGTTCTCTCAAAAAAGAAAAAGACAAGCAACAGAAACTACGTATGAAGTATCTGTTAGGACAACTTTATGTAGAAACTGGAGATAAAGTAAAAGCAGATAAGGCATTCGCATCGGTGCATGGAATGAACACACCATACAAATACAGCTTCAATGCTAAACTACAACAACTACAACTAAATACTTCTCAAAGCCGGAATGAGACAGTAGCATCGCTTACCAAAATGGGAAAAAGCCAAAAAAACAAGGAATATCTAGATCAAATATACTATACAATAGGAAATCTTTATTTGAATAGCCAAGATACAGTAAAGGCTATCGATAATTATAAAAAAGCCATAAAAGAGGGTATTCGCGATGGTTATGATAAAATGATAGCAGAGGTAACATTGGCAGACCTTTATTTCGACCGAAGAGAATTCATTCCCGCCCAACCTTTATACTCCGAAGCTCTTACTAAGATAAAGAAATCACATGAGGCTTATCCCCGAGTGGCTCTTCGCTCCGATGTCTTGGACGAATTGGTTGTACATGTAGTAACAGTATATACACAAGACAGCTTACAGCATTTAGCCCAACTGCCAGAAGAAGAACGACTGACCATTATCAACAAAAAAATAGAGGAACTAAAAAAAGAAGATGAGGAAAAACTCAAAAATGAAGCTAGAGAAAAACAGGTAGAAGAATCTCAAAATAGAATAAACACATGGGCAGATTTGGAAAGCGCATCGAATAATGCACCAGTCATTCCAATTCCAAGCCAAAACGATAATACAAACTCATTCTATTTTTATAATGATCAAGCTGTCAAACAAGGGAAAATAGCATTTCAAAAGCAATGGGGAAACCGTAAATTAGAAGATGACTGGCGCAGGCGCAACAAGTCTAGTATTCCGATGGATATGGCAGATTTGGATGAAAATGATACAGACTCTTTATTGATTGCAGGTACAACTCCAGAATCAGGTAATACACAAGGAAAGAAAACCGTAGAAGACATATATTCAATCGACTATTATTTACAACAATTGCCCCTCTCTTCAGAAGCGAAAAAAGAATCAGACGAACTGATAGAAAATGCCCTATTCAATATGGGGAAAATATATAAAGATAAACTGGAGGATAGAGATCTGGCAGTAGATGCCTTTGAAACCGATATCAGACGTTTTCCATATACTCCCAATCTGGAGGAAATTTACTATCAATTACTATTAATTTATATGCAGAGCGGAAATAATAGTATGATGGAAACATATAGAAATAGGCTGCTCAGCGAATTTCCTAACGGGAAATATGCAACACCTCTGGCAGAATCCAATTATGAGTGGAACTTCAGACACATGCCGATAATAGAAGATTCATTATATACTGCTGCATATAATGCTTATCTAACAGCCGATGTTCAGACAGTGAGAACGAATTATCAGGATATGAAAACCAAATATCCATTGACAGAGATGATGCCTAAGTTCGAATTTCTGAACGCCCTCTCTTATGCCCAGACGCGTGACATAAAAAATTTAGAAGACAACTTAAAAGAATTGACAGACAAATATCCTAAAGCGGATGTGACACCGTTAGCTATCGATATATTACAGCGCATAAAAGAAGGAAAAATTATTTTATCAGACGGTTCTCCTATTACCGAATTCGACTGGTCTAAAGCCTACCTCGGAGACAATAGCCTGACAGATGAAGATGGACAGGTTTTGACCTTTTCCGATAACCCTGACACAGAATACTTATTACTCCTCAGATTTAAATCAAATACAATAGACAGAAATGAATTGTTGTACGAAGTCGCCGATTATAATTTCTCAAATTATGTAATACAGACATTTGACCTAAGTTTCGATAGTGACCCACCTTATGATATATTACAGATTAAAGGCTTTGAATCTTTCGCTTCTATCAGAGCTTATTTGAACAAAGCTTTATCAACTAACGGACTTATCAACAAAATAGATACGAGCATACATACTATCCCTGTCTCTGTGGAAAACTACACAAAAGTATTACCTAGACTAGGAATCGGAGAGTATACTTCTTTCTTTTCTGAAACCTACAATGAATTATTACCTTTGTTAATTGCCCATTGGGACAAAAACAAAGAAGAGGTAAAGAATCTGACCGAATTACAGGAAGACGCTTTAGCGAAAAAGCCAGAAGATGAGATAGAAGAGCAACAACCAGAAAAAGTAATTGCAAAAGTAATCCTAACCGAACCAAAACAGGAACCTATAGAGAAAACAAAAGACGAATCTGTAGAAAAACAAAAGGATAGCGATAAACAAATAAATGCAGATGACCTGCTCACTAAAGACCAATTGGAAAAAGCAGGTAAGGTCAACGATGCAATAGAAACTGTTGAGGATATAATGAGTAATCCTGTAGATGGTATAAAAAGTCTTTTCAACAGAGATAAATATAAAGATAGTCTGACAAAAGAAGAAAAGGCCGCACTGAAAGAAGAAGAGAAACAAGAAAAACAACGCTTGAAAGAATTAAAGGCTATCGAAAAAGCAAAACAAGATTCTATAAATAGGGTAGAAAAAATTTTGCTAGACTCAATACAAGCTGTAGAAAAGAAGAAAGAAGAACAGCAAAAGCTAGAGGAGCAAAAGAAAAAAAATGCTGAGAAAATAGTAATAAAAGCTAAGGAAGATGAACGGAAAAACAAAATCCGACAACAGGAAGAGCAACAACGCTTACAAGAAAAAGAACGTAAGGAGAAAGAAAAGTTAAAAGAAGCTGAGCGTAAAGAAAAAGAGCGTCAGCAAAAAGAACGCTTAAAAAAGCGTGAAGAAGAACGCAAGGAGAAAGAAAAAGCCAGAGAGAAGGAAAGAAAAGAAAAAGAGAGAAAAGCCGAAGAAAGGCGTAAAACGATCTAAAGATTGTATCAAATCTTAATTTATTGACGAATAGTTAAAAATGTTCCTATTAATAGTTGAAATCACAAAAAATTATTATTAATTTGGCGAGTGAAAAACATAAGGTATTACCTTTCATTAAAAAACTAACTGTATGAATGAGAACCTAAACCCCGGATTACCTGTGGAAAAACCTTCTGAAGAAGTTAAAGCCGAAGAAACAAAAACTGTGGAAGCTAAAACAGAAGAAACTCCAGTTGTAGAAGAACAAACTGAAGTAGTTGAACAAGAAACAGCTAAAGCAGAAGATGCAGACTCTAATGTCCGCTCAGAAACAGAAGTTGTAGAGGAAGAACCAAAATCCGAACAGCCTGAAACTGTAACGAGCGAAGAGGAAGCAAGTGATATAGAGGCTGACATCGAAATGGTAGAAGAATTAGAAGAAACAGTTGAATCGGAAGAATCTACAGAGTCTTCTGTGGCAAAGCATTTGTCTTTGACAAAGGAAGAGATAATAGAAAAGCTAAAAAACCTGACAACTCAGCCGGAACTGCCTCACCGAGCAGAAGTAGAAGCATTGAAGCAAGCTTACTACAGATTACGCTCGGCTAATATTGAAGCACAAAAAGCTGAATTTATCGAAGCCGGCAATGATGCTGAAACATTTGTTCCGAATGTTGACCCAAGCGAAGATGTGGTTAAAACTTTCCTGAACGAGATAAAGGAAAAACGAGCTAACCATGCCGCTGAGGAAGACAGACGAAAAGAAGAAAATTATAATAAGAAACTTCGGATAATAGATCTGATAAAGAATCTGACCGAGAGTTCGGATGATTTCAATAAGTTGTATAAAGAGTTTAAAGACTTGCAGCAACAATGGAATGACATAGCCCTTGTACCTCAGTCGAAGGTAAAAGAGTTGTGGAAATCATACCAAATCTATACGGAGAAGTTTTATGATTTAATAAAAATAAATAATGAATTCCGTGATTACGATTTCAAGAAAAACTTTGAATTGAAAACGTCAATCATTGATTCTGTAGAAAAATTACTCGAAGATGCTGATGCGGTATCAGCATTCCATCAACTTCAAAACTTCCATCAGCAATGGCGCGAAATAGGGCCAGTTGCCAGAGAATTGAGAGAAGAAACCTGGACTCGATTCAAAGATGCATCAACAGCGATAAACAAGAAATACCAAACTCATTTCGAATCTCTTAAAGGAAAAGAGGAAGAGAATCTTGCTGAAAAAACAGCCATTTGTGATTCACTGAAAAATATAGATTACTCTACTCTTACGTCTTTTAAAGACTGGGACGAAAAAAGTAAAGAAGTAATAGAATTACAAACGAAATGGAAGACTATCGGCTTTGTTCCTAAAAAGGTAAATACTCAAATATTCGAAGAGTTCAGGTCGTTATGTGATACATTCTTTGAAAAAAAGAGCGAATTCTTTAAAGGAGTTAGAGATGAAATGGATATCAATCTCGAGAAAAAACGCTCTTTGACTGAACAAGCAAAAATGCTTAAAGACAGTACAGAATGGAAAACTACTGCCGACAAATTGATTTCTATACAAAAAGAGTGGAAAACAATTGGGCCTGTACCTCGCAAATTTTCTGACGCTATCTGGAAAGAATTTGTAACAGCTTGTGATTATTTCTTTGAGCAGAAGAAGAAAAACGAATCTTCACAGAAAGGTGAAGAATTGGAAAATTTGGCTGCAAAAAAAGAGATCATTGAGAAAATTAAGGCAATAGATAGCTCATTAGATGCTTCGGAAGCGATTGCTCAAGTGCGTGTTTTATCCGATGAATGGCACAAAATAGGATTTGTACCATTTAGAGAAAAAGATAAAATATATAAAGAATTCCATCAGGCGGTGGATGCTCATTATGACAGGCTGAAGCTAGATAAATCGGAACGAAGATTCGAAACTTTCAAATCAAATATGAAAGACAGCTTGGGTAAAGACAATCCGAAAAGGCATTTATATAAGGAAAGAGACCATTTGATGCATCAGTACAATAAAGTAAAAGCGGATCTTCAAACTTATGAAAACAATATGAATTTCCTTTCTATTTCATCGAAAGGTGGGGGCGGCTTACTTAAAGATGTAAATAATAAGATAGAAACCCTAAAAAGTGAGATGGAACTTCTCATCAAAAAGGTTGAAGCTATCGATGAAAGCCTAAATGAATTGGAACAATAAATAATTAATCAGATAGAAAAAGGATGTAATTTGTGATTACATCCGAGACTGTAAATTAAACTGTGTCAAGCAAGAATAAATTATTATTTTTACTAACACAGTTTTTTTATGGAAAAAGAATTTGATTTTGAAAGCATTAAGCAGAAAGCCTTAGAACAACTTAAATCAGGCAAGTCTTTATTAGGCAAGGATGGGGCTTTTGCTCCGTTATTAGAAAGCATCCTGAATGCAGCCCTTGAGGGGGAGATGGATGCTCATTTAGATGAACGTGAACGTTTATCTGGTAATCGCCG
>JBKEBA010000070.1:0-64768 GCA_047972895.1 Dysgonomonas sp.
AGAAATATGAATCACATCTAAGAAGCAAAGGTAATAGAGGTAATACAATTAATATCAGAATGAGAACTCTTAAAGCCACTTTTAATAAGGCTATTAAGGATAATATAGTAAAACAGGATTATTATCCATTCAACAATTATAATGTATCTAAATTGAAAGAAACCACTCCTAAAAGAGCTATATCAAAAGAAGACATATTAAAAATATTGGAATTTGATGTCAGTTTAATATCCAGAAGACCTCAATCTTTATTACAGTTCAGTAAAGACTTGTTCCTATTCAGTTATTTAGGGTGTGGTATAAATATGGTGGATATGGCACATTTAAAAAGGAGTAATATAGTTTCAACCAGAATAGTCTATAAAAGGCATAAAACAGGAAAACAAATCAGTTTTCTATTACAACCTTATGCTTTAGAAATTATACAGAGATATGAGAATAGTAATAATGACTATATATTTCCTATTTTGGATGATTCTATACATGCTACAGCAGAACAGCAATTCAGAAGGATAAAGAAAGTAACCTATGTAGCTAATAAGAATCTAAAGAAGATTGGGGAAAGCATTAATCTTTCTATTCCTCTGACTACATATTGTGCAAGACATTCATTTGCAACCATTTTGAAAAGGTCTGGAATTAATGTTGCTATTATAAGTGAGGCTTTAGGGCATTCAGACTTAAAGACCACTCAGATATATTTAGATAGCTTTGAAAATAGTCAAATTGATGAGGCTATGAAGAATTTATTGTAAAATGTATTAACTTTGATAAGAATGTTTATAATACAATAATTTATGGATAACAACTCATTTATTGAACAGCCTATTGATGTACAAAAAGGTTATTTAGCCTTACCTATAGAAAAAGGACAACTTGTAGATTTTATAAAAGGGTTACTAGGATCATCTCAAACTATAAATAAGAAGATAGGGGGTGTTTTTGAAATACACATGAATGATTTACAGAATTTTAATGATTTAATTTTACAAAGAGTAACTCAAAATAAATCAGCATTAATAGAATTTTGTGCTACAATATATTTTTCTGATAATTCTCATGTCAAGGTATTTTCTTTTGAGGAGTTATTAACTTATAATGAAATTAAACCTGTAGTCTCAAATTCAATAAGAATGAATTGGTCTTTTCTAATAGAATTTCCAGACAAGGAAACGCCAGAGAAGCAAAATATAGAATTATACTTTTGTGCAAAAGAGAAAAAGACTATACCTGATGGTGATAGAACTAAAACAATAACATTCTCTTATTTTGAATTAGAAATTCAACATACCAATAGGACATGGGGCACAGATATAGAAAATACTCTAAATAATCAAATTAGTTCCATTTCAAAAAAAACTCGTTCAGAGAAATATGATTTTTTTATAAGCCTTTTTACTTTCTTAGTGGTTCTTATTCTCTTTTTTGGAGCTTACTACAACTCAGCATCAAAATTCATAGAAGAGAATAGAAAAGCCAAAGTAGAAGAATTTGAAGCATATGTAAAATCTATAGACAGTGATGACCTTAAAGTTAAAATAGATAATCTAATAAATGTTATAGTCCATGATGGTATTCCTAATTACAACAAGAAAGTTAGAGAAGTAGATCGCTTATTAATCTATGGAATAGGAGGTTTTATTGCTATTACACTAGCTTTTATATGTTCATCACTTGTTTTGGAAAAAAAGGAAAGTCATTTAGTTCTCACTAGAAAAGCTAAATTATTACTAGATCAATATCATAAAAAGAAAAAGAGAGATTGGTATATGTTAGCTCTATCTATATTTCTGGGGATTCTAGGAAGTATCGTAGCAAGCTATATTTTTTCTATTATATCTCAATTTTCATAGATAGAAGATAATCAATTTTAGCTCACTTAGATTTGAAATATTGGAGAAAAGTAAGTGAGCTAAATGCAGTCTCAGGTGCATAAAAAATAAAATGGCTAAAACAATAAGCATATTAGATAGTTTAAAAAAGTATGGAGTTGCAAAAGAAGAAGAAAAAATAACTCCTAAAGAGATAATAGAAAATCAAGTCAAGGATTTATTTTCAGAAGCAGTCTTAGATACTCTGGCTGGAGCAAATCCAGAAGAAACAATCACTTCCATTCACAAAGGTTATTTTATGACTTGGGGTTCATCTCAAAGTTTCACAGATGAATACAGGCTATCTAATTTTATTCAAAAACTACCTCATGGAATTGTAGACAAAAAAGCTACAGGAGTAGGTGCAACAACCTTAGAACTCAAATCACCCAGACATTCAATAATAGTAGTACCTACAAAGAAACTAGCCTATAGCAAATTTAAATGGGCTGAAAATAATCTGAAACCTAAAAAAGTACTATATGTTGGCACTTCCATAGGAGAATTTACAGACAGGGTAAGTAAAGATGAAATCATTAATTATTTGGAGCAAAATACTACTCAGCCTCTAAAGTTTTTAGTAGTAGCAGACAGCTTAGATTATTTGATGAATATACTAGGGGAAGAAGCCTATAAACATTGCTTCCTAATGGTAGATGAAATAGACCTTCTTCAAGCAGATAGTAACTACAGACCAAGAATAGAAACAGTAATAGACCACTATTTTAAGTTTGATGTAAAAAACAGGTGTATTGTAACTGCTACAATGGGTGAATTCTCCAATCCCCTATTCCAAAGTGAGTGCAGATTTGAAATAGAAGAATTATCCCACAAGAAAAGAGATATAAGGCTTATACATATCAATCAGTCTAACAGCATCAATCATGCAGTCACAGAGTTGATAAAAAAATATCCAGAAGATAAGATATTGATAGCCTATAATACAGTCTCACAGGTAAAGAATATTATATCTATGATGGATGAATCTACACAGAAGGAATGTGCTATCATGTGCAGTGAATCAAGTAGGAATGATGCAGGAGCTTATTATTACCCATTGAAAGATGATTCTACATTACCTAAGAGAATCAATTTTATGACTTGCAGCTATTTTTCTGGAATAGATATAAATGATACATACCACCTTATCACTGTTTCTAATGTAAAGTATGCACACCAAATGCTTACTACAAAAAAGATAACTCAGATTTATGGAAGGTGCAGGGTTAAAGATGGCATATTAAGTGATACTATAATCTATAATACTACAGACTATGAACCCAAGTTTAAAAGGACTACAGCAAAATATAGAAATACACTGATAAAGAAGGCTAATAAGGTCTTAGATATAATAAAAGCTGCTGATATTATACAGGAAAAGGATAAAGATTTGGAAGATTTATTCAAAGTAGTAAAAAATGCTATTTCTGATAAAGCCCTTGAAACCCCATTCAGAGGTCAGCCTATTTCACTTATAAGACCTACTATAAATGAAGGAAAATATGATATAGCCTACCTTAATATTGATTTTCTGACAGAAAGGGAACAGCTATTCAATGAACTATATATTAGTCAGGAGAAATTACATAAAGCCCTTGTTTCAGAAGGACATCAGGTCACAGAAATAGAATATGAAGATAATAGGACTGATGAAGAAAAATCAGTAGAAAAGGGAATAGAGAACCATTTCACAGATAGCAGAAAAGAATTAATAGATTCATTACAGGCTGCTTTGGTTGCAGACTTGAAAGAGAAAGCAGAAAAGCTGCCTACAGGTGTTCTAAATAAGTATGTTGCTGAGAAACTAAGAACCTGCACCAAAGAAGAGAAACCTATCCTTGAAAGATTTATAGATTTGAACGAATATGTAGAATCTGATAAACTATTAGACTACCTCTATGAAATAAGGCATATGAATATTAAAGCTTACAAGGGGTTTATCAATGCTATTATGTTCTGGTGTCTGGCAGAAGACCACCCTCTAAGAATAAGTATGAGAGAAGCCTTTGAAACAGGAAAAGGATATACACCAGAAGAAATACATGAGAAGATAGAACCAATAGTCAAATATCATTTCCATAAGACTATAAAACCAAGAACCTCTATCAGCCTATTTAAGGCTTATTTTGAGACCTCCAGACCAAGGAATAGCTATGTAGTCATAAAAGAAAACCCTCTCAATTTTGAAGAGAGAAAGAGCTTTATAGGTAAGATGGAGAATAACCTACTAAAGCATTTCTTCAGCAAGTCAAACAACTGTATATCAATATAATAATCATTAAAATATTTGCAAAATACAAACATTTTACTTATCTTTGTGCTTATAAATCAAACAAATAGACTATTCTACAGAAATGCCTCTTTAGTCTAAGAGGAGCAGATTCAAAAGATTTCATTTAACTAAGGGTATGCAAATTGTATGTCATACTATAATACCTACTATTTAATATAATAAGTAGGTAATATAGTATAGCATATGTTTTGCACACCCTGCAAAAGTAAGAAGAATGAAATCATATACATTGATTCCAAATGAAGTAGGGAAAATATTCAAACCAGAGGACTTATACACTATCACTTGTATGTATTTGACAGCTAAGGATGGTTATACTACTGATTCTACAAGGGAACAATTAGCTGAAATTACAGGACTATCCTTTGCCTATATAAAAGATAAATTCCTTCCAAGATTAAGGAAATCAAAATTCTGTGAAATAGAAGGATATACAGAATTATCAGATAGTCAGATAAGAAAAAGAAACAAATATATATTACCTAAACCTGTAACCAATTACAGAATAATAAGTAAAGAAATATTGGAAGATACAAATCTGACTTATACAGAGAAAGGTATAATGATTGGACTGTACTCTTTGACTGTAAATAACTCCTTTAATATTGGATTCAATAAAAGTCAAATATCAAAGTATTTAAATATAAGTAGAAACTCATATCTAAAATATGAAAAGTCTTTGATTGAGAAGGGTTATATAGAACTTCTTTCAAATGATACTACAAATGACAGACATGGAGATTTTAGTGAAGGAATAGTTTTAAATTGCAGTTGGTTAGGAACAGAAGAATTGAATAGAAAGGTGTATGAATCAACCCATAACAATGCTAATTTTCAAGAATTGGGGTAAAGGCTTGTATTATCCCCATTAGTATAATATTAACTATTCTTACTCTTTGAGAAATTGAAAGAAAAATAATTAAATTTTTTTTTTCAAAAAGTTCTGTATATCCACAAGCACTAGATAATCAAACTACACCCCCTCCATCTTTTGCAGTGAGGGGATAGTCCCCCTGCACAACAACAATAATATTTGAAATTATGAATGGACTAACATTTTTAGAAAGTTGGAGTGTGAGCCAATTTAAGCAAAACCACCATGTGGAAAAGATTGAGATTAAGAAAAATGAAGCAACAGGAAAATGCTTCTTTGTCTATGGATTTGAAACAGGGGCTTGCAGTAGTAAAGTAAAAACAGGGGAATTGAATAATCCTGTAATATCACAAGTCTGTGCATCTGAGACAGGAGAACTGTTCTATCTTCTGCATCAGAAAGGAGAAAGCAAGGCTATGACTTTAGCTGTATTATAATAACCAGATACAGGGAAGATGAAGGTCTTCCCTTTTTATTTTACATAGCATCTTGCTCACTTAGATGTATAAATAATATAGAAACAAAGTGAGCGTATTAATCATTAATAAAAAATTTACTCCATATGGAAACAATGCAATTAGTACCAGTAAAAAGCAATCATAGAGATGTAATGATTCCACAATCCCTTCCTCATCAAGATATAATAGAAATTACACATACCTGTGACTACAATCCAAGCCCTTTCATAGAAGCTAATACCAAAGAAGCAAGTTTACATCATTTAAAGCATGAATGTATTGTACCTGTCTTTTCTAAAGATAATGAGGTTACTATCAGCCATACTAACTTTATAGAAACAGTTTGGGATGCTGCAAGTAGTTTCTTTCCAAATGAGACTATTTTACAGCCAGATATTAGAGTTTCTCATGTAGTCAAAGGTAGGATTCCAGAAGCTATAAATAAACCTGTCAGTCAGCTTTTAGAGAGTGATAAGACTATTTACTATGAAAGGATGGCTTTCTGCTTTGAAGTGCCTACAATTTATCAGGATATAGAAGGAAACAGGCTTAATCTTTCCATTGGTGGAGTAAGAGCCTTAAACCATGAAAACCTCTATTCTAAAAAGAGTGTTGAGAAATTCAAGATATTTATAGGTTTTAAGAATCTTGTTTGCACAAATCTATGTGTATCTACAGATGGGTATAAATCAGAATTGAGGGTTATGAGTTTGGAAGAATTATTCAAGCATTCTCTATTACTATTTCAGCAATATAACCCTAACAGGCATTTGCAACTTATGTCTTCTTTTCAGAATTCTTACTTAACAGAACATCAGTTTGCACAGTTGATAGGAAAAAGTAAGCTTTATCAGTGTTTACCTAATGCACAAAAGAAGTTATTACCTACTATGGAATTTGGAGATACCCATATTAATGCAGTAGCCAAAGCCTATTACAATGATAAGAATTTCAAGATAGAAGAGGGTGCAGATGCTATTAATCTCTGGAAGGTCTATAATCTCTTTACAGGGGCTAATAAGAACAGTTATATTGACAATCTATTGGATAGGTCTTTGAATGCAACTGATTTAGTAGAAGGCATTAATAGAGCTTTGCATGGTGATAGGGAGTATAGGTGGTTTATTGAGTGAAATTTGGAAATACTGTTGTAAAGTACATAATTTGCTTCTACAATTATACTCTTTTTCTATACCTTTGAATAATTAATATTCATGAAAACTATAATCATATGGCTGAAATAATAGAAAAACAAGAATTACCTGTTGTCATAACAAAAGTAAAAATAGGAAAAAGAGATTTATCAAAGAGCTTGATAGACCAAATTCCTAAAGGAATATTTATTTGCCATATGGGTAAAAGACAGGGAAAAGAAGATATATGTTATGGATTACCTTTGGTTATTGGAGAAAATGGATATGTGAATGAATTATATTATGATTCTTCAAAACCATTTAAAACAGATGGTACAATAATTGGCTTTATAGATAGCCCTAAAATTAATTCTAGTGGAGCATATCAATCTTTAGCTTTTTATGCTGATGAAAATTACATAAGAAAAGATGTTATGACAAAGAATGGATATGTTGATGAAACCTTTTATAACTTTGGATATCCATATTACTTTATAATATGGTATGATGAAAATAATAAATTAAAGAAAGGCTATATTGACAAATGGACAATGGTGCAATTAGATATAAAAATTGAACAAATCATTATATAATCTCACTTACATCTATAAAAAATAGAAATCTAGATGAGAAATAAAGATAAAGAGAGATAATTTTTGATTGCAGCTATAGCACAATTAGAAATTCATCTCTTTTTTTATTATTGTTGTATTAGCCTCATTCAGTAATGGATGGGGCTTTTTTAATTATTAATCTTATGGGAACATTTTTACAAATAATAGGTCACATTACTATAGGATATATCATTATGTCTGTAATATGCTATGAGGATAGACCTACTAGAAAGAAGAAATAGTAAATAGAGAGAGCTTTGTTTAATGAATTTATTTTTACCCCTAACTACAGCCACACCTATATATGAATTGGAAGGACTTAATTCAAAAAGTAGTTGAATATTTGATGTATATCTGTTTAAATCTTGTATTTTTGCAGTATACTAAAAATTAAATAATTGCTAATGAATATATAAGTTTAACTAAGACATATTTTTAGAAAGAAGTATTTGCTTTTTGCTTGTGTTATCCTAAAATTACCACTTTTAAATTAACCACAGCAGTAATAAGTGAATGCTACATCCTCTAATAGGGTGTGGCTCCTTGTTATGTGGTTGGGGTGTGTGGTAATACCTTGGATACTAATAAGTGATAGTCACACCTTCTTTTTATGGGTATGCTATAAAAAGAAAAAGTATGAGAAAAATCTTAATTATTACAACCTTAACTATGCTTGTATTCACCCAGTGTGATTATAAACCTTCCAATCAGAAAAATACAGAGACTATAATCCAACCAGAAGAACCAGAGCCAGAAGATTTCACAGAAGAAAAACCAGTCTTAGATACAAAGAAATATAAAACTTACTCTGTTTCTGGCTTAGGTACATTTACAATTGCATATCCTAAGAAATGGGAAGTTATGGAAAGACCTAATGCACAAGTTTCTGCTATTATGATAGAACCTGAAAATGGGGATAAATTCAGAAATAATCTGAATATAATTGTAGCATTAAGAGGAGAAGACCTTTCTTCTGCTTTTACAGATAATTCAGAAAGGCAAATGAGACAGGTATTTCCAGATTACAAAATTCTTTCTAAAGAGATTACAAAACTTAGAGGAAAAAAATGTCTGGAATTACTGACAAGTTGTACTATGCAAGGTTATCCTGTAATACAAAACCAATATATATTCAAAAAGGGGAGCATAGCCTATATAATATCCTTCACTATTTCAAATGATAGATATAATCAAGAAAAAGATACAATCAAAGACATTATTAACTCAATCACATTTAATTAATTATGACACTAACAATACTACTAAAATATTCAAGTGGAGGAGAGGCTGTATTTGTAGGATTATTGCAAGGCTTACTTATAGCAGGAGTTTTTGGCTTATATTATTGGATAAAAGGCAAGAAGAAAAAGAAAAAAGAGGAAGAAATAATTCCATATTCTAATAAAACCCATGTAGCTATAGATATGGAAGCTGAAAAAGAAGAAGAATTAAAAAGGCTTCAAGTTATTGCAAATCAAAAAGAATATGCACAAGATACAGATAGTATAATTTCTCAAAAATTAATACAATTAGTAAAAGAACTATCTGATTTGACATCAGAATTAGAAACAGGTAAAAATGAGAAAATGATTACCTGTGAAAGTAATATGTTATTTTTTATTCTTGTGTGGTTAGTTTTAGCAGAAGAAACAACTGATAACAGTGAAATACATTCTCTATTTGTACAGAATCTTCCAGATTTTGAAGATTATATAAAAACTGAATATGAAGGCTTGTTTAGAAGTAATGGTATAGATGCAGATAAATATTTTTCTAATAGAATAGATTTATTTAGGGATGAATTAAGAAAATATACCCAAAACTCAACCTATGCCTTTCCTAAAGTTACAGCAGCCTTTTATCAAACTCCATTAGAATTGAATCTAAAAGATTACTTTGGAATGGAAAATCTGTTTATCAGCAACTGTATTCCTGTGTGGAAAGATGCAATGAGGCAACCTGTGAAAATATTATTGGCTTATAAAAACCAAAAAGAATAGAATTTATATTCATACAATGAAATAGTAAGTAGTCTTTAATGAAATGTTAAACATTACTTACTATTTTTGTGTAGATAATCAATAGACTAACTGAATATTCTCTGCTTATGAATTCAGATTTGAAAAAAGATATACTAAAAATTATTTCTGATATTGAATATGATGATACTTCCACATTTGAAAAACTCTATATATATGGCAGTTTAAATCAAATAATAAAATACTTTGAAAATCTTATTCAGACTAAATATAGAAATAGGTTAAATCGCTATTTAAAAGAATACACAAAAGAGTATTATGTATACATAGATGAAATTATTAATCATTATTGCAATGTCTTTAAAGAGAGAGAGTATAAAAACATCTTATTAGAAAAAGAACTAAGGCTTAAAATTATAGATGAAATTACACAAGAAATAAAAATAGAGTATATAGGAGAGGATTACTACATAAGTAAAGACTATTATACAAGAAAAAATTATTAACCCAACTCCAAATGTTCTCTAAAATGTTACCAGCCTAAGAAATATTGTTCAAAGCAAGAAGAAATCACCCTGTAAAACACTATTATACAGTCAGATATATTTTTAATAAAATTCAGATTGTTATTCTTTCCAGGCGTGCCTCTTCAACCACTCGAGCACCTTTCCTAGTCCATTGGTTGTAGCGGATGCAAAGATAAGAGATATTTCGGGATTGACAAGAAATAAGAAATAGTATTATTCGGGCATTTCGCCATGAAATTACTAAATCAAGTTTCCTTTGTCAACTTCATTTCACGCTGCCTAATTATGCTTTTACCCAGTTTTTGGAACGGTTTTTCTATCAATCTATATGTTAAGTAAGATATCCCGACAGTAAGTATAAGAACTATTATATATCTAATTCCCAGATTCAATAAACTCCCACTTACCGTATCTGTAGATACATAATCTAGAAAATCAAATTTAAATAACCAATGAAGTACAACAAAATGCACTAAATACATACTATAGCTAATTTTCCCTAAGAACCGGCTTATAAAATTAACAAACAAGACAAATTCCTTTTGAGCTAAAGCATATCCAAGAGCAATGAAGACTATCGAAAATAGGATATGTTGTGAGTATAATTCACGTCCGGTAGCTATCTGTAATAAAAAACTCAGCGGAAAGAATAAAAGAATCACAGGATGTATTTTCCATTGTTCCTTTGGTGTATAAACACTCAAATACTACGGAACAAGTTCCGCAGGTTGAAAGGTAAAAGGATAAATCCTTTTGCGTTAATACCTGTTTGAAAACAGGGGTTTTCTTTTCCCTAACGGGAAAATTCATCCGATAACTTGAAAAATAAAATATAAAAGGATACCACAAGCAAACACAGGTAGATGGTTAGGCAAGAAATAATACAGATAATCTTTCATCAAATGGTCGTCACCAAAAGGTATTTCTTTTATTAGAAAAGTGATACTGTGCTGGACTAAGACAGCTATAATAAATGCAATGCAGGCATGATTCAGATTCTTTATATATTTGAACAGAAACGGAACCATACAATAAAACATCATCTCATTAGTAATAGTCCACCCTCCGGGCACAACAGTATTTATCCAATAAGGACTTAAGCCATGAAGAAAAAAAGCACTTGAAATCACCGACCATACAGTTACATCAGGATGATAATCCGTCAACAAATATCCTATATACAAACGTTCTATAACATTATATGCTATAGCAATATAAAACATAGGAGCAATGCGAAAAAAACGGCGGATAAAGAAATTTGAGTAAACATTGCTCTCTTGCTTAGATCTGTTATCTAGCGAAAGAAACAATGTAAATGCACTAACAATAAAAAATAATTGAACACCTCGACCACCATTCCCTACAATAGATTGTATAATATCCGGATAGTTATTTGTACCATAACCGACACAATGCACCATTAAAACCGCAAGGACAGCAAATCCCCTGAGAGCATCAATATAACCGAGCTTATTCATTTATGTATCTAACCTGAACAGTTTCTTTGCGTTTTCCGTAGTAATTTCACCCACTTCCTCTACACTCACATTATATATTTCGGCTAGTTTATCTGCAACTTTTACCGTATATGACGATTCATTCCGTTTACCTCTATATGGAACAGGAGCCAGATATGGAGCATCTGTTTCAATAATAATATGTGATAAATCTGTTAGTTTAAGGACGGCCGACAATGTCGAATTTTTAAAAGTAACAACACCATTAATACCTAACAAGAAATTATTCAACGATAGAATATCACTTAGTTCCAGTTCCGTTCCACCGAAACTATGGAATACCCCTCGCAACTTTTCAACACCCACATTTTTTATACATGCTATACATTCCGATATGGCATCGCGCGAATGAATGGCGACAGGTAGATCAAATTCAATACTCCAACGCAATTGCTCCTCGAAAGCAAGTTTCTGCTCTTTTTCGTATGCCTTATCCCAATATAGGTCTAAACCAACTTCACCAATAGCAATATATTTACGATTATTGAATTGTTGTCGAACCAAGTCCAATTGATTAATATAATCACCATCTACACTTGTAGGATGCAGACCCATCATAGGAATACAATAATCATTATACCTATCAGACACAGCATGTATCCTCTCTATCGATGCCACATCAATATTAGGCAACAAAATTCTCTCTACGCCGACTCGTTTTGCCCTACCAATAACATCATCCAGGTCATTTTCGAACTCCTCTGAATAAATATGCGAATGTGTATCAATTATCTTCACTTTCCAGTTTCTCCCTCTCTTCTTTTCTTAAATAATACACAACGCCATATTCCTTGCAACGTTCTATTCGCTCTTTATTCGGTAGATTGGCAAACGCAGTTTCTATCTGATTCCAGAGTGTAGCCAAGACATAATCTATATCCTCACGCTGCTCACTTAGAACATCCAGCTGGCGTGTAGTCGTATTCTGGTGAGTTTTCTGCGCAAAGTATGCATCTTTGAATTGCGAAAAAGCAACATTTACACGTGCTATTGTAGGATTATATATTGGTGCTCCTCCTTGTGCCAGACGAGCCTGCTCTCCTTTTACCATACTATCGCCCCAATAAAGTAGAGAATCATGACTAGTAAGATCAGGAACAGTAAAATTTTCAGGTTCGAGATTATACAATTGCTTAAGCTCTTTTTTTATCTCATTACGAACAACGCAAAAGTTTAATACCTGAATAAAATGAGAGATATATAATCTGGCATTTTTCACAAGTTTCTGAAACTTTCTATTAGCTGAAGCCTGTATATCAAGACTTGAACGATAACGAATCTGGGCACTCTCAAAATTCCTGAGCATCAACTCGAGTTTAGGTATATCAAACGATATAACATTTTGCCCGAATAGAGAGTTATGTTTCTCTATCGCTGCTCTCAACGCCCTTATTCGTGCATTGTCTGTATTAGGTAAACGACGATATGGCATAATTATATTTAGTATAAAGGTTTAAGATGTACGAGACATCAAATTTACTGCAAGCTTATACAGTTCTTCTTTTCTTTCATGAGGAACATTCACTTTATCGAGACAACCCACAGCTTTTATATAATAATCATTAATAAGGTCTTCCGACTTCTTTTTTAAATCCAATTTATTATAGATCTGCGTGACGGCCGCTATTTTCTCTTCCTCCTTTACACCCTCTTTGTTCATCCATGCTATCAATTCATCTCTCGTTGAATTGTCGGCCAAAGCATTTATCAATAAATATGTTTTTTTATTACAGAGAATATCTCCTCCTATCCTCTTCCCAAAACTGCTACTGTCACCATAAACATCCAGCAAGTCGTCTTTGAGCTGGAAACCTAAGCCTACATTTATACCAAAATCATATAAATTATCAGCATCGGTGGCAGAGGCACCTGCAACAATGGCTCCTTCTTTCAAAGCGCAGGCCAGCAACACTGCCGTTTTTAATCGGATCATCTCCAAATATTCGGGGATGGTCACATCCAATCGCTCTTCAAATTCCATATCGTACTGCTGTCCACAGCAGATTTCAGTCGCCGTTTTAGAAAACAAATCTAAAATTTCCGACAAATATGGAGATTCCGTTTTGGCTATCTCCTTATATGCTTCTATTAACATCGCATCACCCGAAAGCACAGCTGTATTATCATTCCATTTTATATGAACAGTAGGTTTTCCTCTGCGCATATCCGCTCTGTCCATCAGGTCATCGTGCAATAATGTGAAATTATGGAATACTTCTATAGCCAATGCAATGGGAATAACCCTATCTACATCGTCTTTATATAAGTTGTGCGACATCAGGACGAGCGCAGGACGCACGCGCTTTCCGCCTAAAGAAAGAATATAAGTAATTGGTTCGAAGAGAGAATAAGGTTCTGATTTGTATTCTATTTTGTTAATATTAGCATTAACTATATCTAATACATTATCAAAAGTATATAATAAATTCATTATCAAGAAGAATTAAAAGTGTTATAACTTTATATAGAACTACGATTTTCGGCTTACTTACAAATATTCTGTGCGCCTAGCAAAGATAAACTATTCAACACAAAAATCAAAATATTCTAAAATAGAAGATTTTAATTAAAATAATTTCTAATTTTATAACCCCTAATGAAAAATTAACTAACGAAATGAGAAACAGTTTTCTAATTATTATTTTTTGCCTGGTGGGATTGCAGGCGTGTGTAACTAAAAAAGACACATCCCAAAAACCAATGTCCGGAAACCCTGTATTTGAAGGATGGTATGCCGATCCTGAAGGAATGATTTTCGATAAAAAATACTGGATTTACCCTACATATTCAGCTCTTTATGAAGAACAAGTATATATGGATGCTTATTCTTCTCCTGATCTGGTAAACTGGACAAAACATGAGCATGTGATAGACACTAGCGGTGTGAAATGGGTAAAAATAGCTATGTGGGCTCCGGCTGTAGTCAAAAAAGATAATAAATACTACATGTTCTTTGGTGGTAATGATATACAAAACAATGATCAATATGGCGGTATAGGTGTAGCGGTAGCTGACAAACCCGAAGGTCCATTTATAGATCATCTGGGTAAACCGCTTATTGATAAATTTCATAACGGGGCACAGCCTATCGACCAATATGTATTTCATGACAAGGACGGAAGTTATTATATGTATTACGGTGGATGGAGACATTGTAATGTTGCTAAATTGAATGACGACTTTACAGGTTTTGTTCCGTTTGAGGACGGTACAATATTCAAAGAAGTAACTCCTGAAAATTATGTTGAAGGACCATTTATGTTCATCCGTAATGGCAAATACTATTTCATGTGGTCAGAAGGAGGCTGGGGAGGCCCAGACTATTCTGTAGCATATGCAATAGCAGATTCTCCATTCGGACCTTTCAAGAGAGTAGGGAAAATATTACAACAAGACGAAAATGTGGCAACTAGCGCAGGCCACCACTCATTAATACACGAACCTAAATCAGATAAGTATTACATCGTGTATCACCGTCGTCCGTTAGGAGACACAGGACGCGACCATCGTCATACATGTATCGATGAAATGTTCTTCGATGAAGAAGGGTTCATCAAGCCAGTGAAAATAACATTCGAAGGAGTAGAAGCAAATCCATTAAAATAAAAATTTATAAAATTATGAAGAAAACCTTTTTTGCAGCGTTAGCTGCATGCCTGATATTCGCTAGTTGCGAAGAAAAGGCTACTGACAAGCCTACCGAATCGGGTTTGTATAAAAAGAATTTTGAGACGGAATACAAAGGGAAAAAAACTGACCTATATGTATTGACAAACAATGCAGGTATGGAAGTTTCTATCACAAATCTCGGAGGACGCATCGCATCTATTTTAGTTCCGGATAAAGATGGTAAATTCAGAGATGTAGTAATCGGATTCGATTCTATACAAGACTACATCAATGTAGAAGGAAACAACTATGGAGCGCTTATCGGCCGCTATGGTAACAGAATAGGACAAGGAACGTTCGAAATTGATGGAGTGAAATATGACCTACCTAAAAATAATTTCGGACACACACTTCATGGAGGCAACAATGGTTTCCATACTGTAGTTTGGGATGCAAAACAAATTGATGACAATATACTTGAGCTTACATATTTGTCGAAGGACGGAGAAGAAGGTTTCCCTGGAAATCTAACTTGTAAGGTAACTTACATTCTTGGAGAGGACAATGCTCTACATATAAAATATGAAGCAGAAACTGACAAACCAACTGTTGTAAACTTGACAAACCACTCGTACTTCAACATGGATGGTGATGCTAATCAAAAAAATTCAGACTGGTTACTTTATATAAATGCAGATCAATACACTCCTGTTGATTCTACATTTATGACTACAGGCGAAATCCTTACAGTAGAAGGTACAGATATGGACTTCCGTACTCCTACTGCAATCGGTAAAAGAATTGACAACTATGATTTCGCTCAATTGAAAAACGGTAAAGGTTATGACCACAACTGGGTATTGAATACAGGTGGAGATATCAGCAAAGTTGCAGCAGTTTTGGAATCACCTAAATCTGGCATTGCTCTTGAAGTATATACTACAGAGCCGGGGGTTCAGTTCTATGCAGGTAACTTTATGGATGGAAAAGACACAGGCAAGAAAGGTGTGGCAAACGGTCACCGTGCTGCTGTATGCCTTGAAACTCAAAAATACCCTGACACTCCTAACAAAAAAGACTGGCCTTCGGCTACGCTTCGTCCGGGAGAAAAATACAATACAGAAACTATCTTCAAATTCGTTGTAAAAAAATAATAGGAGCATAGTAATGATAAAAAGAAAGGTATCGAATATTCGATACCTTTCTTTTTATTTCATAGTCGATTAATATTTTGAAGGGGTATACCCTATTAGCTTCTCTAGTTTTTTGACATAGATATGTAAAAAATATAAAGGTATCAGCCCGAATACACAAAATGAACAATCAATCATCCTCCACCAAAATGGGATGCCGCGTACTGCACCGCAAATCAACGCTAATGGCAGCACACCCAAGCAAGCTATGGTACCGAAGTAAATAATCCATTTATTCCTAACCGGCTTTATATAAAGACCAATAAACGCAACTGCAATCACCAAATGAGAAAAGGCAAGCCAATCTGTACCATAAGCCATAAAAGGGTAAGCCTCATTTGTATTTACAATAGCATGAGCCACCGTTGCTATCCAGCCATTGAAACCATTATATGCATCAGACGGCATATCCAAAGAAATACCTAATATCTGACATACAATTCTCACTTCGCTTTCTAACGGAAAAGCTGTCACTCCCCAAAAGAAAAGGGCAAAAATATAGAAAACAGTCAATGCCCTAATTCTAAATAGTAGCTGGCGTTCTTGTTCTTTATTTTCCATGATTGTCATTATTTAGTTTTGGAACCCTTCTTCTTGACTTTTCTCTCTGAATCTGAGTCTTTATTAAAATCGACAGGATTTACTTTGCCCATCAAATCCAGGATTTTGGCTTGCCGACCCTTTATATATGCAGATGGCCTCGCAGAATTAAATCTTATAGGATTGGGCAAAGTAGCAGCTATCAAAGCACATTCACCTGCAGACAAATTTTTAGCCGATTTCTTAAAATGCGCTTGTGCCACAGCCTCTGCGCCATAAATATTTTCGCCCATTTCTATCGAATTCAGATAGACCTCCATGATACGTTCTTTACTCCAAATCAGCTCTATAAGGAAAGTATAATATACTTCTAACCCCTTTCGTATATATGAACGTCCCGGCCATAAGAACACATTCTTGGCTGTTTGTTGACTAATGGTACTGGCTCCACGTTGGCGCCTTCCTCTTTCGGCCTCATCCACTGCCTTCTGAATCTGGTTGAAATCGAATCCCGAATGTTCTAGAAAAAGATTGTCTTCGGAGGCTACAACAGCCAAAGGGAGCTTTGTGGAAATATCATCTATAGAAACCCATTTATGTTTACATACAACCTTTTTTCCTTCCAACAATTGAGATATATTATTCCCGACCATTAGTGGTGTGTAATAAACAGGGATAAATCTGAAAAGAATAACTTGTAAAATACTAAACAGGAATAAAAAGATAATAATTCTCTTTGTCCACTTCAGAATCTTCTTTATCATATATACGTCTTACTTTGAATTACAAAGTTATGAATATAAAATCAATCTATAGTATTTGTAATGCATTAAAATGACGAGCCGAATCAATTTTATATACCCTCTTATAAAATGCAAAACCGCACTTTACAAGCGCGGTTCTACGTAAGATAAATACGGTAAAGCTTATCTCGCTTCCAATATCCTCACAGGACCCAATAAACCGGATTTAGACATTGGCGAATCTTTAGTATAACGGCGAGCCGTTGTAAAAGTATATGCGCTGTCAGGTGGCAAACTAAGATCACCTATAAGCCTATTCACCCAGAGGTTAACCACCTCTATCTTTAGTTTATTTTCTCCTTGTTTTACCTGATTACTTATATTTAGCTGCCATGGGTGTGTCCATACAGTTCCAATTTCTTTATCATTCAGCCAGACTTTAGCCATTACGTTTACTTCTCCCAAATCAAGATAGATTTTTCCCGACACATTATCCGCTTCAAATCGCTGTTCGTAAATGGCTGTACCTGAATAATATTTGATACCATCATCTGGTGAAGTAGTCCAGTCCAGGAGCTTATCTAATGTAATCTTTTCGGGTCCGCCCCATATAGGATCAAACGAGACATCCCACGGTTTATCTAGCATTTGAACAGCAGTAAACGATGCAAAATTATTACCCTGTGATGACGAGCTACCATGCTTACGAAATACTACAAAATAACTTTGATCGACATAGAACTGCATCGGGATAATTGTTTGCCCGTCTTGCAAAATATAATGCTCAATTTCCCTGATTTCTCCTGTTACAGCATCCCACAATTCAGGGATCATATTACTTATACGGAAAGTACATTCTGTGCTGACTATTTCTCCTGAGCGGTTAGCCACGAAGTATATATCATATCCGTCTGATGTACGGTGAGCATAACGCAGATTACCATCAGCAATAAAGTCTTCGGGAATATTCATTTTAGTAAGGATACGTGCTGTGCAATTGTAGTCAGGATAGAGATTATCCTGATTGTTTAGGATTTCTTCTCCCCATATGATTTTTCCTTTACCTATTATGCGTTCTTCCATCCCCTGAGGAATTGAACTTTCTCCCCATATTTCTTTTACCAGAGAAGCGATTTCCTCATCGCATTGTGGATAATTCTGTAAGCTCGGCGATTTCTTAGGAGGCATGCCTACGACTGTTGCCCCATTTACTATCAGTTCCTTTATCTTCCGAAGTATTTCCGGCGTCATAGTCTCCAAGAGAGGAAGTGCAAGCAAATGATATTGAGCTCCACTCGAGAATACTATCTTTCCGTCTTTTACAGAAGCACTGTATAAGAAGCTCGGAGGACACGCGTCAAAAGCATACCCCTTCTTATCAGGAAGAAATTCACTTCCTTCATAAGCAGAAACAGGAGCACGGAATACGTGAGGATTACCTTCGGGACAGAAATAAAGAATATCTGAGACTGTCCGCCCTTGTTGCATCATAAACTGACTACGCGAAAGGTAAGTGTGATAAGCCTTTCCCATTTCCCACCACGTTTGGTTACGATCCCAATGTACACCATAAGGCCCCATTGTCATTCCGGGACGCAAACTATCAGCAAGGCATTGATGTTGGAAAGTATGGAACATAAACCTATTTACACCTCCTGCCAATGCCCAATCAGTTTGGTTCTTCATCTTGCCCGGATACTGATCCCAACCATCAAACTGTGCGGTAAAACTTTCCGCAGGCACTACCGACTGCCCTTTTAGATGAGCAATTGATGTACCTTCTGCTAAACTGAAAGAGGTATTAAATCCGTAGCCTTCGCTCCAATATTCACACATAGGAACATCGGCAATAGCAGCAAGTTCTAAATCTGCTGTGGGATTCATATCATATGGTTCTATAGATAAGCCCAGCCCAAACTTATGAGCATATTCCCTGATATAAGTAGCATGATTCTTAAGGATCAATTCCTGTACAGTCTTACGTAAATCCCACAGAAATCTTTCACTTAATTCTTTACTACCAACTATTACACCGGAATATGCCGGATAATAAGGTTGAGGATCGTATCCTCTGCGTGATTTAAATTCATCTCGAAATTTGTCTGTCCAATTCTGCGCCCCCATCTCCCAGCTATCCATATGCAGCATTGTTAGCCCTCCCGAAGGGGATTTTGATGTTCTCTTTTGGAAACCTATATGACGGAAAAGCTCACCCACAAAATTATCTAAATGATGAGAAATAGCTATCGTATCCAGCTTATCAGATTCAAATCCTAATCCCGGAGTAGGTGCAGGCCGTGTGATTGCTCCGTTGTTCCGTACTCCGAATCTCATTATTGTCCATTTGCCGGGAGGGAGTTCACCCTCTATACTTCCATCGGGTTCCATCCATGAAGTAATTTCTATTATATCATTTGGATTTACGGCTGCCCCTGTAGCATCGGGGTATGAAGATTGCATTGGCAGAAATTGTTTTACTCCGGGTGCTGAACTATATGGAGCTCTATAATAAAGTGCTTTTTCGTCAGTATCAGTAATAGTCTCACTTCCCTCACAAGCAGGAAATGCCAACACGGCAACATCTTCATAATATTCCAGCCATTGCTTGTGAAGTTCGGGCGTAAAACTACCTTCTCCGAAAAAAGGCGCTTTAGGCATAGGTTGAGGTATTACGGTATTTTTCAGTTCCGAACTGTTTATTGTAATACTACTTGAGACCAAATGCTTCATCGATTCTTCAGGTTTTACCCAGGGGCCTCCGCTTCCAGTCCAGCCGGGACCTACCCCGAGAGTCATCTCTACTCCTAGCCTTTCACATTCGCTTACTGCATGTTTAAACATATCTTTCCATTCGGTACTAAGCATATCTACTTTGCCCCGAGGTACACCTACATTCACTTCGAGAAAAATGACATGTGAAATTCCTACCCGAACCATAGACTCCAGATCTTTCGTCATGCCTTCCTTTGACATATTGCCATCCATGAAATACCAATAGACACCGGATTTTGCAGATACCGGAGGATTTCTAAATCCTTCTTCCAACGATACATCAGCTTGCCCTATATTTCTGTCGCAATTCGACATAAAAAGGATAAATATTAGACAAAAGACTAATGTAGAAGCACATATGCGAAAATATCTATAATTCATGCCTGTCAGTATTTTAAGGTTTATAATCATAAATAGGTATTGACACCATAAATGGTGATTTCATAAATAGATCAAGGCCTATTATGCAGTTATGCTATGTTTAGCAAAAGTAGCTGTTAATCAGTAAGATTAATTTTCATATTTGATATAATAATTAATGAAAATGGGAAAAGTGAGATCATCGCTGTTTTTTGAAATATAGTGAGCCTAGACTATTTATTGATTTGATATTCAATAAAAAAAGCCCCTTGAATGTCTTAAATTCAAGAGGCTCTTCCCGATTGATTAACTACTTACACAACTCCTTGCGCTATCATTGCACGGGCTACTTTCATAAATCCGGCAACATTTGCTCCTTTAACGTAGTTGGTATATCCCTTATCGTCTTTGCCAAATTTCAGGCATTGACCATGTATATTTCTCATTATTCCATGAAGGCGCTGATCTACTTCTTCGGCGCTCCATTGTATATGCATAGCATTCTGGCTCATTTCTAGCCCTGAAGTAGCTACTCCTCCTGCATTCACAGCTTTACCCGGAGCAAATAGCATCTTTTTTTCTATAAATAAATCTACAGCCTCTGCCGTACAGCCCATATTGGAAACTTCGGCAACACAAGTCACACCATTAGCAATCAAAGCCTCGGCATCCTTTTCATTCAATTCATTCTGAATAGCACAAGGCAAAGCTATATCGACTTTTTCTGCCCATGGCTTCTTCCCTGCATGAAATACCGAATTAGGATATTTATCTGCATATGGAGCCACTATATCATCACCACTGTCACGAAGTTCAAGCATATATTCGATTTTATCGTCCGAAACACCTTCCGCATCATAAATATATCCATCCGGTCCAGAAATGGTAACGACTTTAGCTCCTAGTTCCGTCGCTTTCAGTGCGGCACCCCACGCTACATTTCCAAAACCGGAAATAGCAACGGTCTTACCCTTAATATCTATATTTTTAGCTTTCAGCATTTCATTTACAAAATACAATGCACCAAACCCTGTTGCTTCTGGGCGAACTAACGAACCGCCATATTCCAATCCTTTTCCAGTAAAAGTTCCTGTATTTTCACGTGCCAATTTCTTGTACATCCCATACAAATAGCCAATCTCGCGTGTACCCACTCCGATATCTCCCGCCGGAATATCTGTATCTGGCCCTATATTACGCCATAGTTCGAGCATAAATGCTTGACAGAAACGCATAATCTCAGCGTTCGACTTCCCTCTCGGACTAAAGTCAGAACCACCCTTACCACCGCCCATTGGCAAGGTAGTCAAGGCATTTTTAAATGTTTGCTCAAAACCTAAAAACTTAAGAGAAGAAAGATTTACGGATGCGTGAAACCGTAATCCACCCTTATATGGTCCTATAGCATTATTGAATTGTACCCTATAACCTATATTTACTTGTATTTCACCCTTATCGTCGACCCACGGAACTTTAAAAGTAAAGATTCTGTCAGGTTCTACAAGACGCTCTATGATACGATTTTTCTCAAATTCAGGATGCTGGTTATATACATCCTCTATCGATATAAGTACCTCTTTTACCGCCTGTAAGAATTCAGACTCTCCCGGATGTTTTGCTTCAAGAGCTGATAAAATGTTATCTATCTTCATGTCTGATACTATTAAATGGGTTATTCATCTATACAAATGTAAAAATAAAGCCATAATTCCAGACATACTTTCAAAGATTTTTTCAGGGAATATTAGATGATTTAAAACATATCATAATTTAGAAGAATCTGTTCTCTTTAGTTTCTGTTTTAATTCTTACATTTGTTGTCCCCAAAGCCAAAGTTATGACTAATATTTACGAAATAGCAAATAAATTAAGAGCTGAGTCAAAGCATCTACCTATCAATAGGATGGAACTTGAAGATGCTTTAAATACCCTCATTCACCGTGTACTTTTCCCCATATGCGATCAGGAGAAATCGAGAGAGAAGAAATTATACTATTTTTATTCCATATTGGTAGAGAACATCTCCGCTCTATTAGACAGGAAAACAGCAGAGGAGATGGTCAATAAATTCATCACCAAATTGCCGGAATTACAAGACAGGCTATATGATGAAGCATCGGTATATTACGAAAACGATCCTGCTGCAAAGTCGATAGAAGAAGTCATCCTGACCTATCCGGGCTTTTTTGCGCAAGTCGTTTATCGTATATCGCACGAGTTCTACAAAATGGAAACACCTATTATACCCCGCCTGTTCTCAGAATATGCACATTCTAAAGTCGGAGTGGATATAAATCCGGGTGCAGAAATAGGACACTCCCTGTATATAGACCATGGTACGGGCATTGTTATAGGAGAGACAACAATTATCGGTAACAATGTGAAAATATATCAAGGTGTTACTTTAGGTGCACTATTTGTTACAAAAGGATTAGCCAACGAAAAGAGACATCCAACCATCGAAGACAATGTCGTAATCTATGCGGGAGCAACTATATTAGGAGGTAAAACCGTGGTTGGACACGATTCTATAATCGGAGGTAATGCATGGCTAACAAAAAGTGTAGTACCATATTCCCTTGTTCAGCAAAATGCCGAAATAAAGATACACAATACGCTCAGTCCTGGCGATCATATCCTCGATTTTAATATATGATATACAAAGAAAAGGGTAAAAAGGGCTAAGAGTCGATATTTTTTATAACTTCGTAAAATTAAACTGAATAGAAAGCATGGGTACAAACAGAAATTCACTTACATTAATCAAGGAAACCTTTTTACAGGCAATCGATGTTTTGGCAAAGGATTACAAAGGTAGTTCCCTTACCGATATCTTTATCACTGTAGATAAAGAGAGTGGTGAAGTTTCGTTTTACGATGACGAAGAAAATAAAGTAGCAGAAATTGTTGTTTTCGAATGGGTTAACAAGGTTGACACGCTTAGTGATGATGAAATAGTATCTGCATTAAGGGAAGTAACCGAAGACTTGGATAAAAACGAGATGTTTACCGCTCTTGATATATACAAACCTTTTTCAGTCAATTATGCTGATGATAGTTTTATCGTTATAGAAGAGTTACTCCTTATAAACGAAGATTCTATCATACAGATGGATAATGATTTGATGGAGAAGTTTGACCGTGAGTTCGATGAGTTTCTAGATAAACTATTGAAAGAATAAGAATTACTACTTATTATTTCCTCTTATTTTTCCGATACTCGTAAGGAGATATCGGATTTTTCATGCTCCAGATATTCAACTTCTTATTTCGGGCATCTTTCTCTAACGATTCCAGCCTGGCATCATCTACTGAATAATTGTAATACCATGCAAGACCGTTTCGTACCATCTCTTCATTAATATTCAAATCTCCAATATAAGCGATCCCCAATGTCCGGCCATATTGATCTGTACCTTTATCTACTATTGAGACTTCTTTACCATAACACAGATCATTGAGGAACTGACGTGATTTGCTTCCATAATCCTGCCCTCTCTCCGGTGCATCAATACCATAGAGACGAATCTTGATTCGCTTATTTGCAACCGTTTTGACCGTAAATGTATCACCATCGGCGACTTTGACTACTTCTCCGACAAACTTGTCGGTTACAGCAGGGTCACAAGAGAGAAGAATAACAGTTAAAAGAAAGAATAGCAATCTCCTTACAATCATTTGATTTCAGCAGCAATCAGTTTACCTTTCTCAACATAATTCATATCCCCCATAGATTCGACAATAAACTCGTCATTCCGATAAATAACCTTACACACGGCGGCATTATCTAACGGTTTTGTAAAAAGCTTATCTCCCCCAAGCCCCAACAGCATAGCTAATATACTCATACCATGAGAGATGACTAATACGTTTCCATCTCCGTATTGAATTTCATTTTTAGCTATCTCTTTTAAGCTTTCTTGGGTACGAGCTTCTACCTGGGAAAAACTTTCAGCCATACCCATTTTATCAAGTAGCTTAACTGCATCCAGAACTTCTCTGTAACTAATTTCCTTTTCCATAATAGCTTTAACCATACTCTCTACAGATGTATGATGCAGATATAAAGCCGCACTATTCCACATCACATGATTAAAGTCTGCCTCGAAGCTTCCGAAACAAGCTTCACGCAATCCGGGAAGTTCTATTATAGGTATATCATCCTGACCTTTTGCCCCCAAGATAATCTGTGTTGTTTGTCTTGTTCGGCGCAGATCGCTACAATAAGCTGTACGAAATGTAACATCTTCTAAACCATAGCCTAAATAGCGTGCAGCACTGATACCCTCATTAGTCAGAGGTGAATCGCACCATCCTTGCACCCTGTCGAGGGTGTTCATCATTGTTTTGCCGTGACGGACAATATATAGTGTTATTTTTGAACTCATATTTTTATTTATTTTGTTAAAAAGTGACAAAGTAACAGGTTTATGATACTTCATACCTGTTACTACTTCCATATTATTTATCCTTGATTACTTTTGTTTTAGATAACATATCATGGATTCCATTTCTTGTAAAAAGATAAGAAATACAGTCAAATGGAACTAACCTCATCAAAGTTCTTATAACTATATCACCGTTACTTGCTTCCTCTCCACTATAATTCACCACTCTTGTTTTCGTGACTATTTTCCCTAATGTCTTTCGCGTTGTAATCTCAAAAATGAGATAATAAAGAACATTAGTGATCAACAACAATAAAGATACAAATAACATTTCCATATTATTATTAGCTTTAAAAGGAAGAGTCAATATGGATACAATGATTAGCCACGCGAAAGAATCTATAATAAAATTTATAAATCTAATACCTGAACTGACAGTATTATTTTCAATTTGAGTATTTCTCTTTTCTTTTTCAATTATATCCTGAGATATGTTATTAATATCAGAAGTTGGAATATTCCTTCTTTTTAATTCATTTTCGGCTGAGACTATTGCTAGCTGTTGATAATTATCACGGTCAAGAGTTATTATCTTTATCAACTCTTCATTTGTCTTAGAAGACATCACTTTATCAAATTGATTCTCCATAATTAATTACTTCCAAGTTATATATTCAGCAAAAGCCTTATCGAACATCTCCGGCATAGCTATTTTTCCGTTGACCAGACAAACCACCTCTATAACAGCCTTGGCACACAAAGTATTGTCTGAAACACGTGTGATTTCCTGATAAAAATAATAGCGTAGCCCCTCTCGCACAGCCGCAGCTGTGCAAATAAAATCTTCCGACCCTCGTAAAGAATTACGGTAGCTCACATTCACATTACGTACTACAGGCAAGATATTGGCTTCTGTCAAATCTCGTAAACGAAGTCCGCATTCTTCCATCAGCTCGTGGCGTGTGGCTTCAAAGTAGTGCAAATAATTAGCATTGTTTACGACCCCTTGAGAATCGCATTCGTAGTCACGAACTTTCATCTTATTTTCAAATACAAGTGCCATAATCTTTACCTTTTTTTAATCAAGAAATTTAGCAAGTTTATCATCGAATAAGTCAGGTTTACCCACTCTGCCGTTTACCATACAGGCTGTTTCAACTTTTGCTGTCGAACAGACTTTATTATCTCTCAACCTGATTATTTTTTGATTAAATATATAACGGATTCCTTCTTTTTCGATAGAATCGATAGTACATATAAAATCATTTGCACCACGCAACGAATGTTTGTATCGGATATAGACACTAACCACAACTGCATCTATTCCTTCCTCATGCAGCTCATAAAAGTTCAACCCGTATTCCTCTAAAAACTCATGACGAGCTACTTCGTAATAGTGTTGATAGTTTGCATTATTCACAATACCCTGTGCATCACACTCATAATCACGCACTTTCATTTTACATTCGAACAAAGACTTCTTATTCTCCATATTATCTTTCAACTAAAAAGTAACAAAGGTGACAGAAAATCAATATACTTTGCTGTCACCTTCATTTTTATCTTAACTATAATATAAACAGCCAGATATAGATAAATTAAATTCTTATTTTTTCACATTCTTCACCCATTCCCTAGCATTCACAAATGCTTCCATCCAAGGGGTAAAATCATCTTTTCGGTTTTCGAACGGATAGTATGCACATTGCCAAGGGAACAAAGAACGTTCCAAGTGTGGCATAATGGCCAAATGACGACCATCTTTCGACTCCACTCCGGCAATATCATAATCTGAACCGTTAGGATTGCCCGGATATTCACTGTAGATATATTTCGCTATAACATTATATTCTGATTCTGCTTTCGGCATTGCAAAACGACCTTCACCGTGCGCTACCCAAATACCAAGTTTGCTGCCCGAAAGCGAACCGAACATCACCGATTTATTCTGAGGTATTTCGACGCTTACGTAAGTAGATTCGAACTTATGAGAAGCATTGTGTTCCATTTTTGGCTTCACATCGTGTTCAGGATATACTAAGCCTAGTTCCATCATCAATTGGCAACCATTACATACACCAAGACTCAATGTGTCTTCACGTTGGTAGTATCGACGTAATGTTTCTTTTGCTTTTTCATTATACATAAAGCTACCTGCCCAGCCTTTTGCCGAGCCGAGCACATCGGAATTAGAGAATCCGCCACAAAAAACAATCAGATTTATGTCGTCCAATGTTTCTCTGCCCGATGCTAGGTCTGTCATATGTACATCCTTCACATCAAATCCGGCTAAGTATAATGAGTAAGCCATTTCGCGCTCTCCGTTTGTACCTTTCTCGCGGATAATAGCCGCTTTTACTCCAGTAGCCTCTCTCCTATTCGGATTGATATCATAATGAGCAAAGCGACCAGCAAAGGAAGGATTAAATTTAGATTGAAGCGGTTGTTTTTTATAATTCTCGAAACGTTCAGCAGCAAGCGCCTCCCCTGTCTGCTTCTTATCAAGAAGATAAGACGGTTCGAACCAAACATCACGTAATTCGTCAACATTGAATTCCTGAACAAACGTATCTTTCTGAATCACAAATTTCCGATCTTCAATAGGACGTGCTACAATAGCAAAACCGATACCATAATCATCCAAAATCTTTTCTACCAAATGATGATGCTTCACTTGAAGCAAAACTCCAGGATTTTCAGAAAAGAGGATCTTTATCAAATCGGCATGGTGTAGTTTATCGAGGCGCGCCTCCAAACCACCTTTAGGATTGGCAAAACACATTTCGAGCATTGCCGTCACAATACCTCCTGCCGAGATATCATGCCCCGCAAGAATTAAACCCCTATCTATCAATTCTTGTACAGCTGTGAAAGCATTCTTAAAGTATTCAGTATCTTGCACTGTTGGTACTTCTTCTCCAAGTTTACTCATTGTTTGAGCAAAAGCAGAACCACCAAGCTTGAATGTATCGAATGAAAAGTCAATATAATACAGGTAAGTTCCTTTTATATAAGCCAATACAGGCGATACAATCTTACGGATATTCTTAACCTCACCCGCTGCAGAAATAATCACTGTACCCGGAGAATATACTTTTTCATCTCCATATTTTTGCGTCATTGACAGAGAATCTTTCCCTGTCGGGATATTTACACCCAATTCACAAGCAAATTCAGAGCAAGCCTCTACAGCTTTGTATAGCCTCGCATCTTCTCCCGGATTCTTACAAGGCCACATCCAGTTAGCACTTAAAGAAATACCTTTCAATCCATCTTCAATCGGTGCAAATACAATATTTGTCAACGACTCGGCTATAGCCAATACCGAACCGGCAGCCGGATCGACCATTGCAGCCTGTGGAGCATGACCGATAGATGTCGCAATACCTACTTTCCCTTTATAATCGAGAGCTACTGCACCCAAGTCACTAAGTGGTAATTGGATTTCTCCCTGCGTTTGTTGACGAGCAACTTTACCTGTTACCGAACGGTCTACCTTGTTTGTCCACCAATCCTAACAAGCAACAGCCTCAAGTTGAAGTACATTCTTTATATAATCTTCGAGTTTAGATAAATCATATTCAGGATTTGCATACAATTCATCTAAAGTATCATCTTGCATAATTGTTTTTGGAGCTTTTCCGAAGAAATCTTCCAGTTTCAAGTCAATCGGACGTTTTCCGTCAGCTTGCTCAAAAACAAATTTCATATCGTTGGTCGTCTCACCTACTACATACATTGGTGAGCGTTCACGTTCTGCAATGCGTTTTATCCGATCAGTCGCTTCTTCGGGGATAAGAAGCCCCATACGCTCCTGACTTTCGTTTCCTACAATTTCTTTCGATGACAATGTAGGGTCGCCTATTGGTAATTTAGATACATCTATCTTACCTCCGGTAGCTTCTACCAATTCTGATAAGCAGTTAAGATGTCCTCCTGCACCGTGATCGTGTATAGATACAATCGGGTTATTATCAGATTCGGACAATGCACGGATAACATTCGCCGCACGTTTTTGCATCTCAGGATTGGCACGTTGTACGGCATTCAATTCAATACCACTTGAGTATTGGCCTGTATCTACAGACGATACGGCACCGCCTCCCATACCGATACGGTAGTTATCTCCTCCGAGGATAACGACTTTCTCTCCGGGTTTTGGTTCGCCTTTCAGAGCATCGCGCTTATTTGCATAACCTACACCTCCGGCAAGCATTATTACTTTATCGTAAGCAAATTTCTTTCTATTTTCTTCGTGTTCGAATGTCAGTAAAGAACCGCAAATAAGCGGTTGACCATATTTATTTCCGAAATCGGATGCTCCATTCGAAGCTTTTATCAATATTTCCTCAGGAGTTTGATACAACCAAGGTCTTTCCTGCATAGTTTCTTCCCATTGCTTTCCCGCCTTAGTTCGCGGATAAGAAGTCATATACACAGCTGTTCCTGCAATAGGCAAAGAGGCTTTACCTCCACCCAGACGGTCACGAATCTCACCTCCCGAGCCTGTTGCAGCACCATTAAACGGCTCCACAGTAGTAGGAAAATTATGTGTTTCTGCTTTCAAAGAAATAACCGACTTAATTGGTTTCACCTGAAAGAAACTAGGTTTTTCTCCATCCAACGGAGCGAATTGCTCTATCTCAGGACCTTGATTAAAAGCTACATTGTCTTTGTATGCTGAAACTAATTTATTAGGATTGGTTTGTGATGTTTTCTTTATCAGTTTAAAGAGAGAACTTTCTTTCTCTTCACCGTCTATGATGAACGTTCCATTGAATATCTTGTGACGACAATGCTCTGAATTTACTTGTGAAAATCCAAAAACTTCACTGTCGGTCAGTTTACGTCCTAATCTTTGGCTAACACTGTCTAAATACTCTATTTCGTCTTCACTAAGAGCCAAACCTTCTTTCTCGTTATATGCTTTGATGTCATCGATTTCGATTATCGGCTCAGGCTGTTTATTTATTGTAAAAACATCCTGATTTAATCCATCATATATCCTTTGCAGCATTGGGTCGTGCTCTGCATCGTTAGAATTGGCAGAAAAAAACTCTTCTATACGAACAATACCATCGATACCCATATTCTGGGTAATTTCTACGGCATTGGTACTCCAAGGTGTAATCATTTCTCTGCGCGGACCAACAAAAAAGCCTGAAATCTTTTCAGTTTCAAGCAGAGTCGCACCACTAAAAGCCCATGTCAGGCGTTGGATAAAATCATCGTTAAGTCTCGTGTTTGTCTGAACAGCAATAATGCTCTTGGAAGAGGTCTGAAAGAAAGAAACCATATTTTATTTCAAGTTAGTAATTGACTTTGTAATAGGCATACAAAGGTAGTGAAAAGAAGTAATATCTAGACAATCAATAATTGGAAATCTACTTTTATTTTATGTATCAGATTCATTACTTCCAATTACTTTTGATTCTTAGTTTTATAGTCCTTAGATAATCTATTAAATCGAATTTAGGTTTACCTAATAGCTTTAGTGTAGGTTTTATAAAAGACATGGCTATTCTATTTTGTGCTTTCCAGAATTTCTCAGCTTCGCGCCTTACCTGATCTCTATTTTTAGGATATTGTGATATTTTCTTTCGAATATCTTCTATCGTATAATCTGTCTCTATTATTCCCGGAATTTTATCTGTATAAAAACCTTTTTCCGAAAATACGGCACATCCATTTAACGGTGCATGCCAAAATCGCCCCGAATATGTACAATCGCGCTGAAATGGATACATAAAACCAAATGCAAATTCTGACTGTGCGTATATAAAAGAAACATCATTCAACTCTGCACCGCCATGATATAATTCAGAATTCAAAACACCCTCCCATCTATTCCCCCAAACATCAACTTGCATTACTTTCAAGGCATTATAAAATAGCCCTTTGAGTGAATCAGATTCTGTTATCGGCTTAAAATGACCTATATGCACGCTTCTGTACTTTATATCTTTGAGCTTTTGCATCCAGATAGACGCTTCTACCGGGAGTAGCATTGTGCATATCTGGTTGTTTGGAAAGCCTAGTTCGTGAATAATTCTTTCTCTCCTCTTCTCGGAGGTAGTATAAATATATGTTTTAGTCCAATCTACGCCTTTTATAAATTCGTCATATTCACGTCCTAGATAATCATAGATATGGATAAGACTATAATCGTATGACGATAAATCTATAGAGATATCGGCTGCTCGCGTCATTATCAATAGGTCAGCCGCATCAAGAACAGCCGAAAACCGCACCCGGATACCTAAACGACCATAAAACCTTACTAAATTGTATGCTATATCCCTATCTATTCCGTCAGGTCCATAAATCAACCCTTGCCACATATTTGCTATGCTCTTATTTCTAACAATTTATATAATACAAAACCATACCATAGAAACAAAGTTAATAAAAAGACAAGCAAAATAATATTTTGAAGTCAACAACTTAAAGAAGCTCATATAACTTATAGTATTGACACATCTATTTTTACTGATTAGGCGAGTTTGGTTAATAGATTTAATATTATATTTGCATTTTGAAAGCAATAACAAACATCTTAACAAATACAAAGAACAAAATCATAAAAGAATGAAAATAGCTATTGTTGGTACAGGTTATGTAGGATTAGTTACTGGGACTTGCTTTGCAGAAATGGGTACGGATGTTTACTGTGTGGATATCGATCAAAAGAAAATCGATAACCTAAAGAATGGTATAATCCCTATTTTTGAACCCGGACTCGATGAAATGGTAGAACGCAATTACAAAGCAGGACGACTTCATTTCACTACCGATTTAAGCTCTATTCTAAATGAGGTTGATATTGTATTCTCAGCTGTAGGGACTCCTCCGGATGAAGACGGTAGTGCTGATCTAAAATATGTATTAGAAGTAGCCCGTACTGTAGGACGCAACCTTAATAAATACATGGTTGTAGTTACAAAAAGTACAGTTCCGGTAGGCACAGCTAAATTAATAAAGAAAACTATACAAGACGAATTAGATAAAAGAGGTTTATCTGATCTCAAGTTCGATGTTGCTTCAAACCCTGAATTTCTGAAGGAGGGGGCTGCTATTACAGACTTTATGCAACCTGACCGCGTTGTAGTCGGTATTGAAACAGAGGAAGCCCGCAAATTGATGGAAAAACTATATAAACCATTTACACTAAATAACTATCGCATCATATATACAGATATTTCTTCTGCCGAAATGATAAAATATGCAGCTAACGCTATGCTGGCTACTCGCATTAGCTTTATGAACGATATAGCGAATCTCTGTGAAATAGTAGGAGCAGATGTAAATATGGTGCGTAAAGGTATAGGAGCAGATGCCCGTATCGGCTCAAAATTTCTCTATGCAGGATGTGGTTATGGAGGTAGTTGTTTTCCTAAGGATGTTAAAGCCATTATAAAAACGGCTAAAGATCTAGGGCACAGAATGGAAATACTAGAGGCTGTAGAAAAAGTAAATGATAATCAGAAAAATATACTCTTCAACAAATTGATGAAGTATTATAACAATGATATAAAAGGAAAGACTATCGCTATATGGGGACTGGCCTTCAAACCTAAAACAGATGATATGCGTGAAGCTCCTGCATTGATACTGATTGACTTAATATTGAAGGCAGGTGCTAAAGTAAGAGTTTATGATCCTGTAGCAATGGAAGAAGCTAAAAAACATCACTTAGCTGACTCTGTGACTTATGCAAAAGATATATATGATGCTACACTAGATGCCGACGCAATATTGATGGTTACCGAATGGAATGAATTCCGCTTACCAACATGGGACGTCATAAAGAAAACAATGGTGAAACCTGTTGTCTTTGATGGAAGAAATATATACAATAAGCAAGAAATGAACGAAATAGGATTTGACTATTTCGGAATAGGCATAAAGTAATAGTAAAAACACAGGCTATTCAAAAATTATTTTGAGTAGCCTATTTTATATAATAACAGATGATTACAGTAGAAGGGATAACAAAAAGTTTTGGTAGCCTCAACGTATTAAAGGGTATAGATCTACACGTAAAGAAAGGTGAAATAATATCTATCGTGGGTGCCAGTGGTGCTGGAAAGACTACCCTTCTGCAAATAATCGGAACACTGGACAAGGCTGACAGCGGCTCGGTATATATAAACAATGAAAATCTAAGTAAACTTAATGACTCGCGCTTGTCGGACTTCAGAAATAAAAATATCGGATTTGTTTTTCAGTTCCATCAACTATTACCAGAGTTTACTGCTCTTGAAAATGTGATGATTCCAGCACTGATAGGAAAAACGAAAGAATCTCAAGCTAAAAGTAGAGCTAAAGAACTCTTGGATATGCTTGGCTTGGCAGATCGTATAGAACATAAACCCAACGAACTGTCGGGTGGCGAGAAACAACGAGTGGCTGTTGCTCGTTCATTAATCAACAATCCTGCAGTAATTTTAGCAGACGAGCCCTCCGGTAGCCTGGATACAGAAAACAAAGAAGAACTGCATCAACTTTTTTTCAAGTTGAGAGATACCCTCGGACAAACATTTGTTATAGTCACGCATGATGAACATTTAGCCTCTATCACAGACCGTACAGTCCACATGAGAGACGGACTCATAATAAACAACGAACCTGTTGCCTTGTAATAATGAATATATCTGCTGATAAACTTCTTTATCAGATAGCCCTCACGAAAATACCGGGAGTAGGTGACATCACAGCCCGAAACATACTACAAGTAGTCGGAGATGAAGAAGAAATATTCAAATCGAATAGAAAAACATTATCAAAAATACAGGGACTGGCCTCTAGACTTGTAGATGAAATCCTAAATCCAATAGTTTTAAGAAAGGCCGAAGAGGAATTAGCTTTCATCGAAAAAAGTAATATATCTACGTTTTTCATCTCCGATAAAAATTATCCTCATCGCCTGAAAGAATGTATAGATGCCCCTATTCTACTCTATTTCAAAGGAAATACAGACTTCAATGCCGATAAAGTTATCAGTATTGTAGGTACACGCAACTCGACTACTTACGGAAATAATTTCTGTGACTCTTTTATAGAAAGTGTGTCCTCTAACCTACCAGACACACTAATCATCAGTGGATTGGCTTATGGAATCGATATACAGGCACACAAATCTGCATTAAAGTATAATTTACCTACAATCGGAGTGCTTGCACATGGATTGGACAGAATTTATCCTCCTGTTCATCGGCAGACAGCAAAAGATATGCTCAACAACGGAGGAGTACTTACAGAGTTTCCGAGTAAAACGGAACCTGATCGTTTCAATTTTGTACGTAGAAACCGTATTGTTGCAGGTATGGCAGATGCTATAATTGTAGTAGAATCAGATAAAAAAGGAGGTTCTCTTATTACAGCAGAAATCGCTAATTCTTATTATAAAGCGTAAAATTATTAGTAGTTCTTTTTTGTGTGTAAATTATTGATAATTATACATTTACACAGGATAAAAATATTTATAATAACCTAATAATTAAACAGTTACATATTGTGTATATAAGATATTTTTAGTAACTTCAAGTAATAATTCAGTAAATAACCACTAAATTAAAAACTATGGAGTTAGTAAATTACAATGATGTATCACAATTAAAGAACAGTATTTTTGATTGTATAGATGTTACCGAGAACACACGGAAAGAGTATCTGACCCGGATTAAACACTTTATCCATTTTGTAAAACTACACGGAATTAATTCCAATACTTATTTAGAGTATAAACGCTATTTAAGTTCTATCGACACGCTAAGTGTTTCCACAAAGAATAAGTATCTAATTTCCGCTAAGATTTTTATTGATGGTCTGAATAACTTACAACAATTCCCTTTCCAGATTAATACAAAAGTAAGAGGATTTAAACAAAGTAAGCTACACAAGAAAGATGGTCTTTGTGATGAGGATATTTCTAAGATTGTAGATTATTGTTCTTCATTAGAACCAACAATTCAAAACCTGCGATTAAAGTCTATTTTATCATTACTAATATTTCAAGGTTTGCGCCAAGTAGAAATAACACGTCTAAATGTAACCGATATTAACATGAAAGATAAGACCGCTTTTATTATCGGAAAAGGACAGGACGATAAAGAGCTTATTCATTTGCATCCCTCAACCATTAAAGTATTAAAAGAATATCTACACACAAATAGAATAAGAGAGGGGGCAGTATTCCGAAGCGGAAGTAATTTCTCTTCGGGTAGTCGATTAACGACAAAATCCATTCGAGAGATAATCAAAAAAGTTCTAAACGAATTAAATATTGACGGAAGTACCCACGGCTTCCGTCATTTTTTTATAACCAAATTAATAAAATCCTATAAAGGTGAATTATTGACCGTTTCTAAATACAGCCGTCATAGAAGTATTCAGATGTTAGAAGTCTATAATGACGAGATAATAAGAGAACAGGATTTGCCGCGTTTTTACAACGTATTTAGCGATATTACACTATGAGTGATATAAATACATACGACAGAAATATTTATTGTTTAGAGGGTAACTGGAATAAGAATCCACGAAGCCATCAGAGTGTAAAACCGATGTTGGAATTACTCCGCACTTTTGCCAATATCAAATATGTATATTATAAATGTGATACTAAAGATGAATTCTTTTACCGCCTGCAACAATTTACAAAAGGAACTTATAAAAACTATCCTATACTATATTTAGCGTTTCACGGACGCACAAATCGAATTATTGTAGAAAATCAACATATAGCATTAAAAGAGATCGCAACGGCTTTAGAGGGCAAATTAGATAACAAAATCGTACATTTTGGAAGTTGTTCTACTTTGCGTACCTCGGAAAAGAATATCCAAAATTTTATAATTGCTACAAATTGCCAGTTTATTTCGGGTTATCGAAAATTTGTAGATTATATTGATGCTTGTGCGTTTGAATTACTATATTTTGATTTGTTGCAAAAATATAAGTCTGTAAGGAAAATTGATTCTGAAATTTTCAGTTTGTCTTCTCAACTGACAAATAACAAATTGAAATTTGTTATGTATTGAAGCAAAAACGCCAGTAATTAAAATACTGGCGTTCTTGTTTTTATGTATTTGTCAATATATCAATATCCTGGATTTTGTGTCATTTTAGGGTTAGCATTCATCTCTGATATAGGGATAGGCAATAAAAGTTTATTTTCCGAAATTCCTAGCACTTGTTTTGCTTTATCGAAACGTTTTAGAGCATAGAAATATGCTCCCTCATTTTTTAAATCTTCTTTCCATTCATTTAATAATGAATCTTCAATATTAGAAGAACTGTTAATTGGAGTACGACCGTTTCTTTCTCTAACTTGGTTTAAATAAACAATAGCTTGGTTGGTATTACCTAATTTAAGGCTCGCTTCCGCAGCCATTAATAAGATTTCGGAATAACGACAAACAGCTATGTTATCCCCTTTTTTAATTAAATCTCGATAAGGAATACTCGAATAGTCATCAGAGTTTGGCAATTCTAAAATATTTTCCTTATTATTTCCTGTATATATAGAATTAATATCACTGCTTAGGGAGAACTTGCCACTATTGATTATAATATTAGTAGCTTCCAATGCTCTATTATATTCTTTGTTTTGCAAGAATGCTCGTACTTGGATAGCTTTTGCAAAATATTTAGAGCATTCAAATTGATAGCTACTTTCTGGTAAATATTGATAAGCTACCTCTAGTTCATTAATAATAAAATCCAAGACTTCTTTTTGAGAAGTGCGAGCAAAATAAGGGTTATCCATGATGTTTGAAGATGTAACTAAAGGTATATCCCCCCATAGAGCTACCATATTCAGATACTTATATGCTCGATAAGTTCTTGAATAATATTGATATTTTTTGAACCAATCTAAATTAGTTTCATTCGATTTCTCTGTAAGTACATTATCATATCTTATCGCCTTATATGAAGAACTCCACAAATTACTTGGTAAAGCCATATAAGATGTAATATTATGCTCATAAATTGATTTTAGCTCATAGTAACGGCTAAGATTATCACTACTAACTGTATTTGTATATATTCCGTCAAAAAGATATTGGTTTTGGATGAATGTGTATAGTTGAGCCACAGATGCGGTACAGAATTGCTTTACCCGTTCTTCTGATTCAAATACGTTCTCTTCTGTGATAACATCATTCGGTACACTTTCTTCGTATGAGTCTCCTATTTGCCCATCTCCATCACCATCAATAAACAATTCAAAACTTCCAATTTCGACAGTTTTACCTAATTCTTCATATCTTTTCTTGATATTTTCTTTTATATTGGAATAACTTAGTCCAAGACTTGATTCTGCAATTTTATTTTTAGTGTCTTGAGTTATCGTTCCATCAGAAAGGTCGTTTCTGAGCGAACTCATAAATTCTGTAAATTGAGCATCACTTCTTTCATTTAATAAGATAGATGATATTGCTATTAATATATTTGCAGATGTATTATTAGCTGTTATACTGGTTTCCTCTGGGGTTATTGGTTGATTGGTTATTAGGAAAGCGTTTAACAACTCTTTTTGAGCTTGTTGTTTTGCTTCTTGAAAGTTTTTACCCGAAGATACGAGATTCATAACACGGGGCATTTCTAAGTGCGTTAATATATTTACATTTACATTGGCTTTATCAACATTGTCAATAGAACTTATTGCCTCTAAAGAAATCGGAGCATCAGAAAGACGTCCAGTATATTCATTAAAATAAAATCCATTTACTGAAAGCTTAACATATTTAGAGACTAAAGATGTTGATGTATTTATTGAAAATGCACCTTCATTGTCTGTTTTGGCTTCGAATACACGTCCTGTTGCATTTAGATTATTGTCCAATTCATAGATGCTAACAGAAGACCCTGAAACAAAAGGACCTTTTTCAACCAAGCCCTTAACACTACCAATGCTTACACTCCCTGAATTATCATCATCACTGCTACATGAGATAAAACATAAAAGAGAGATTATTCCGATTAGTAATGAAAATAATAGATTTTTTTTCATGCTGTATTTATTTTTTGAAAGTTTTGGCTCTGTTTTTACTCGAAAGACATTTCTATTTTTTCTATCAATTTCGATGATGGAAAAAGTAAGTCTAATAAAAGTAATAAAGATTCTTCGGAAGTTGGGGTAAGTCCATGATATATTAATTTGCTCCCTTCAAATACCAACATATCAACACCTCCTCCAGTATTTACAGATAGTTTATCATGTTTATAATAGAAAATAGAAATGTTATCTTTTTCTACATGATGGCAGGTGTCTTTTTTTATTTTCTTAAATCCTAAATTTTCAAAACACTTGCTTATATTAAAGTCTGTTTGTATAAACATATAATTTATTCTGTATTGTAATTTTTATTTCTATTTACTAATAATATTAATTATTCTTACTTATTAGAGTAGGGAAAAGTTGTGTATTTTTGTATTCTGTGGAATTCTATTTACTGTATAATCTTGTATCGTGAACTATATTTATAGTCTCTGCAAATTTAGATTTTAATTCAAGTACATTTTCAGTTTCTTTTAGCAAATCAAATTCTTTCTCTAAAGATTTCTTTAGTTTTTTTACAGCTCTGTATTCTTTCACTCCCTCTTTATCGTCGAGTCTGTATTCTTCAATAAAAGAGCGATACAAGTCATAAGTATCAGATGTTACAAATATATAATTTTTTATTTCTTCAAACGATTTTCCTGCATGATTTTTACCTAAATCTCTTAATACAATTTTCTCAAACACATTTCTAAGGATGCGAGCAAATCTCGAATAGAAGCGAATATGTAATAAATGCTCTGCGGTAAATGTTGAATCTTTTATATTCTTAAACCCCATTGCTGAATATTTTCCTGATTTTAGTTCTACTTCATAACGCAAAATATTAGAGAGTATCAATGTTTTTTTCTCAACTGAAAGAGGATGTCTTGCTTCAAATGTCTTATCGTAAAATTTAATTATGTAATCCGTGTATTGACATAATTTACCTCGTAAATGAGGACTATTTTTGAGAGGTCTCATATAAATGAAAGGTCTTTTTTTATAGAGGTGTACCATATTTATATATCGCATTGGCTCTTTTGAAACTTCTATATTCACCCCTATTTCAATACTTGTAATTATAATTTTATTTAAAGAAATATCCAACCTTTTCCCCAAATCAGATATCGCTTGTTGTGCATCATTTGCTGTAAATGTGGAATAGTTTTCTTTTCTTTTAAATTTGTGCAATGAACCATGCCCACTTAATACCCAGCGTTTTTCTTCCTTATTTCGCACTTTAACCAATTTGACTTCAATTTCCATTGTTTCATTAAGAGTTGCTCCCCATACAGAAACGCCCCTTTTATCAAGTGCTATAATATCTAATTCTTCTTTTGAGGTTTTTGCATATTTCAAAAAAGTCTTTTCTAACTTTTCAACATCTACATCATCTACGTAAAATACTATTTTATCTATCATGGCTACGATTATAAAGTTCAATAATGATAAATATTTCAAACTTTAATGTAGCTATAAAAATAATACGATGCAAATCGGCTTATTAAGATTTATTGAGCATCAACACATTCAAATAAATCTTGTTCTTCATTATATGCCATGATTAAAGTAATATATTCCCGACTATATCCACCAAAACCATTTTTAGCTCGATAATCTACAATACATTGCCATCCGTTTTTTGTTTTTCCAATACATTTTACTTTTTCAATCTTCAAACTTTCCGGTTCTCGTAGTAATTTATAAAGTAAGGTAGTTGCATTTTCCTTTGCCCAAAATTCAATATTATCTTTATCTTCACTTCCATAAAGGATAAAGCGAGCATACTGCTTATCATATTTCCGACACGCTTTTTCATACTCTTTTCTTGATATTGGTAATTTATTGCCTGTGGAGTCAATTTGTTCCATAGTAACCCACCAATTCTCAAATAGAAGTTTTTGAATTTTCTTATGGGATACTTTCCTATTGCTAAATACATCTCTTACTTTATCCAATTCCATCAATTCATTATATAAGCTATCAAATTGTGTTTTATATAGATTTGCAAAATCCGAATCGGATAATACCTTTTGCGGTTCGGGTTCTCGTGTTTCTACGTAATTATCGGTTATTGCAGAATTAGAGTTATCTAAATTTTTAGTTTCCGATATTGGGGGCAAATTGTGTCCTGCAATAATAACAAATAAGAAGAACAGGAAAAAGCTAACTCCGAAAATAAATAATCTCTTTCTTTTTATATTCAGCTTTTTCGGTAGTACGTATTGTGGCTTTATCATTCCTACAATAAAAATTACAGGTTGTCCCAAAGCTAAAAACATCAATATAACAGCAAGTATTTTCATAAAATTGTTTGTTGAACGTTTGATAAGTATAATTAAAACCTCTCGAATAAACTGCTTGAACAAATACTCCACCCTACTTATATCATTTCTTGTTTCCTCAATCATTTTCTTTAAATCAATAACATTATCAAGCGAAGATTGCTTTAAACTTTCTTTCAAATATTTGATCTCTTTTCTTAATATACCATTTTCTCTTGTAAAATTTTTAATCTCTACATCACACCTATGTCCTTCTTTCGCTACATGGTCAACTGTATATCCTTTGCGTAGTAATGATACTAAGTCTTCTTTCCATTTTTCCCGTTGATTAATATTCTTTCTATTTAAAGAGAACAATTCTTGTTTTTCCTCAATTTCTTTCTCTAGACTTTTCTTGTTAGATTTTTGATTAACAATATACCATTCAAAATTCTCTGTCTTCTGTAAGACATCCCAAACAATCGCATCTGCTCGAAAGTTATTTATATTGATATGCTCATCATAATATAATTTTCTTGAAGCACAAGTAATGCCTTGTAGTTTGCTTTTACATATTCCACATTTAATAAGAGGTTTTAATGGATAAATGAACTTCCTTGTTCTTCTCCCATATATCTCGCGTTTATCTTCAATAATATTCTCAACCTTGTCGAATAAATCTCTTGATATAATTGCAGGAACTGTACCTTGCCATTTTCCGTATTTACGTTCTCCAATATAATTTTTTCTATGCAACAAGCGACCTACATTTGAATCCTCCCAGAGTTTACCTAGTGGACTTGGTATTTTTCTACCATTCAAGAAATCGGCAATCTTAGTAAAAGACCATTTTTCATTAACATATTTGTCAAATATAAGCTTTACTGTTTCTGCTTCAACCTCATTTATCTCAATATAAGATTTGTTTCCTCGTTGTACTACTTTATAGCCATAAACCATTCTACCTCCAACATATCTATGAGGGTCGTTCTCAAATACATATTTTTTCCCTCTTTGCATTCTTTTTGTAATGTCACTAAGTTCTTGTTCTATATGCACTGATAAAAATGAGATATGAGTATCTGTGATCTTATCTACTTCTAATGTATCTAAATTTAAAGTAGTTAATTTATGATGAATAAAATGTATAGGTTTTTTTAAAATATTGAAAAATTCAAGATGAGTAAACAAAGAAGCTTTTCTTCTGGAAAGACGAGACATTTCCCAAATGAAAATCATTTCAATTTGTTCTCTTGTTTTAGGATTTTGACAAGCTTCTTTTAGATTTAATAATGATTCGGAATCTTCGACACGAATTAAAGAACCTGTTTCGTTTCCCTCATTATCCAATTCTTTTATAAATTGAGGTCGATCACCTGATATCTTTTCTCCAAAATAAAATTTATCAGGTATTATATAACCCATTTTTTCAGCAGCTTCTTCAATCGCATTTTTTTGAGATTCTAAATCTTGTTGATTAGAAGAGACACGGAGTAAGGCAGCTGCAATCTTTTCTTCCATAGTGACTTTTTTATTACTTTTATGAGGATAAAGATAATAAAAAAAGTACACCGAATAACTTTACGCAATATAATACTGTAAAGATGTCTTTGCCCTTCCAGGAAAGATAAGCGATAAATATTCTCGTGGATGTAATAAACTAATAGCCTCACACAAAGCAGACCTGTTTCAATCCACAGAATATTTTCTACAACAAATGGGATGGGACAACGAAACAGAGAGAAAAAGAAAGGCTCCGCAACAACAGGAACTATTCATCAATCTTACAGATGAGGAACAATCGATAAGAGACAAAGTAAAAGAAAAAGAACCTGTACATATAGACCAATTAGCTCGTGACCTGGATTTACCTGCCTATCAATTATTTTCCACATTGCTAGAATTGGAAATGAAAGGTATTATAAAAAATCAGCCGGGAAACCTATATACATTAAACTAAAAAAGACGCTGCAAGCACCAGCCTGCAGCATCTACTACCAATCTAAAACCTAAAATTAATCACATATAGGTATATCTTTCAAATCGTACATCTTTCCATACATTTCAATGCGACGAATATTTACCGTATCTATTTCTAATGTAACTTTATCAGAGGTATAACCTCTGGAAATACCTACGTCAACATGTAAAATATCATCATTATGCCTTGATGTGCTAATACTGGTTATGTTATATCCGCTATATTTCCACTTAATGTTAAGTGTATCTTTTTTCTCATTACCACATATAACTACATCCTCGGCCGCCTTCCTTAAAAACCATCCATGACTTCGACCCTCAAACCATACTGCAAAACCTATTGCCAGAATAATCAAAGTCAGTAGTATCGGAGCTAATCCGTTTCTCATCGGTTAAATAGTTTAGTCTTCCAGTTTAGATGAATTTTTCTTAGCATCCTTTTTTTCGATAAAATAGGCAATAATCAAACCTATACCTCCGAAAACAGCAGCACAAGCCGGATATAGAATGTCCACAGTCCTGCGGAAATCGTAATATAAGTTATCATTTGATCCCGTTGGTGCCACAACTGTCAGATCAACTATAGTCGCTACAACTACGCCTAATCCTACGCCTAACAACAACATTCCGATACGGATAGACCACGAATTGTTAATAAAATCCCTGATAATCGGAATCCTGACAGGACTAAACTGATTCTTTAATATCTGTGGGTCTATACCAGCCGATAACTTTTCAATCATTGCCATACGTTCTTTACGACGAGCAAACAATTCAAATAATTTGTAAGTAGCATATGAAAGTGTCGCTACTATTACCATTGCCATAATTTCTTGCATAATTCTAATTATTTTATGTTAAACATTTTCTGTCTGTTTGCTCATTTTGACGCAGCACATTTAAGAAGGTTACAAAATATGCGAAAATATTTCTCATGAAACTTTTTCAAACTATTTTTGTAACCTATCCAATAACTCTGCGTCATACGGGTATGGCTGATTTTGATGACATTTATTATGTACAACAAATTAAAAACGGACACCATGATGCCTTTGTGCACATAGTGCGCCGTTATGAGAGAATGGTACTTACTATTGTCAGCAAAATTGTCTCTCGCCGTACGGATGCAGAAGATATTGCACAGGAGGTTTTTATAAAGGTCTATCAGTCTATCGACAAATTCCGCGAAGAATCAGGATTTGCCACATGGTTGTATCGCATCACATACAATACAACTATATCGGAACTGAGAAAACGCAAACATGAGTTTACAGCCATAGAAGATAACTTTGCTAATATACCCGATGATGAAATATCGGATAGAATGGACGAGATAAGTACCGAAGAAAAGCTCTCTTATCTGGATTTAGTTTTGAAAAAACTATCTCCGGACGATGCCTTGCTTATTACAATGTTTTACATGAATGACCAAAGCATACAGGAAATAAGCACAATCACAGGAAACACTGTAGCAAATGTAAAAGTAAAGTTGCACAGAATAAGAAAATTTATGAACTTTGAAATAAATAAACTCATCCAGCAATGAAAAAAGAAGAAAACAAAGACAGACTCAAGAGTTTATTTCAGGAGATGAAATGGGACGAACCGTCAGTTGGCTTCGAAAGCAAGCTGATGCAACGCATACATATAGTAGAACAAAAACGTAGCCGACAAAAAAATCTGAGATCTATTCTGGCTATTGCCGGAGGGGTTATAGGTTTATTAGGTATTCCTGTCTTTATTTTTTGGATACTGAAAGTATTTTTGCAGATTGAATTACAACCAATAAAGACTGACTTCGATTTGACAATACCAAACGTTCAGATAGATCCATTCATCATATCCATAGCTTTCGTAGCCCTTCTGTTACTGATAGGTGACACTCTGATACGCAGACGCATCTGGGAAAAAAAACATAAACACTAATTACACATCAAGGGTTCCACCCTTAGCAGCTTTGTATTTTTGTGAAAGCAACCGCAAAAATGATGATATCTGCGAAATGGCAGCCTGTGTTTCTCCCGAAATTTCTTTTTTCTGCAACCGTATCAACAGGTATCCATACAAGGCGGCAAAGCAGGTTTCTAATTCAGGAACGCCTTTGTCTGATGATTTTGTTCTTAATTCTACAATAAAGGGTAATGTCTTATAATAAGCCGTCGAATAATCAGTTTCAGATGAATCTTTTAATAGACGAAGATGTAATTCCGTCAGTTCTGATATAATATTTTGGTTTATAATCAGATGCCCTTCTTCGGTCACCTCTTCGCGGCGCATCATGTCGATTAGATTTTCATACCAATCCCGGATCTCTCTTTTCACATCATCCGCTACTGCGTATTGTGAGATAATTTGCCGGTCTATCTTATCGATATCTAGTGCGTTGGCACGTATCATGTCTTCTACCTGCCACATATATAGCATGTATTCACTTATATTTTCTTCTTTTAATTTTTTAGCTATAAGCATTCGTATAATAAATTACGGGTAATGAACAGTAACTTTTTATCATTTCGCAAATGTAGTCAATAAAAACAAAGTATTAAAACAGGAATATAACAATCTATATATAAGAAACTTATGATCACAAAACAAAATATATCAATCAAAATTTGAACAAAGATATATAATCTTGTGTTCTATAATCAAAACAGGTATCTTACTTTTTTCATAGTGTGTTAGATAGATTGTTTAGTTGATTTTTTATTTACCTGTTTTTATCATAGTATATGTTAGTTTTATATTAGTGTTAAGGTCCGAGAAGAGATGGTTGCGAGAACCGTCTCTTCTTCTTTTATATTATTTGTATCTTAGCCTCATGTTTGAAATAAATATCATAGACAGTGGATATATCATGGCAGATGGTGGAGCCATGTTCGGTGCTATACCTAAACGGGCTTGGCAACGCAAGTACCTTGTGGATAAAGAAAACCTTTGTCCGCTGGCTATGCGATGTGTACTTGCAGTATCTAAAGATCGGAAGATACTAATAGATACAGGACTGGGAGATAAACATCTGGATAAGATTTCATACTATCGTCCACACAAGCTTATCAATATGCAGGATGCTATTGCATCTTTCGGCTATGCGTCCGACGATATAACAGACGTCATCCTCACACACCTGCATTTCGATCACTGTGGATATGCCACACATACAGATAAGAAAGGAAAAATAGTACCTTCATTTCCGAATGCTAAATATTGGTTGAGCCAGAAACAATGGACAAATATGCAGCATCCAAATCGTCTGGAGATAGATTCTATATTTCCGGAGAATATTCTACCTGCATATGAGGCAGGACAACTTCAATTGATAGATGATAATATCCAACTATATGATGGCATCAGCATTCGCCTCTTCGATGGGCATAGTGTGGGACAATTAGTTCCTTATATCCAGACTATAGACGGAATATATACTTTTCCGGGCGACCTAATACCGACTTCGGCTCATGTATCGCTCGAATGGATTTCAGCTTATGATGTCTGTGCATTAACCTCTATAACTGAAAAAGAACGTTTTCTGACTGAGGCCGAGCAAAAAGGATACACACTCATCTACTGCCACGATGCCAAAGTTATTAAAAGCAAAGTAAAAAGACTGAATGACAATTTTAAAATGAAACCGGATAAATAAAAAAGTCCGGAATCGAACGATTCCGGACTTTTTAGCCTGCCTAATTCGTTATTGTCTCCACAAATCGACCAGCCATTATTTTTATCTAAAATATCATTGGTACGTCTATTAATAAGATGCGAGCATTGTTTGTATCTGCCGTAAACGTAATATTATCTGTCTCTGACAAGCCCAATGCATCGCGATGAAGTAATTTCTGCCCATTAACTATAAATTCACCTTCCACAACCATTGCAAATACGCCATTACCTTGTTTTTTCACTTTATAGTCTATTTCGGTCCCTTTATCGAACGTACCGATACTAAACCATGCGCTTTGATGTATCCACAATCCATTATTATTCGCATCATTTTGGGGACCAACTATCTGAAGCAGTTCATTTTTCTTATTTATATAATCAAATGCTCTCTGATCGTAACGAGGTTTGACATCCTTCATATCAGGAAACACCCATATCTGAAAAAGATTCACGGGTTTCTCTTTATTTGCATTATATTCGCTATGAGTAATACCTGAACCGGCACTCATCACTTGTACTTCTCCGGCTTTTATCACCTCGGCATGCCCCATACTGTCTTTATGTTCAAGATCTCCATATAAAGGTATGGTTACTATTTCCATATTATCGTGAGGATGAGTCCCAAACCCCTTTCCTCCTGCTATAATATCATCATTAACTACTCGCAGGGCTCCAAAATGAATCCTGTTGGGGTCGTAATAATTGGCAAAGCTAAATGTATGACGGGCATCTAACCAGCCATGGTTAGCACTACCTCTGGATGAAGCACGGAATAATGTTGTCTTCATAATAATTTTCCTTTCTACACTAATAAATTACATGTTCTATAAACATCTCTCACTATCAAAATGTTTTCTTTATTTTCTTTACAAAGTTAATGCTATTATATATATAAAAGAAACAATTTAATTTATACATATCTATCAATATATTAATAGATATTACCTAAAGGAAAACACATAAAATCTTATATATAAATACTAAAAGTCCTCACTTTACGAATGGAATTGTTATGAAAATTCACAATAAAGTAGTAGCTTTACAGTTGAAGTAATTATAAAAGGAAGAGTTATGAAAAATCTAGTTTTTATATTACTATTAGCGACATCCGCTACAGCCTATAGCCAAACGGAGAATCCTTTTGACACAATAAAGCCGTTAAAAAAAGAATCGTTCAGACAGAATGAAAAGCTCGATAGGTATCTGGACTTTGATGCTACAAGTACCCAAAACAACTTATCAAGTTCGAAAACTACTATTTACGAACCGTTCGACAATACTAAAGAGGTAAAGACCATCGAGCTTAACCTTCCGCCATTGAACATTTACACAGGTCCGCCTTTAGAGAGCAATACATTTACTCGTAATCCTTTTGCGAACGATTATTCATACTATTCAGGACTTGGCTCATCAAATCGGTTATGGATGTCATCATCATCCATACAAAGCACATATCCGACATTGGGTTCTATCAGGATGGTGAGCCTAAACCTTAATTATCAACCTTTCGACTGGCTTATCGTTTCGGGAGGCTCATATACTGCAAAGTATAATCTGGGAGGGCATTCCTTTAACGACACAGGAATAAACGGAAACCTAAAATTCATCGTTCATGACAGGATACGATTCAATGCATATGGACAATACTCTGTTTATGGCAAACAAAACAATACTGGAGGAATGATGGGCATGTTTCCTCAAAGCTACTACGGAGGTTCCATCGAGCTAAAGATTACGCAAAAATTCGGTGTAGAAGGAGGAGTGATCAGGGAACTAAACCCTTTCAATGGAAAATGGGAAAACAGAACCTTTGTCGCGCCTGTGTTTTATGCTAAATAGAGAGATAGTCCACTATCAATTATTATATCCAAATTTATCTATAAGAAAAGCTATAGAATAAAGTTATCTGAACTTAGACCTTTTAAATTAGAGAATTCAGGTAATAACCCGTTGTTATTTTTTGTTTGAAGAATCGACAAAGTCAACAAGAGTAGAATATTTGAACAAAGATAAAATTTCAGATTTATGTTACTTTTGTTACCTTTTGGGTAAAAAAGATAATAAAACAGAAAGTCTTAAGCTTGACAATAATTTTATAAAAGTAAGAAGCGTTTATTACTATTGAAAATTTGTAACTTTTGTTACCTTTTCAAATTAATAGGTACGCGGATAACAGTAAAATATACAATAAAAATCGACAAGCAAAATGGCAGGTAAGAGATATAAGAAAATACTGGTCGCCGGATTAATAATATTTTTGGCTCTGTTTATATTGCTTAATGTTTTTGCCGCGATACATGCGTATAATCTTTCGCATTTCAAAGACGGGGTTACAGCACTAACACCGGATTACAAACCTTCATTTACAGAGACTATAAAGATAGCTACTTGCGGACTAGACTTGCCAAGACCATACACAAAAAAATATCCAACAGTTGATTATGACTCACTAAGTATTTCTGCCGGAGAAGGCAAACTATTAGATGCATGGCTATTACACACCGATTCTCTGAAACAAGGATTAATCATTGCTTTTCATGGATATATGGATGAGAAATCCTCGATGCTCGACAGAGCCGAAGCATTATTAGACATGGGCTATGATGTATTGCTTGTAAACTTTATGGGAGCTGGTCATTCATATGGCAATCAAACAACAATGGGTTATCTGGAAGCTGAAAATGTAGTGGCAGCACATAAGTATGCTATAGCGGAACTGGGTGAGGACAACATCATTCTATTAGGTTTCTCTATGGGTGCCGCGGCTATTATGAGAGCTCAGAGTGAACACGATTTATTAGTAAAGGCTCTTATATTGGAAGCTCCATACGGGACTTTCACCGAAACAGTAAATGCTCGCCTAAAGCATTACAATGTTCCAAGTTTTCCGGTCTGTGATATTTTCACTTTCTGGTTCGGAAAACTAAATGGATTTGATGGTTTTAACGCTAATCCTCAAAATTATGGAGAAAACATTCATGTACCTGTTTTATTGATGGGTGGAGGACAAGACCAGAATATTCCAGTAAATGAAACTGAAACTATATACAACATGCTCGCCAGCAAACATAAAGAAATGAAAATATTCGACGAGTCTCCGCATGAATCATATCTAAAAAAATATCCTGAAGAATGGGCAGAGACGGTAAAGAGATATCTAGCCAACTTGTACGAACTTGATGTATATCATGAACAATAATCAGCTTATAATAAACACACTACGCACTACACTTATATTATTCCTTCTCAGCGCCAATGTATATGCTCAGGAACAGGATTTTTACAGTCGCCTTTCCAATGCTGCTATTGAGCTCACAAAAGACAAAGTCTCTTATGATCCCAATTATTTCACAATACCATACCCTAACGGAGATGTGCCGGCAGATAAAGGTGTATGTACAGATGTAATCATAAGGGCTTACCGCAAGTTGGGAATAGATCTACAGCAGAAAATACATGAGGATATGAGAGCTAATTTTAGTAAGTATCCAAACAATTGGGGGTTGAAGAAGCCAAATACAAACATAGATCACCGCAGAGTCCCCAATCAAGCTAAATTCTTTTCCCGTTTTGGCACTGTACTTAAAACATCGAATAAAGGAGAAGATTATCTGCCGGGAGACATCGTTACATGGAATCTAGGACGAGGGCTAAATCATATAGGCATAGTAACAGACCACAAGTCACCAAAGAGTAAACGTCCGTTGATCGTTCACAATATAGGACGAGGGCAAGTTCTGGAAGATTGTCTTTTCAGTTTTAAGATAACAGGGCATTACCGCTACAAATAGGAAATTACTGTTTTTTTCGGGAAGCAAGTGGCTTCAGTTTCTGTATAGCATGTCTGGCCACAGCATGTGTATCTAGTTTATCATAAGGATCTAATTTTAAGACTTTCCTGTAATCCTTAATAGCTTCACTATAATCAGCCTTACCCTCATAAACTAGTGCCCGCTTAATATAGGCATTAACGTTAACTGAATCAATTGATATAGCAAGGTTACAATCAGCCAATGCCTTATCAAATTCTTTTTGTACAACATATGCCCAGGCTCTATTGCAATATACTTTCAGGCTCAATGAATCTATCTGGATTGCTTTGCTATAATCATTTATAGCTTTATCTACCACCTCCTTTGCCAAATAAACATTTCCGCGATTGTTGTATATATCACTCACGTATGGAGGATTTAATCGGATAGCCCTACTATAGTCCGACAATGCCGGATCATACATATCAGCCTCTTCATAGAGTATACCTCTATTATAATAAGCATCTGCATAATCGGGATCCAGCTTAATAGCTAAGCTATAATCACTAATTGCCAAGCTATCATTATTCATAAGCTGATATACACATCCTCTGTTATAATATCCCTTAGCAAGAGTAGAATCTATCCCAATCATTATATTAGAATAGCTAATAGCCTTTTTATAATTCTCTGTTTTTAGATATTCATCATAAAGATATGAGTTCGCTTCTATAAGCAAGTTATTCTTCTTCCTTTGTGTTATCAAATAACGATCCACATCTATATCTTCAATTATAGACTTGTATGCTTTTACTTTACCCTTATGATTATCCAGACTATCTTGCACCCGACTAAGTTGACGTCTGAACGATGTTATATGTTGATCCTGCTTTATTTCCTTATCAAACAATCCGCATGAAGCACCAAGTGCAATAATAAAAGGAGCTAAAATGAAAAAGAGAAGTAACCAAGGATGCTTTTGCAGTATTGTGCTCTGTTCTACCATATTCATATGATATATAGTTTTTGCTTTACCAATAATTGGCAAAGCAAAGGTATAAAAAATCCCAATAGGGAGTAGCAGTAAGACCAGAAATAACAAAAACACAGAAACAATAAGAATAAAAAAGCGCCTATCCTCTCGGACGGGCGCTTTGGTGTCGTAGTGTCATTTTTATCTTAAATAAAAAGTAGTATGTCTAAATGAATATTGTTCTATTATAGAGACGGAAGATCAATATAAATGTTACATTTCGACCTATATTTTTATATTTTTTAAGAATACAAATAATTTCACCAAAAGAAAAGAGCCGACTAAAAGTCGGCTCTTTATATTTCAATCATAGTTTATACAAAACAATAATACATCTATTCTGCGAACAATCCTCGCCTAAACGTATCTGTAGCCATAGCTTTTACAAGCTTATACTCATCTATATCCAATTCTCTGGCAATCTCCTTTCGCAAATCAGAAACAACATAGATAATAGTATCTTCGCGTGCAACAGTCTTCATACCACGCAAATCATCCATTATAAAGTAGTCCTTGTCTATCGGCTTGAATATACCTTTCATAGGATCGTCATAATTCTGATAATAATAGTAAGTCCTGTCATTCTTAAACTCATAACTTACCTTATATTCTTTATTTCTATTCGAGATATAATCATCTACCATCTTTTTTATGGTAGTATCAGTAACATGTACATCAGCCTTGGTTCCCATATAGACCCAATGCCCCTCCATACTTTGAGAATAGGCACTATCGTCGCCATCACACGATGTAAGCAGAAACCCTAAAGTTATTACCGATAAAAGAAGATATGTCAGGTGCTTCATTTTCATAACCCAACAAATTAAGTTTAATTCACAAAATTATATATATTAAACGGAATAACAAAATGAATATTGCATTTTGTTAAGAAAAACCGGAAGAAAAATCATGAATATCCCTCCGGTTTTTTAACATAACTTAAATTATTTACCGCCAATATATTATTTATATTCACTTTTAAGAGAAGTGTACGAAAGGAGGCCTAAACCAATGATACCTATAAAAATCCCCCCGATGCCTATTGAATCTGAATGAAGTTGTATAATAACGCTCCTGCAAAGGCATACCTAGCTCGACATCCTTATCCTTAGGAACCCTTATCGTTATTTTATACATTTCAAGATTCCACGGATTGTCATTATCATACCACTGAGGATTTAATATAAGCAAAGAGTCTGTAACATTATAGTTAAATTGCATGGCATCAGCTTTCCTTCTTGCAGAAACACGGTTTTCGCCATAATTCTTTTTATTAATCTCCATTTTGTATTCTGTCAAAGTAGTATCCTTTATTACCGACACATTAGGCAAAACACATATATTTCTATACTTTAGCTTATCGCCTTTATACAAAACAATAGGAACATTTGGTTGTGTATTTGCGTCTAAATACTCACTCCCTAACTGTATATAAAGCTTATTACTAGTAGTATTCAGCGAAATCGTATCAGTGACGTTTCCATGCTCCTGGTGGGCATAAACAAACTTAGCTGTTTTATTCCCTAAATAGAATGCGGATCCCAACCAGATAATCAGTCCCATTATAAAACTGATTAATGTAAATGTAGAAAACGAAGAACGTCGCAGAATCTTTAACATCAAACAAAATAACCCTACTATAGGTAATATAGATACCAATATTATAGCAAGCTTGATATTCAAAGTATTATATCCGAACAATACCATATAATTGGCAGTAGCCAATATATCCGTGTCCAGATAAAGCCAGACCAAAGAGCCAATAACACCAATCAGTAACAAGAATGTCAAAACAGCAATAAATCCAACTATAATATTCAGTAATACACTAAAGAATGTAGTCACCCCGCTTCCTCTATACTTTCGAATAGGGCGTAGCGGTCTTTCTTCTATATTTTCTATCGAAGGGTCTGCTCCTGTCATTACCAGTTTCTGATTGAATGTTCTTGCTACAGGCATTATCATCCACAAAACAGCATAAATCCCGACAATGATGAGACTTGAGAATCCACTATACTTGAAAAAGAAAAGAAAAAGAAAAAGTCCGATAAATATGAGACGAATAAGAGTTGAATCTATCCTGAAATAATGCCCAATACCGCTACACACACCGGCTACAACCTTATTATCCATATCGCGAAACAGTCTCTTCCCTCTAAAAGAATTATCTACAGTTGACTCTTCGCTTTTCGCCTGAGGCTCTTCTGTAGAGGCATCACCGAAATCTTTCGGATTCCCCATTATTTTTATAATTTCAAGTGCATCATCTATCGAAACAGCTCCTTCACTCTTACAAGTTCTCATCTGCAACAATTCACTCATTCGAGATTCTATATCTGCAATAATCTCATCCGCTTCCGGATTGCCTTGGAAATGCGTCCTTAATGATTGAAGGTAATCATTCAATACACGATAAGCATCATCTTCCAGATTAAATGCCAATCCCCCTATACTTACTTTTACAGTTGGTTTCATCGTTTTATTGCATTTATTTGTTTCTGATATTATCTATCACTCTCACCAAATCTGCCCATACAACATCTAGTTCAGACAGTACCGCCAATCCCCTATCTGTTATTGCATAATATTTCCGCGGAGGTCCCTGAGTTGATTCTTCCCAACGGTAACTAAGTAACCCTTGATTCTTTTGGCGTGTAAGTAAAGGATACAATGTCCCTTCCACTACTATCATTTCCGACTCTTTCAATTCACTTATAATAGCTGATACATAAGCATCACCTTTCGACAAAATGCTGAGAATACAATATTCCAGTATCCCTTTTCGCATCTGAGCCTTTATATTATCTACATTTATCGGTTCCATCTCAATTTTGCTTGTATTCATAATTATACCTTTTGATATTTTCGGCTGTCGGAGCATATCCGTGCATCCTTAATTTATCCATAACATAACGTGCTTTTGGCATTGCTATCCACAGAACGATGTAAAGAAATATTGTCACCCCATAAAAGAAAGCTGTAAAGGCAAACAATATCCTGATTAGTGTGACATCTATACTAAAATAGGCCGCTAATCCGCTACACACACCGCCCAATATTTTATGGTCACAATCTCTGTATAGCTTTTTCTCTCCAACAACATATCCCGCCGTATTCTTATATTCTCCTGATGTATTACGTGCTGACGATGAATTATCTGTTTCAATTTCACCCAAATGATCAATAACAATCTGAACTAACTTCATATCAACCACTTGATTAGAAAATTTCATTTCTTTTTGAAATATTTCTGCTACACGAGCCTCTACATCTTCCATCACCTCTTTAGCCTCTATTTTGTCCGGAATAGTTTCCTCGAATCGCCGTAAATATCCATTCAATCTAGAGTAGGCATCTTCCTCCATCGAGAAAGTGATTCCACCTATACTTACTTCCACAACTTTCTTCATAACCTATTATTATTTTATACAATGTTATTTGTATTGCAAATATATAAATAAATATTAGTACCATGCAATACATAGTAGTATACATAAAAGAGGATTAATAATATATACGTCTAATATACAGACTATTATGCTTACAAACAAAATAAATATTAACTTTAATTAACTAATACACGTGCTATTTCCACAAGAAATCTTATAGAATCCTCAACCTAAAATTCTTTAATGCCCCAATTAAAAAGAAATAGAATAGAGAAATAACAATATATTAGCTATTGCTTTATTCCCCAATAAGGCGAAAATACATGAAGTTTATAAGAAAACATGAAGAATTAGTTTATCGCCCTGCCTTTAGAATATTTTTGGGGATAGCGAAATACAATAGAGATTGTAGCTGCCAACCCAATCAAAAACGGATAGTAAAGATGTGGAACTATCTCGATAGCACTCACTTCTGCCAGTCCGGCAGCAATCAGTAATTGAGCACCATACGGGATCAAACCTTGTACGAAACAAGAAAATGTATCAAGCAAACTAGCTATTTTACGGCTGTCAAGATTAAATTTATCACTAATATTTTTTGCTATAGGACCACATATAATCAAGGCAATCGTATTATTAGCAGTACAAAGGTTTGTAAATGATATTAGACCAGCAATCGAAAATTCAGCGGAGCGTTTCGAGCGAATGTTTCGAGTCATCTTAACTATAAGCCAATCAATACCGCCATTGAAACGAATCAGTTCAAACATTCCTCCTGCCATCAGTGATACTATAATCAGTTCGCCCATATCGCCAACAATTCCTTTACTCATAGCCTCTGTCCAGTCCCAGATTCCAAATCCACCTGTAAAGAGTCCTATTATACCGGAAAGAACTATGCCTAAAGCCAAAACAGCCATTACATTCATACCTAGCAACGCTGTTATCAATACGACTAAATAGGGTAATACCTTTATCCATTCTACTCCATCGACTATCACTTTATCTCCAGCCATTTCAAAACCTTGATAGAGGTATATACCTAGAACAATTAGAACCACAGGAAAAACAATCCGAATATTTACCTTAAATTTATCCTGCATATCACAACCCTGTGTGCGAGTAGCCACAATTGTGGTATCGGATATAAAGGAAAGATTGTCGCCAAACATGGCTCCCCCAACTACTATACCGAGCATCAAGGGTAAATCAATACCAGCCTGCGTGGAAACTCCGACAGCAATAGGTGCTAATGCTGCAATAGTACCCATCGATGTGCCCATCGCCATAGAGATAAAGCATGCCGCAATAAAAACGCTTGCCAAAATAGTCTTATGAGGGAGTAAGTATAACATCACATTCACAGTAGCATCTACTGCGCCCATAGCCTTTGCTGTTCCTGCAAAAGCCCCGGCCAGAATAAAAATAACCACCATCAGCATGATAGTCTCATTTGCTGCACCCCGACAAAACTGAGTTACGCGGTCTGATAGGCTGCCACCTTTAGAATAAAAAATAGCGGTCACAGAGGCTGCCATAAAAGCGACAGACACAGGCATCTGATAAAGGTCGCCTGTAAATATGAATGTAAGCAGGTATAAGACAAAGAATACTGCCAGAGGCATCAGTGCCCAGCCTTTAGAATTATACCATTTAGTATCTTGGTTCATTGCAAAGTAAAGCGTTTTTGATAATCAGGCGCAAAGGTAATCATTTTGCCGAAACAGAAATAGATATCTTGCACCATAAGAACATAGAAAAGGGAGACTTTTACCATCTCCCTAATTAATCTATTTCAATAACTTCATCCCAAAACCTGGAAGCGAAGGCGGTGCAAGCCGTCCTCTGTGCAATTTATAACCACTTAAATCTATCCCCTCAGAAAAACAGGTTACACCTTCTACGGTCGGTACATTCCCATATGCTGCTGCATACTGTGCTGCATAAAATGATTTTATAGTATCGCCCCATGCATGTGGGGATGCCATCATCCCGATTTCTTTAAGGCGTGGAGCTAATTTCCGCCAACGAGTAAAGCCATAATCTCTTATATCTTCGAGATACACATCCAGCAACTTCTCTTGTCCAAGCTCCAATGCCAAATTAAGATCGGGATTTGCCTCACCATCCGCTAACAACGTATTACGTCTACTGCTATTCACCAACCATTCCTTAAGTTTTTTATAATCTTCCCGCGTTTCCCTGAATGGTTCCTCAATCCAGAACAAAGGAATATCTTCTATACCTTTCAGATATTCTATAAAGTAATCTACAGTAAATGCGTCATTGCCATCCACTAATATATCACAATCAGGGAAATTTTCGTATATCAGCTTTGTAACTGATATATCAGTCTTAAGCCCTTCTTCTTTCGACATCCATTTACCTCCTCTACCTATTTTAACCTTGAGCTGACGGTAGCCATAATTATAATCATACAAACAATTGTCCAATATTTTACTCAATCCGATTGGTTTGTCCTCAGGTTCCATCTCATCGAAATATATCATTCCCGAATAACAGTTGGTAAGAATTGGCTTTTCCGAACCCAACATCTGATATACAGGCTTATTCAAAATCACACCTGCTAAATCATGTAAACAAAAATCAAACGCATAATGCTTTTCATCGAGAGTTCCCTCTTCTGGGTTGAATACCTCCGAAGCTCTCTTTCCCTTTATTAATGGGAAATCATTCTCAGCACGCTTTTGGTCACCTTTTATCAAACCTAACCCTTCTGCGCCTTTATCAGTTATCAACGTACAAAAGGTAAGACTAGGGCCAGTACCATGAAGCCCTAATCTGGAATTTTTGCCAACTAAACGGGGATATCTGAATCGTACGTCTGCAAATTTTATGTCTCTTATGCTATGATAAGATAAATCGGTTGGAAAGCCTTCCTCTTCAAAAAAAGAGATTTGCTACTGGCGGATAAAGGAATTAATGTGGAAGCCGAGGTCAGAGCCATCGTTTTCAGAAAATGTCTTCTTTTCATGATTTTATGTAGATTTAGGTATAAAATTTAAATTCAAACTAACACTATATATATGAGACGTATAAATATACATATTCCCTCAGTGAAAAATAGATGCAGATACAAAAAAGGCTGTAATATTTTAATTAAAAACATTACAGCCTTTTATTTCTAATTAGCGTATCTACTATTTCTTCAAATTCTTATATCTCAACAATGCTTCGAGGAAATAATAATCGGCATATACTAGCGGTTTATCTATTTCAGATTTATGCGGAATACTACCAACACAGTGCATAATAAGGAAATCGGCATTTCCGCCTAATTGAGCACGGTATGTAGGTGAAGCTAAACTATGAAGCATTTTTATGGCTTTTTCGGTATATGTTTTATTATTAGCCAACTCTCCGAGTTCGAATAAGGCAGAACATACAATTGCTCCTGCGGAAGCATCTCTAAGTTTTTCCTGAAATTCTACAGCGCATGAACGTTCACCGGGTACATATCCTTCCATTCCTACATTAAAGTCCCATAGAGGAATAAGATCTTCGGGCAGATTATTTAAGTAATAATCTGCTGCTTTTGTGGCTACATCCAAGAATCTCGGTTCTTTAGTCTCTCGATAAGTCATTGTATAGCCATATATAGCCCATGCCTGACCGCGCGACCATGTAGAATTATCACTGAATCCCTGACCTGTATTTCTGCTCCACACATCGGTACTAATAGTATCATAAGAAACCACGTGATATGTCCCAAAATCTTCTCTAAAATGATTTTTCATGGTCATATCAGCATGTTTCACGGCTATATCGTAATACTTTTTATCACCAGATATTTTAGAAGCATAGAATAACATTTCTAGATTCATCATATTATCAATAATTACAGGATAATCGTATGTAATGGTATCATTATTCATTGGTCTGAATCTGTTCCAAGATTTAATAACTTGTGTCTTTTCACTGAATCGGGTAGAAAGAGAATTAGCGCTCTCTATCAGGATATCCTTATATTCTGGTTTTGGCGCAAGACGCTCTGCATTTCCATAACTACAATACATCATGAACCCCAAATCATGATGTCCTGTAAATGTTTTAAGAGGCTCAAGCGAAACAGTCCATTTCTCAGCCTCGGATTTCCATTTTTCTTCTCCTGTCAGTTCATATAGATACCACAGTGAACCAGGAAAGAATCCAGATGTCCATTCATACATTCCGACAGTACGAAGGGTATTGTCATCCTTCATTGTACGCGGATAATTCTTTCCTGTGGGCGCACCCACACTTCCCAACATTTTTTCGGTTTGTGCACATGCGAACTCTGCATTCTCTGTTATAAACTTCTGTTTTTCTTTGTCCGTACAGGCTGTCGTCAAGGCTATTGAGGCAACCAACGCGATGAATAATACATTTAGTTTCATATTGGTATAAGATTTAAATAAATTATTTGCTAACTATTTTTTTATCGACTCATGATAATCTTTAGGAAAAGTTTTTCCCGCCCATGCTCTCTGAGAAGTCCATTCCTCAGTTGGCGCAGTCCAGAATTCATGATCAACAGGTAATCCCAAAGGTAAGAATACTAAGGAGGTGAGGTATAAACTTCCATTATTTGTATAAGAATCAGCTAAATCGGGCTGATGACCGGCAAAGCCTAGCTGAAGAAATCCCTCTTTACCAAAATTCCCATCTATGGAAAACATCCTTTTCATTACGGAAGTTAAAGCGTTCCTAACCTGTCCGTTTGTTATAGTCTTAGGCAAATCATATTTCCATGCTGAAAGAGCTAAAGGCTGGAAGACTCCCATACGGTATGTCATAGAACGCCCGAATACAGGAAAAGTGGCCTCAGGTGAGACTAAACGCTCCAAGAATTGATTATAGCGTTGCATGCGCCTCAATGCCAAATCAAAACTTATGGCAGACCATTTATTATGTTGCTTCATCACTTCTACAATCTCAACAAGCATAGGTTGTATGACAAAACTATTGTAATAATCGAACGAAAACTCGGGTCCGTCAGAATACCATCCGTCTCCAAGATACCATTCTTCCATTTTTCTGATAGCTACATCCAGAGCCACAGCATCGTACTCCTCCCCTATCGACAGCAAGAAAGTTTCAATCATAGCCCGAAATAATAACCAATTGCTATACGCAGCTCTAATACTCCGAAGGCTCTTAAATTCTTTTATATATCTTTCTTTAGTTATATCATCAAGTAGTTCCCACAATTCTTTGGGCGCCCGAATGAAGCTATTAGCAAGGAATGCAGCATCTACCAAAACCTGCCCTTCCCCTTTCCATAATAGATAATCAGGATTGTCGGGATCTACTGCGTTGGCATAACTTAGTAAAGCCCATTCTCGAATCTGTTTTCTTTTCTTTCCCTCTAACGTTTCATCGTCTGGTAAGGTCAGCCACGGCGCTACACCAGCCATCAGCCTCCCAAAAATTTCCATATATGTAACATCTTTATTTCGTCCATCCCATGTAGGACTAAGTTCCAATTGCATATTCTTTTTCAGTTCACCTCGACTCATATTACTAAGCACCGGTTCTGAAATTTTATATAATAAATCTACCCAATATTCCCTATCGGACTGATTAGATACCTTCGGTTTATTCTCTTGAGGGAACACCTGCAAAAAAACAGACAAGTACAATAATAAAAATAAGCAACCTTTCAATGTGTGTGTTTTCATTGTATTATGCTTTTCATTCGATTCAGACAAAGGTAATATTTTCATTTTAATAATTAAGACACAACGACATACAATATGGTAATTGTATATCGTTGTATCCATATATTTCAAAAGTTCCAAAAAGGAAGATCACATTGCTCTTCCATTACACTTTTCATCTGTCGCATCTTTATACCAATCCACTTTTCTCAATACAAACATTACGATAGCCAAAGCTACAAACAAACCGATGGCTCCAAATAATAATGCCATATTTTCCTGTTGCAGTATAATATACAGATATGCATACAATACTGTAAGGAATATGGCCATCATTGTGGTTTGCTTTATGTCCTTAAACATTGTAGTCGAATACGCAGTGATCAGAGCCGTGGTGGCAAATGCTGCAATCAGATAGGATAACCCGAATGATAAATGCTCCGATATTGCGAGCAAAAGAGTATAAAACAATACGAGTGCACAACTTACCAACAAGTATTGTACAGGATGTATTCGTTTTTTACTTAATAATTCAACAAGAAAAAAGACAACAAATGTAAGTACGATGAACATAATAGCGTATTTTACGGAACGCATTGTCATCTGATATTTGTCAATAGAGAATTTCAAATCTACACCAAGAGAAGAGGATTGCAACACCGCATTTTCACCTGTCCATGATTGTACATAATTACGATTGTAATCGAAAACATCCCATCTGGCGTCGAAACCATTCTTATCGATTGTACGTTCAGAGGGTAAATAATTTCCGTCGAAAGAAACTGTATTCCATGCCGATTTCAATTGTATACGATTTGTTTTTCCTATCGGATTTATATAAAACCCTTCACTACCATTCAGTACCATATTAAAATCAAAATCAAAATTTTCGACTGCAATATCTAGAGGCGTATTAACCGTCAGACCAGAAGATAATATTGAATTCGGCTTCACTCCGGGCAGTACTTTCTGAGGTACCCCATTCACATTGAATTCAATCTTGTTCTTTATCCCCTGCATGAAAGTAACTCCAATCAATACATAAGTATCCTGCCAATGAATTTTTTCAGGATTGATCTCCAATCCTATATAATCGGGTAGAGAAAGCTTACCGCTCACTTTCAGATTCGATTGATAAACAAGTGTCTTGAATAGCGTTCTAGAACGTTCTTCTGTAACCAATTCTCCATCAACCTGAAAATCATTTGGCAAAACATAGATTTTATCCATATACGGTTTACTATTCTCAGATGTAGCCTCTACTTCGAATGGCAATACAAGTATTGGCCCTGTAAAATGTTGACTACCTCCCCACTTTTCACTAATATCATCCTGCACATTTTTCTGATTCTCTTCCCGCTCCATAATTAATGATCTAATCATACTTATTGGAATGATCATGATGAATGCAAGAATACCAACTACAATGACTTTAATAAAAATCATATTCACTTTTGTTCCGAGTCTTATTTCCATAATAGCTACATTTAAATAAAAGTTCTTTGAATTTCAAAGTAAATAAATAAAAAAATTATGATAAAGGATTAATCAATCGCTCCAATGCATCGATATGTTCTTTAAACAGCTTCTCTCCTAATGGAGTGACACGGTAAGATGTATTTGGCTTCCGACCAAGAAACTGCTTTTTCACCTCTATTACACTTTCTTTTTCCAATGCTTTCAGATGACTAGCCAGATTACCATCCGTAACATCGAGTAATTCCTTCATTGTATTGAAGTCAACGCTCTCGTTTACCATCAATACCGACATTATCCCCAGACGTATGCGACTGTCGAAGACCTTATTCAATCCTGATATAATATCTTTCATAATCAACCGTTTTTGTCAGTCTTCATGTCATACTTACAATACATTACTATACCATATACTATATGTAAAACACCAAAACCGATAGCCCAGAATAATAAACTATATTGATTAACTGCAATAGCAACAAGACCTAAAATGACCTCGCAAGCTCCCAATATTTTAATATCGCGATATGTCCGTGCACCTGCATATATCAGACTGATCCCATAAAATATCAGCATAAATGGCAATATTAGATATGATAAATGCTTAAAAACAAATATTAAACAAATCAACCCGCCAATGACCATAGGGATACTAAAGTCTTGCAAAATCTGCCATGTTACAGGCAACCAAAATTTTGATTGACTTTTATGTGCTTTACGTGCCGAGAAGTAAAATCCTGCGGAAGCGGCACATATTAATACCAAAACCGTAATTAAGATAAGGTCGTAAAGCAATGACCCTGTTATGGATAACTCACCTTCAAGTACAAAATATGCAATAATAGTCCCCAACAAAGCTATTATGCCTGCCGAAACTCCCGACATACCACTCAATGACAGAAATTTACTGGAACGTTCCATCATAGAACGTATGTGCCTTATATCCTCTAGATTTGTATCCATAATTTTACACTTTGAAATACAAAGTAAATGTATATATTTGAATTACGCAATAGATTTACATTTTTTCGATTTTTACAAAATAAAAAAACGGCAATAAATTTACTGCCGTTCTATTCTAAAACTATTTTATCCTATTTATTCTTCCAACAATTCATCATACAAGTCTTTCAGCCGTTCCCTTAAATGCAATACAGCATAGCGTTTACGTGATATTAGTGTATTAACTGTTATCCCAGTCAATGCGGATATTTCTTTAAAGGAAAAACCCTCTAATTCTGTTTGCTCAAATACTTCACGTTGTTCGATCGGAAGCTCAGACAAGGCTATTTCCAATTCGTCCCAAACTAAAGACCTAATATACTCTGTTTCGGGAGAAGCATCTTCATCAAACATAAGGCTGGTGATTTCCACCATAAATGATTCCTCATCATTCTTAGCCGAAACGAAAGGCATCTCCACCTCTTTACGCTTGCGACTCCGATCTATAATTTGATTATTTGTAACTGAATACAACCATGCCGACATCTGCTCGATGGGTTTTTCCAACAGATCAACTTTCATCAGCTGATAAAAAACATTTTGAAGGATATCTTCTCCGTCTTCTTTGGATATAACACGCTTCGAAATAAAGCTTTTCAGCCTTGACTTGTATTCATTAAATATGTTCGTAACGTTTTGTTCTTTCGGCAAATCAGATGTCATATTCATTCTTTTCCTTATTTTCGGTATGCGGTTTTTCTTCCCTTCCGCAGCAGTCACCTCCAAATCCAAGGAAATGGTCTCGCATGTGTTTGCGCATATATTCGCGTTTTTCTTCGCGAGACATATCTTTCATACGGTCTCTCAGCTTGTGCCATTTACGAAAATCTTCACGTTTTTCTCTAAGATGATGATGGTGACCACCTCTAAATTTACCGAATCTTCCGAATCCACCTAGTAGTAAACGAGACAATATCATCAACCCGGCAGCCTGCCAATAGTTAATCGTAGTCCAACCAATAATGGAAGGTATCAATGCATTCCACAATAACATAACAATAGCTATCGCAGCTGCGAAAACCGCTATAAAGATGAGAACACCCAAGAATCTTTTTTTTCTAAAATTTTTCATATCTATATTATTTATTTTTCTATTACAATTCACCAATCCAGTAAAAGAGGTATAAAATACTTCCGGCAGATAGCAGCAAAGTTAAAACAATAGCTGCTACAGGTGGAACAACCTCCTCTTTTATTTTCTTCATTATATTGCTCTTATCCATTTGATTAATTGTATTTCTTATTATCATTTATCTTTTTAAAGATATATATCTATTATCCATGACGAATGGCACGGAATAATATTTTAAAGATTTCAGTTTTTCTTTAAATAATTTACATTTATTTATTAACCTATCAGGTAAATGACAAATAAACATTAATAAACTTTATCTGTTTATGTTTTCAGGAGTAGATATTCGTTCTATATATTTACTTTTGTCACGAAATAAAACAAGAAATATGAAGAAGATTTTTATAATTATACTTGCTACTACATTATATTCTGTCAATAGCCCTGCACAAAAAAGTCCTCACGAAGATGTTGCTATAGCATATGATAGCTTATCCAATTTTCTAGGGAAAAATGCAAAGGGATATACAGGTCAGGAACTATACCTTAAAGGTCTTGATAAGAAGTCGCGTAATTATGGTTATAATGGCTTTATCTTGGATTATAAAAAAGATGATGATGTGCTAAATGATGAAAAGAACATCTACAAACCGAATGAAAATTATAATTCCAGATATGAAGACCTAGCGGGTAGATACTTCAGTGTTTTAGAAGTTATCAAACATCCTAAAGCGAGCACAAATGCAACTGAATACAATAACATCTTTTATCTGAAACTACAGGAGTTATCGAACGGAGATATTCTTTATTATAAATATAATTTAGGCTCTGAGTTTACTTTTCCTTTCATTGTCAGAGGATTCCTCGAAAAACAAAAGGAATTGCTATCCGGCAAAGAATATGTTGTAGTAGATAATGTTCTGAAAATGTCCCGCAATATTGTTTCGGGAACAGCCTTATCTTTTACGACAGGAGAGACTTGGAGATGTATTGATGTAACTATGGATAACAACACGAACGAATTATCTTTATTGTTACAAAATCAGCGTAGTATAAAAACGACCATACCATATTCTGAGTTTAATAATACTACAGACGGAACAAAAAAAGTTTATACTTCGGTAGAAGCTGCTGAACTAACAAAGAAATACAATCCGAATAATTTCCGTCGCATCCTGCAAAACAAGATCAGAGAGGGAATGACAAAAGAAATGACCTTATTAGCTTGGGGAAAGCCTATCGAAGTGAAAGAAGAAGGGAAGAATGAACGATGGATTTATTCTGCCGGAAGTCTTACTTTCAGTGGCGACAAAATGAGACTGTAAATTAAACTGTGTCAAGCAAGAATAAATTATTATTTTTACTAACACAGTTTTTTTATGGAAAAAGAATTTGATTTTGAAAGCATTAAGCAGAAAGCCTTAGAACAACTTAAATCAGGCAAGTCTTTATTAGGCAAGGATGGGGCTTTTGCTCCGTTATTAGAAAGCATCCTGAATGCAGCCCTTGAGGGGGAGATGGATGCTCATTTAGATGAACGTGAACGTTTATCTGGTAATCG
>JBKEBA010000029.1:0-123048 GCA_047972895.1 Dysgonomonas sp.
CAGACAGTTCTGCACGCATACCTTCCATGACAATAAGAATCTTTTGTTCTGAGCTGTAAACTTTTTGAGTATTACGACGAATCTCTTTAATGAATTGTCCCGTAGAACTACGAGCTTGGCTTTCTGGACTACTTGACTTCTTTGACATAATCGTTTCGTTTTGATGGTTAATAAATATAATCATTTTTATATCAAAACACTTAAGAGAATATCAGACAAACTGGTAAACTTTAAGCTGAAGATTTACAAATTCCGGTGAAATGTTTTGAATACAAAATATAATCTATACGTAACAATCTGAAAAAACCACGGTAGGTATACCCTAATCCTTGCCCACATTCATTAAATCCATCCTTGAGATTACTACTGATTTGTTTATAGGTGTATGATGCTGGTGTATCATTCATATCTCCACAAAAAATAATAGGAGAGTCTATAGAAGAATTTATTTCTTGCTTTATAAAGTCGGCTTGTGCAGCACGCAATTTTCGATTCAAATTCATTTTGATAATTGCTTCATATATAGTGTTGGAGATAGTCCAAATAGAGCTTTCTTGTTTTTGGTTATAATTTGTTGTTTGTAAATGAGCACATATTAATCTAATAATTTTGTTATTAATAGAAAGATCGGTAGCGATACCACTATTTTCGCTATTCTCGAATAGGAAGTGCTTTATATTGAAAATCGGAAAACGGGAGAAAATGGCTACTCTTAAATAATTATTTCCATTTTCAGTGAAAGCATGAAACGGCATAAAATTTAGGGAGGCCATTAGTGAATCTTCTACATTCTGATTAGTTGGATACTCTTGAATACATAAAATATCGATATCTTCTGTTTTTATGAAATGGCTTATTTCCTTTATATTATTAGGGTTTTCTTTTCCGACATTGTTTTCTCCCATATTAAATGTCATTATTCTGATATTGCCAAGCCCTAGATTATCTTTATTAGATATACATATATTGTCTAACTTATAACCTACTCCATAAAATCCTATAATGGAAGTAGTAATAACGATAGAGGATAATGCAAACCTCTTGGTTGAAATAGAGTAAATACAATTTATAATATTGATAATTAAGAATAATGGTAATAAAAGCCCAATGTATGGTATAGTATTATGATATCTAGGATCGAAATAAGGAGCAAAAACTCCAAGTATAGTAATTGCGGCAATAAATAAAATAAAAATAACAATATAAAAGTCAAATAATTTAAAGACTGCAACCTTTCCCATCAAATTGTATATTTAAAAATATTTCTCAATAGTTTCTTTCAATCTCTCTTTACATATTGGTTTTGCTAAAAATTCGTTGCATCCGGCATCAAGAGCCTTTTTTATATCCTCTTCGTAAGCACTGGCACTAATTGCTATTATTATAATATCTGAGGATACTTGGCGAATAATTTTTGTTGCTTCCAATCCATTGAGCGAAGGCATATTTAAATCCATTAATATCATGTATGGATTATGTTCTTCATACATTCTTACTGCATCTATTCCGTTTAACGCTTTATACAAAATATATTCTTTTCCTATCATCGCTTCTATAAGTTGATGACTGTTTTCATCGTCGTCTACGACAAGGATTGTTAAGTTTTTATTAATTGAAGGAATATTCGCTGATTTATCTGTTGTGATTTCTTCTATTTGCTTAATATCTGTTTTTTCGTAAGGTAGAGTAAAGGTAAAACTAGATCCTTTGCCAAATACTGAAGATACAGACATTTCTCCTCCTAAACGTTTTACTATAGAGCGACAAATAGCTAAGCCTAAGCCTGTGCCAACAGCATTGTTGTCAACTTGCATGAAGCGCTCAAATATTCTGTCTAATTGGTTTTTCTCAATTCCTATACCGGTATCATTTACATAGATTTTGATTGAATCTCCAATTACATCAAAGCCATAATCGATATATCCTTTCTTTGTAAATTTTTGAGCATTAATAATTAAATTTGATAATACCTGATGCACTCTATTTCTATCAGATAATATCCATAATTCACTACCAATGTTATTATAAATTAGTTTTGTCCCAGGTAGACATTGAGATGCATATGTTTCATATATCTCAAGACAAAGCATTCCTAAATCAAATGTTTGAGGGTCGAATTCGACAACTCCTGACTCAATCTTTGAAAAGTCTAATATTTCGTTAACTAAGGCTAAAAGCCGTCTGTTATTAGACTCTACAAAGTTGAAGTAATACTTCCTCTTCTCTGGATCATCAGTTTCTGCTATTATTCTGGAAAAGCCTAATATCGCATTAAGAGGAGTGCGTATTTCATGGCTCATATTAGAAAGAAATGCAGACTTGAGGTTATCCAGTTGTTCAGCTTTCAATTTCGCCGTTGTAAGTTCCTTCTCTATTTTTTTTAATTCTGTAATATCCCAGCCTAGTCCTATAATCAACGATGAATTATCTACCTCATTATACAGTAACATCTTTAATGCATCCATAGTTATAATGTTACCCTTATTATCAATATATTCGTCCAGAAATCTCTTTGGTGATGTTGATTCTAATACAGCGAGATCTTCATTTCTATATTTTTCAGCTATTTCAAAAGGAAAAAGATCAAAGTCAGTCTTGTTTAAAAAATCAGTGCTTTGAAGAAGGTAGAACTGATTAGAGACTTTATTCCGATATATGTATCGAAATTCATTTTGTGGGTTTTTTATGAAAACAGAAATAGGCATGTTGTCTAAGACCGTATCCATGAGTTGTTTTACATTTTTACTCTCATTCTCTGCATACTTCTGTTTAGTGGTATTTGACCAATAACTCCATATGTATTTTGTTCCAAATGCATCTTTTGTAAGATATGATACACAATCAAAGTAGGATGTTTTCTTCGTTTTGCTGTCAGTATAATTTATTGAGTATTTATGACTTTCCTTCGTCTCCAGCTTTTTTATGATATCATACCATTGTTGCGGATTCAATTGATTAAGTTCCAGTATCTTGTAGTTGTTGATGTTCTTTGTATTCTCGATGTTGTTATGAATACGAAATTGTTGGTTTCCAAATATAAGACGTCCATCTTCTACATATGCACCAAAGATGTGATCGTGTACAACATTGTCCATAAAATTCACAATCTCAAATTCCCATCTGTTTCGAATTACATCGTCTATATTCTGTACATAACCTTCAACTATAATTTCGTCTTTGACCTTGTATATATCAGTTGCTTGTGTTCTAATGTAAGTAATTATTGAATAGCTGTCTTTGATATACACTCGCCTATAATCAAGGTGTTTGCCATTGAGTTGAAGGCCATTCATATATTCATAAAAGGCACCTTTATCGGCAGGATGAACATGTGCCATATATTCATCGATAGAAGTGATTATTTCCTCTTCTACCGTAGATTGTACATTCCCAAAACCAGAATAGTATATTACACCTGTATTGCTATTATATTTCCAATGACCTATTTTTGCTATTTTTTGGGTTTCTTTCAATTTACGATTCGTGTCATCCAATCGTTTCTTCATTTGGCTACGTTGCGTTATATCCCGATATTGGCAAAGGATATGATCCTTATCATAGCGTTGAATTATGCATTTAAAGTATATTGTATTCCTTCTTAAAGGCAAATCGTAGTTCTGAGTAGAAGTTCCACCACTTGTTACTACCTCATCAAAATTAGCTTTTAGATCGGAAGTTGTTTCCTGGGGTAGTATATCGAAGACGTTTTTCCCTATTATTTGATGATTCTTTAAAAACCAATGATTTGATTTAATAATACAATCTACGCATTCGCCATCATGACGTAATAAAAAAAGTGAATCACAAGTCTTTAACAAAGTTTCATATGCTCTGTCTTTGTCATGCAATAAGTATTCATTGTCACTGGCATAGTATGATGTTTCTCCTACAGTTTTATTAATCAATTCTTCCTGTAAGGCAAAATTATCATATTCCAACTCTTTTATTCGTTGGATTAACTCATCTCGAGAGAACTGTTTGTACTTTATATCCATCTATTATTTAGACTATTAAAAGCTTAAAAGCTTTAATTTATAAGTATTTTACAAACGTAAAGTTGATAGTAAGAACACTGATAATGGTAGAATAGTTTAACGGAAAATAAATTTATTTTCTATTATTCAATATTCAAGTAGATTGTATTTAAACTTATATATGAAATATATTTCGTCAAAATAACGAATACAAAATTAATTATCGAATTTGTATTATTCATGCATACTAAGGGAAATTTATAAATAAATTTTTAAAGATTTGCCTATTTGAAAAAAAGAGACTACTTTTGAATTCGAAAAGAAATTAATAGGTATGTAGACATGTTAATTATCGCGTGTTTATCATTCGTTTATGTTTCATTTTTTTTCTCAAATGTGGCAAAGGTCACATTTTTTATTTTAAAGCAAGCGCACGTGGTGAAATTGGTAGACACGCTACTTTGAGGGGGTAGTTTCGGTAACGATGTGCGAGTTCGAGTCTCGCCGTGCGCACTTATTGTTTTTGAAACTCATTGATTTACAGGCGTATTTCAGTGGGTTTCTGTTTTAGGGTAACGTCTATATTATATACAAAGGGTTTCGACTAATCGAAACCCTTCTTTATTTCATAATATTGCGGTTATATACCTGAAAAAGCGTTTGAGGCGATTCTATTTGTTAGAGCAATTAATGACAAGCCTGTTCTTTTCGGGAATCAAACGGTATGAGAAATCATTATTACCTCCTTTTTGTATAGATCCTTTTTGACAAATAATCCTATAAGGATGCCCTTTGAACTCTGCATTTATATCAACTTTTCCGTAAGATTGAAATGGTAGGCGGTCTATTCTCTCCTCTGGTACTTTCAATTCAAGAGCCCACGCAAACCCTTTTTCTTTAGTTTTGCAGGCAATATCTATCTTGTCTTCATAGAATGTTATAGAGAATTTATTACCTTCCTTATCAGATGATTCTACCTTTAGTACGTTTTTGGACGGCTCTGTCACCACAGGCATGGCTAGTTTCACTTCCTGCTTATTGCCCTGTTTATCGATTTTGACTATTCGCAATCCGGTTTTGTCTTCAGGTGTACTCCAATAGAAGCGGTCTACAACAGGAAGTGTATAATAAAAGAATTGATTTCCTGTGCCAGGATTATTCAAATAATCTGATTTAACAGTTTCGTCGAACATATGGATATCCCTAAAACAAAATCTATCGCCTTCCCAAAATAGATTAGAACGATAAAAACGACTATTATACCAGATAGATTTATTATTTTGATTGCGAAGATCTGTCAGTGTTGTAATGGCTGTGGCGGGAGTTACAGGGAATTGTTTTTTGAACCAGATACCAGACTCACCGAGAGTTTCCATTCTTATTTTACCTTCTTTTTTTAATGCATCGAATAACGGAAATTGCATTTCTAAACCTTCATGCATTCCATCCCATGTAAATGAGTTTTCTTGTCCTGCCTGTGCATAATTAAATGCTAAGCTTGGTTGTTTAACAATCGATTCTAAAAAATATTCTACCCACTTGTGGCTTTTTCCTGATTCGTTATAAACAGGTTCTAGAGAAATAACCCCTTGATATTGTGTGCCTACTCCTGTCTCGTATTGATACATAGGGTCACTTCCCAGCATACGGAAGATTGGTACAGGAATCTGTCCTTCTTTTGTCTGTGCAGGCATATATGCATTGAGTTTGCTTGGATAATAAGCTTGATTCCAATAGCCTCCCCACAACGTATAGCCATCCGTTCCAACCTGATCCTTACAGTTACAGGAAGCAACAATGCCATATTTGTCATACATATAGGCTAATGTATGAGAGTCTATGAACCATGAACCTACAGACTTAGGATACTTGCCATAAATCTCTTTAAACTTAGCCATGTAAGCATCCACTAACTGTTCTCTCTCTTTCAGTGTGTATCCCGGAGTAAAGGCTATATTTGCTGTAGATACCCACGAATGTTCTCCACGCCATTTTATCCCGGCAGCCTCTACATGAGGTTGTGTTATTTCCCACCAAGCACCTATTTCACATTTAGGGCCTAGTTGTGTCTTCATTAATTCCTGATATTTCGGATTGATAAGGGCATCATACTGAAAAAGAAAAGTCGCTGGGAAATCATATTGATTTACCAACTTTATTTGCTTCTCAACGGTTTCAAATAAGAGAGCATCTGCGTTTTTTACGCGATAGTCCGTTTGGCGGATAAAATTGATAATGTTGATGATTCGTGGAGAATCATTTCTCTTTTTGTCTTGCGTTGTGTTTATCCCGAAACTGTTGTTAGAAAAAATCAGGGAAATAAATAGTAAGAGTGTTGCTACAGTCTTTAAGTTCATCATGTTATAAATTTATATTTAAATTATTTGTCTTGGTTTTTCTATAGAGGTTAGTATGCTAATCAAAAAATATACCGCTCAGAACAGCGTTTGGTCCGCGTACTTGATTTATCCTAATTCTTACAGGACGGTCGAAATTATATATTATATATTTTCCGTTCTCATAATTCCTGACCATATGTACAGGTTTTATCATTTCCTTACTTTCAAGGTCAAATATTTCGATAGCCGAGCGTCTTTCTTTTTTATCCCAATCTACCATATATAAAGCAACTTGATAATTTTCTTTTTTACGGCATGGAATATCTATTGTCATCGTTTGTTGACATGCGAGAGGGTCTCGTGTCATTATACATCCCATATCACGTGATGTATTGTTATTGATATTAGATAATAATAACCTTTTGTCATTAGGTTCAGACTCCCATGTTGCAATGCCTTCTTTATAAAATATTACATTTTGAACAAAGTCTGGTAGCTTTATCAGATTTCCTCCCGTACCGTCATAATTGCAGAATACATATCCTTTACTTCCATATTTGCTTTTCCAGTTCCCTTGTGCTTCTGCATCTTCTTTTATATCTGTTCCGAGTTGGTATATAATCTCTTCATTTTTCTTTTTGTCTTTGATACTGATATTATCGGAATAGGCTACTGATATTTTATAATTACCTTCTGTTAGTTGATAATAAATATATTCGTCATCTTCTTTCGTCTTGTCTATATCTTTATTATTAAATCGGACTTTCTCAATTTTACCTCCTGCTTTAGGAATGCCTACTATACCTTTGGTCTTGGACGGGACTGTAATATTGCAATTACCACTTACTATGTCGAACGATGCAGATATTGTGCCATACAAGGTAGGGACACTTCCATTTGCGTTGGTTATCTGAGACGACATGCGAGGTAAAATGCTAAAGGTTGTAAAGCCTGGTTCGATGGGTTTTATACCAAGTATTTCTTCTGTCAGCCATTTTGTAACGCCTGCACTCCAAGGATGGGTAAGACTCGTATATCCGCACTGATTGTTTATGGGTGCATCATTCGGTTCCGAAATCGCATTCCATGAAGGACGGAAGACTTCAAAAAATGTAGTTCCCCCATATCGTATTTGCCCACCCCAGCAATCGTCTATTGTGGTTAAAGCTTCCGCGTATCGCTGCATCTTAGCCATAGCTTGAATGATGAAGTATTGATTGAACGGAGAATAGGAGAGACGTTTTAATCTATCTGAAAATGCACTCATCCAGAGGGTTTCATATTCTTTCTCATTTGCGAACGCTGCATTTATTGCGTCAGATGCAGCATGAACGCCTAAACCTTTCGTCCAATTGCTATTTTTGCGCAGCTCGGTCACTTTTTCTTTCGCATATGATTCGTATTTATTGGCTAAATCGGAATGACCTGCATAGGTCATTGTTTTACTAAATTCATTCCATGCTCTGATTGAAAGCATTTTATATGCAATCTGAGTTTCGTTGTTGTCAGGGTTTTCAAATCCTGCCCCTAACCGTTCATCCCACCCGTAAAACACTCGCGAGGGATTTTTATCATAGTGTTCATAAGCTATATCAAGTTTTTTGCAGGCATTTTCTAATAAGTTGTTTAGTAAATCTTTATCTCCTGTGTAGTTGTAATAATCGATAAGGCTTAACACCCAATAAAGTGAATAGCTGGCAATACCATTATATTGAGTAGATGTATATAGGAGATTTTCCTTCACAAAATCATAATTGCCGAATGCTACCATCGAGGCTGCTTGCGATGTATGTGCATCTCCTGTCCATGAGTGACGGTCGCTTCTCTCCATCAGGATAGCGCCAAAATGGTCTTTCAGTAAATTTAGTTTCACGGTATATGCACCTGTGTACCAGATGCGGGTTAGTAACGTATCGCTACAAGAGAAATTACCTTCATAGTTAGTTGGTTTTGTCTGACAAATGAGACGGACAGTTGATATATTCGCAGGCTTTTTCAGATTCTTTATATCTAACCAGCCGAAACGAACACCTTCATATAACTGATCATTCAGTTCCAAGCGATATGTGTTCCCATATTTAATTGGTCTTGCTGTTTTTACAGGATGTTGAGAACCTGCATTAAATACCGCCGGTTCATTAAATTCACTGATACTCATTTCTATATCAGCATCCATATTCTCGGAATCAAATTCTAACCAGCCTGCACTCACTCGTCCAAAATCAAACATAAGACAACAATCTTCGGTAATCTTCATTGAAGAAGTAGTATATCCTTTGGCTAAGGCTGATTTGTTATCTGATTGTACATGGATTGGGTTGAGCGTATATATTTCTAAATCATCATTGGCTTGTGAGGTTTTCCATCTATAGTTCACCAGAGGGTCAGGTGAGTGTTTTATTGCTTTTCCTTTATATGCTCCGCTTATTTTGAGATAAGGCTCTTTTATCTGCTGTGATTTTGCACTTATGGTTATGATACACAATACAAATAGAAGAGTGATTTTAAATTTCATGATTTTCTTTCTTGTAGATATTTTAAAATAGTTTAGTCGTTATTCTACAGATAATAATTGTAGACAATCCAGCCCGAACATATACTTTGCTCCTTGCGACTGTTTATTCGCTCCTATTATTTCAACTTTCAATTTTATTTTACCTGATTCAGATGAAAACGTTCCAAGATTTATTGCATCCGAATGCTTAATGGTTCTGTTATATCCGTCAAAAGTTACATTAGTCAATTTATCATTGACCGAGAAAGAAATAATACCATAGTCATTGGCACGAGTAGCATATAATACCATTTTGTATTTACCGTCATTCAGCTTATCGAACTCAAATTCTACAAAATCTCCTACTTTTCCGTTCGGAAATAATAAATGTGCGGCACGGCTCCATTTACCCTCCCATGAATTCTCGCTATTCTGTTTTGTTGCATTGAGAGAAGGAGTCTTGTCTGTTATTTCCAGTGTTTCAAACTCTATACTATTAGGAATCGTGTAATTCTTTGGGTTTTCGGGTACAGGCAATAATTTTTTGCTAGCTTCTGCAATACCTGAAGTACCAAGAGCCTGTGAGTCATAATCACCATACCAGTAGATAGTGGTCGCATAATCTGCAGAACCTCTATCCCAGCCAATCATCTCTATATCGAATTTGAATTTCTCCTTAAATGGAATTCCATCGAGATTGCGGGTACGGAAGAATGCATTATATCCGTGAGAGCTTTCCATATCAGCTCTCGGCGCTCCACCGAATGGGGTGTGGAATGGTACTACAGGAGCCCATGAACTATTGTAATAGTCTTCCGTTCCCGTCCCGAAGTGAGATGGAAAGGTATCACCATCTACCCATATTTTTTCATCACCCTCTCCATACCAACGAGGAGCGTGGTTGAATAATGATAGTAAATCTCCTTTATATATACCACGGCCTTTTATCGTAGCAAAATTCCAGTCTGTACAATTCTCTGGCTCATCATATCTGTGAATGGGAATCCCGTTTTCCTGACGCCATGAACTATGAAAGTATAATGACCTCTCATCCCATGCAAGAGGCGATACATTAACTTTCATTTTTACATCTACAAGTAGAGAAGATATATTTATCAATTTTAATACTCCCTCTTTCTTATATGACATTAACCAACGGCTTGTAATATTACCTTTGCCATCCGAACTCAAATACCAGCTTTCTACATAAGGAGAACCCATGCCACCTCCTGAGAAATCGCCTAAAGGAACCCAAATGGTTTGTTTTCCGTCAAATTGGGCACAAAATATTATTTCTCTCATTAATTGTGCGAAGGTTGTGGAGTCTTTTGTATTCACATTAAACGTCACTTCATACACTGCATTTTCTCCATCTGGAAGTTTTATAGTCAACGAGTCGGACGCTGATAGTTCTTTGCTTTCAGATATTATTTTTCCACTTTTTTCCAAGACAGGATTTAATAATAGATTGTCTGTTTCAGCTATTTTCTTTTCAGCCCTTTTAGCCACTTCTGGGGAAAAAGATTCTATAAGAGTATTTTTCGGATATCTGCGAAAGTTTATCCCATAATATTTAGGAGTGGAATTGACACCGACCTCATCTTCAAATGTAATTTTACAGCTTTTGGCATAAGGTATAGGTAAAAACAACGTATTCCCGCCTTTTCCCTCAGTAGTATAGCTCGTGTGAGGCTGGAGTAGTCCTCGCCCTACACCTGCAACATTTATACGCATTAGGTCGTAAGCCGGTATAGTCCATCCGGCTTCTGCTTCACCATCGAAATAGAAACGCCATGTTCCTCTTTTGTCAAGTGTGGTTATCCATATTCGTGTAATTACTCCTGGCCCGGCTTCATCAAACATAACCTTTTCGATTCTGCCTTCAGCTGTTGTATCTACTCTTACAATCCCAAAGCCGTCGTCATTGGCAAACCATGTTGGTATATCGGGTGAAATGGAACGCCTGTCGTAACTGCTTTCTTGATGGCAAGTGTAATAAGGTTGAGGATATCGGGATAATTCTTCTACGGAAGTCATTTCCTCAAGAAGAGTTTCCAGTGTAATAGTCGGCTTGTTATTGCAATTATAAAAACAACATGAAATTACCCAAAGGGTTAATAATATGATTGAGTATTTTAATGTTTTCATATATAAGTATATGTGTTTTCGATTTAGGAAATCAAAATAGTTTTAGTAAACGAGTAAAATTACAGATATATTATATCAAACATATTAACAAAATGATTTTAATACCTTGTTAAATGACTTTTTTACAAATTCATACGGTTAACAAGATTATATATGATAATTATATATACTTATATCTGCTGTGTTAATATTAAGGAAGTTATTATATATATTTGTATTATTTGCAGTTTATAGAAGGTGTAAATGCTCGTATTTAGAAAAAATGTATTAAAATATTTTGTTTATTAAAAATTCCTTTATATGTTTGAACATTCTTACATATAAAGCGTAATAATACCTAATATAGAACACATAATATCTAATATAATGACTAATCAAAATTTCGACAAATGCCCAGTAGTAAATGTTTTAGGTGATATTTGGGTAGGTTGGGGATCTATTATAAATGAGATTTCACTTAGTATTGAAAGTAGTAAAAAGCAATTTGTTATTGCTATAGAGTGCTATCAAGGCGTAAATCATTTAGAGCTTATAGAAAAAATAAGCTCATTACCATGCAATTTGTTTATCAATGCACAAACGGTTTTTAAATCGGAAGACGAGATAAGAGAGATGACTTATCCCGATGTTACAGATGACGCTATATTTGGACGAATGACTCGCTTGAGTTTAATGGATTTCTTGTCAATAGACAAACTGAATGAAATTAAAAATAAAATAAATAAAACTTCGGGAGTAATTGTCATATATGGACATGGAGCTTCTATGATAGCTCCGGATGCGGATATTCTTGTTTTTGCAGATATGGCCAGATGGGAAATACAACAAAGAATAAGACAAGATAAGGTAAATAATATCGGTCTTAATAATAGTAACGAAAAACCATCCGAGCAATATAAACGTGGCTTTTTTGTAGATTGGCGCATATACGACAAATTGAAGAGAGAATTAGTATCTAAAATAGATTATTGGCTAGATACTAACAAGGAAGGTCAACCTAAAATGATAAATTCTAATACTTTCACTAAATGTATGGATGCCGCGGTCTCTCAACCTTTTAGAGTGGTTCCATTCTTCGATCCGGGACCATGGGGTGGTCAGTGGATGAAAGAGAAATTTGGATTGGATAAAAACGTGCAAAATTTTGCATGGAGTTTCGACTGTGTACCTGAAGAGAACAGTTTGTTATTCAATGTGTCTGATGCTGTATTTGAAATGCCGGCTAACAATTTGGTGTTCTTTCGGACCACCGCTTTGCTAGGTCAACCTGTCGAATCTCGTTTTGGGCAAGAATTCCCTATTCGATTCGACTTATTGGATACAATGGGAGGAGGTAACCTGAGTTTGCAAGTGCATCCACATACTCAATACATTCGTGATAAGTTTGGAATGACTTATACACAGGATGAGAGCTACTATATGTTGGAAGCAACCGAAGATGCTGTCGTTTATCTCGGATTGAAAAAGGGAATTGATCGGGATGCCATGATAAATGAACTGAACGAAGCACAGGATGGAGGTAAGATGTTTGAAGCCGAAAAGTATGTCAATGTATTTCCCGCAAAGAAACATGACCATTTCTTAATTCCTTCGGGAACAATTCACTGTTCAGGAAAAAATAGTGTCGTCCTTGAAATTAGCGCTACACCATTCATCTTTACATTCAAATTGTGGGATTGGGGACGTATGGGGTTAGATGGAAGACCACGCCCGATTAATATAGAACATGGACGTGAAGTTATTAAATGGGAACGCGATACAGATTATGTAGAAAAGGAACTTATAAATAAAATAGAAACGATTGCTCAAGGTGACAATTGGCGTGAAGAGCGCACTGGCTTACATGAGAATGAATTTATAGAGACCCGCAGACACTGGTTTACCGATAGGGTAGAACACGAAACCGGAGATAGCGTAAACGTGCTAAATTTAGTAGAAGGCGAAGAGGTTTTGGTCGAAAGCCCGGACAATAAGTTTTCTCCATTTGCTGTACATTATGCAGAAACCTTTATTATACCGGCTTCAATCGGCAGATATACTATTCGTCCGAAAAATAATACTGAAGGTAAAAAATACGTAACAATAAAAGCTTATGTTCGGTTTAAATCTTAACCTTAATAATAAAAGCCATGAATAAGACTAATAGTTTCTCTTTTTATAAAGTTTTGCCGGTATTTCTAGGTTTCTTTATTATGGGATTCGTGGATGTGGTCGGTATTGCAACTAATTACATCAAGCTAGATTTTGGATTGTCAGATAAAGTAGCCAATCTGTTGCCGATGATGGTTTTTATTTGGTTTTTCATATTTTCTATACCATCAGGTTTATTAATGAATAAGATCGGTCGTAAAAAGACTGTCATCATTAGTTTCGTAATACAAGTTCTTGCCTTAGTGATACCTGTATTCGGTTATAATTTTAATTTATTATTAGTCGCCTTTGCATTGCTGGGTATAGGAAATACGATGTTGCAGGTTTCACTAAATCCTTTATTATCAAATGTTGTAAGTGCAAACAAACTTACCAGCAGTCTTACTCTAGGGCAGTTTATCAAAGCAATAGCGTCTTTTACAGGCCCTATATTAGCAGCTTTTCTGTTGAGGTCGTTCGATAGCTGGCAGCTTCTATTTCCTATTTATGCTTTTATTACATTATTGTCGTCTGTTTGGCTTTTAGCAACGCCTATACAGGAGGCTCCAATAGAAAATAAGACATCTTCTTTTAAAGAGTGTCTTTCACTATTAGGTAAAAAAGAAATATTGTTACTATTTTTGGGGATATTAACTGTTGTCGGAATAGATGTAGGGTTAAATACCACAGCACCTAAGATTATGCAGGAACGCACAGGTATGGCATTAGAGAATGCTGGTTATGCAACAAGTTTGTACTTTATGTTTAAAACTGCGGGTGCATTTCTAGGGAGCATTATTTTATCCGTTTTCTCAGCAAAAAGGTTTTATATCATTAGTTCCGTTGCTGCTATAGTCGCTTTCTTTGGATTGGTGTTTGTTTCGGGAGAATATACTTTATATGCTTGTATCGCATTAGCCGGCTTTGCATGTGCAAATATGTTTTCAATAATATTCTCATTTGCGTTAAAATATTTGCCTGAAAAATCGAATGAAATATCCGGGCTAATGATTATGGGTGTATCTGGAGGTGCAATATTTCCATGGCTGATGGGTATCGCTTCTGATAGTGTACAAACACAAACCGGTGCAATAATCGTCCTGATCTTCTGTTGTGTATATCAGTTAATACTATCGATGTATGTAAAAGAAGTAAAATAATTTATTATGGAATTAAAGATTGATCACAAGAGTAAACTTCCATTACATGTGCAAGTGGAAGAGTTATTAAGAGAACTTATAACTTTGCCTGAATATCAGAATGGGAATTTTTTACCCAAAGAGGTTGATTTGGCAAATAATCTTGGTGTATCACGTAATACAATTCGCCAAGCCACAAACAAGCTAGAGTATGAAGGCTTGTTGATAAGGAAAAAGGGTGTTGGAACTAAGGTGGCTTCTCCTATGATGTCGACAAACCTGAATATGTGGTACAGCTTTACTAAGGAAATGGAAAGCCGAGGGATAAAGGTTGTTAATATGTACCTAAGGCTAGATACAGTAAAGGCAGATGAAAAGGTAGCAACATTCTTTAATATAAAAGAGGGTACGCCAGTTGTAAAACTGTCAAAATTAAAAGGAGTAGGTAATGAGCCTATTGTTTTCTTTGTCAGTTATTTTCACCCTCGTATAATTATAACGAATGAAGATAATCTGGAAAAACCTCTTTACCAATTGCTAAATGATAAATTTAGTATCTCGGTAGTACGATCGGCTGAACATATCAGCGCTCGAAAAGCTGGGGATCAAGCCGAGATATTGAAAACAAGTAAGAGTGAACCTATCTTATTCCGGGAAAGGTTTGTATACGATCCCGGAGATAGACCTATAGAGTATAATGTTGGTTATTATCGTTCTGATAAATTTGTCTATTCTATTGAAATAAAAAACATGTAATACCCTACATATTACATATGTATAAGTTATTTATGTATAAATTATTTTTTATTTTGTTAAATGTTCATATGTTTGAACAATTAGTTTCTGGAAATAATTAATTTACAGTTATATGAAAAAGTTAATCATCTTAATATCATTGCTTATTTTGATTGGTGCATCTGCATGTACGTCCAATGAACCCAAAGTCTTATTTGAAATTGGGATTACAGATAACAATACAATGGAATTTGCTCTTGCTCCGGATAATTATAAAGATTTTCTGAAACATGATTTTGGATGGGAAGATAAATACTATATAGTAGCTCTTTCCGACCCGAAAAAGGATTGGCCGTATATACTTCCTGGACCTGGCGATGGTTGGGGAGGAACTAGCGGTACAGCTGGTTTGCGTACGCATGTACTTAATCTATTATTTCCATTGCAAGATGTTCCAGCGGAAGGAGACTGGAAGCTTAAAATAGACTTGGCTGATATACAACGGCAAAAACCACCTTTGTTCAAGGTAACTATAAATGGACAATCTTGGAAATATAACATGGCTAATTTCTTGCCGGTAAATGCAACAGATTCTTTAGTAAAACGGACGATAGAGATACCTTTTACTTCAGAACTAATGAGAAGAGGTAATAATGAAATACAGTTCACTAACCTCGAAGGATGTTGGGTGACATTCGATAATATAAGTCTTATTGCCCCTGGGAAGACTAGTTTAGCCAAGCCTAATAAAGAAGCATATGTAAGAGGTGTAAACACAGCAAAATATCAGGTGAAAATCGATGGTGCTGAGAAGCAACCTTTATTGGTAGATGTTGAGTATCTCTCAGGTACTCCATTATTGATTGTAAAACTTGATGGAGAAAAAATATTAGAACAAACTCTCGAAGAGGGGAGATATGAACTCGAAGCCCCAATGCCTGCCGTCAATCAAGAAAAAGAAAGTAATTATACAATATTGGTAAATGGTAAAGAAATACAAAACGGAAAAATAACACGAACTCCACAAAAAGCAGTAACAGCAACTGATTATGTAGATACGAAGATGGGAACGGCGCACTCTCGTTGGATGATTGCTCCTGGGCCGTGGATGCCGTTTAGTATGGTGAAATTAAGTCCCGATAATCAAAATGGTGGTTGGCAGGCAGGTTATCAGCCCACATTCGAAAGTATAGGTACATTTAGTCATATACACGAATGGACTATGACAGGTTTGGGCATGCTGCCAGTCAATGGTGTGCTAAAAACAAAAATAGGAGATCAATCGAGCCTTGTCAAGCAAGATGATACATATCGGTCTGCAATTGACAAATCGACAGAAGAGACCCCTCTCGGATATTATAAAGCTAAGCTAACAGATTATGATATAACGGCAGAATTAACAGCGACAACACGGTGTAGTTTTCAGCGATACACGTATCCAAAAGGCGAAGACTCTCGCGTAATGATTGACCTCAAAATACCAACTGAGTATGGATATAAGATTTTAGATGCAGAGATGAAGCAAGTATCTAAAAATCGTATAGAAGGATATAGTAAACAACACTCCCGAAGCGTTTGGTCGCGCGATGCAGATCAAGACTATAATGTGTTTTTTGTTATTGAATTCGATAAAGACATTAAGAAATTCGGAGGCTGGATAGATGATAAAATTATTGAGAATGCACTAGTAGCGGCAAAAGACCCAGATCGCATGGGTGCATATGTCGAGTTTGATACTCGTGCAGATCAAGTTGTGCAAGTGCGTACAGGTATATCATATGTTGACATGAAGGGTGCCTCTGAAAATTTGAAGTCCGAGATATCTAATCCTTTCGGATGGAGTTTTGATGCAGTTCGTCAGAATCAGGTTGATACATGGAACAATATACTGGAAAGAATTGATATAACGAGTAATGACAGTCGAGAGAAAAGACGATTCTATACCAATATGTATCGATCATATTGCCGTAATGCGTTTATCGATGTTGATGGCAGATGGGTTGATGCTACCGAAAAAATACAAAAATATGATAATCCCGATAATGTGGCGTTGGGATGTGATGCTTTTTGGAATACATTCTGGAACTTGAATCAGTTGTGGAATCTTGCTACGCCAGAATGGTCGTCACGTTGGGTTCGTTCACAATTGGGTATGTTTGATGCCAATGGTTGGTTGGCTAAAGGGCCTGCAGGGATGGAATATGTTCCTGTAATGGTTGCTGAACATGAAATTCCACTTTTGGTTAGTGCATATCAGATGGGAATTAGAGATTACGATGTTGAAAAGATGTTTACTGCAATTAAAAAAATGCAAACAACTCCTGCCCAAAGGGTAGGTGATGGCTTGGCCGGAAATCGTGATTTAGAAACATATTTGAAGCATAAATATGTACCTGCCGATCAAGGGCGTTTCTCAAATACATTGGAATATTCATTCGATGACTGGACCGTTTCACAATTAGCTAAAGCTTTGGGTAAGACATCCGATTATGAGTATTTTGTAGATAGAGGAAATTGGTGGCGCAATGCCATAGATAAAGAAACTGGATATGCGCGTATGCGATATGCAAATGGTGAATGGGAGAAAGATTTTGATCCTTTCAAATCGGGTGCTAATCATCATTATGTAGAGGGAAATGCGTGGCAACTTACTTTTTTTGTTCCGCAGGATGTCTCTGCGTTGGCAGAAGCCATAGGCAAAGAGCGTTTCATAGAACGTATGATATGGGGATTTGAGCAGAGTGAGGGATGGCGCTACAATGCTCCGGGTGATCAATATTGGGACTTCCCAGTAGTACAAGGTAATCAGCAATCTATGCATTTTGCATTCCTTTTCAACTGGGTTGGTATGCCTTGGGAAACTCAGCGATGGTCACGATCTATTCTTGATAGATATTATGGGTTTGAAGTTGCTAATGCTTATCTAGGAGATGAAGATCAGGGACAAATGAGTGCATGGTTTGTGATGGCAGCAATAGGGCTGTTCCAGACAGACGGAGGTTGTAATGTTGAGCCCGTATATGAAATAGCAAGTCCTTTGTATGAAAAAATTGTACTGAATTTGGGCGAAAAGTATGGAAGAGGAAAGGAGTTTACCATTATAGCTGAGGGAGCTTCTAAAAATAATAAATATATACAATCGGCAGAACTAAACGGAGTAGTACTAAACTCATTCAAGTTTCCTGCAAAAGAATTATTAAAAGGGGGAATTCTAAAATTGAAAATGGGTTCAGAACCAAATAAAGACTGGGGAATAAATCTCTCCAGTAAATAATGTTTATTTTTCAAGTTATCGGATGAATTTTCCCGTTAGGGAAAAGAAAACCCCTGTTTTCAAACAGGTATTAACGCAAAAGGATTTATCCTTTTACCTTTCAACCTGCGGAACTTGTTCCGTAGTATTTGAGTGAATATTAGTGTTTTATAAAATACATGCAAAAGACTTCATTCTCAACATTACAGAATAAATAAATTTAATAATCTGAGCTTATTCTGCATAAATGGAAACAAATTATATCACTTTGAAATTAAGAAATTGTAAATAAGCGAATTCAATACACAAGTTTAATACCTTAATTAGATTAATAACAACTAAAAAGCTAAACCTATGAAAACAATCTACCCCCAACTTGAATAAATTCTCACTGTATATGTGTAAACATACTTACATATAATAGGTGATTGGAACTAAACTATTCTAAAAGACTTTAACTAATGAAATTTATATTATTGTTAATATTAAACAACCTAAATCTTTGTTTATGAAAGAAAAGCGATTGAAGAGATTTATAATCCGATTAATAGGATTATATCTAAGAATAGGAATCTTACTTTTCTGTTTTAGTGGGTTGCATACCCCCAAATTATATGCAGAAAATAGTGAGATATTACAAAACAAACGGGAAATAAAAGGAATTGTTGTTGATATCAATGGGGATCCTATACCTGGCGTTACGGTCTCAATTGAAGGAACTACGAGTGGATCTATAACTGGTGCGGATGGTACATTCAGACTGGATGTGTCTGATAAAGATATTCTAGCAGCATCCTTTATAGGGATGGAGACGCAGAAAGTACCTGTAGCCGGAAAGAGTGAGATCAAAATTATCCTTCTGGAAAAAGCTGACGAATTGGAAGAGGTTACAGTCGTAGCTTTTGCCAAACAAAAGAAGGAAAGTGTGATAAGTTCTGTTTCAACAATCAGACCTTCGGAGTTGAAAACACCCTCCAGCAACTTAACAACTGCACTGGGCGGTCGTATTGCCGGTATTGTATCTTATCAGCGAAGCGGTGAACCCGGTCTTGATAATGCCGAGTTCTTTATACGTGGAGTAACTACTTTTGGATATAAGAAAGATCCACTTATTTTAATTGATAACGTTGAGCTATCTTCTACTGAGTTAGCGCGGTTGCAAGTAGATGATATAGCTACATTTTCTATAATGAAAGATGCTAGTGCCGCCGCACTTTATGGTGCTCGTGGGGCAAATGGTGTAATTCTCGTAACTACAAAAGAAGGACGGGAAGGGAAAGTACAGCTCAATATACGTGCTGAAAATTCATTCTCGATGGCTACTAAAAAGATAAAGACAGTGGATCCAATTACGTACATGACTTTACATAATGAGGCTAACCTTACTCGTGGTAATCCTAACCGTGAATACTCGAATGAGAAGATAGATGGAACACGTAGAGGGCTAAATTCTTATGTATACCCTGCAGTGAATTGGTATGATGAGTTATTTAAGGATGTAACTTCCAACCAACGTGTAAATCTGAATGTAAGCGGAGGAGGTAGTGTGGCACGATATTATGTTGCAGGAAGTGTTACAAAAGATCGCGGAGTATTAAAAGTAGATCCGAAGAATAATTATAATAACAATATAGACTTACAAAGAATTCAGATACGTTCTAATACAAACCTAAACCTGACTAAAACCACAGAACTGAATGTGAGGGTGAGTGGGACATTCGAAGATTATACAGGACCTATATATTCGGGTACACAGGTTTATAATATGGTGATGGCTGCAAGCCCTGTTAAATTTCCTAAATATTATGAGCCTACACCTGAATTTGCATATGCAAAGCATTCACTATTCGGTAACTATGGTGGACAAGGTGATTATCTGAATCCATATGCGGAAATGGTAAGAGGATATAAAGATTACTCTCAATCTACAATGATAGCTCAATTAGAATTGAAGCAAAAACTAGACTTTATAACTAAAGGATTGAATTTTAGATTGATGGGTAGTACAACTCGAGATTCTTATTTTGCTTTAGAGAGGAAGTATAATCCATTTTATTATACAACCTCTTATTATGATAAGTTGATGAATAAATATGGTTTATTATGCCTAAATCCTGATGGGGGTACTGATTTTCTCGAATCTGCTGATGGAGGGCGTAATATTTCTACATCATTCTATTTCGAGGGGGCAGTAGACTACAATAAAACTTTTGCCGAAAAGCATGCTATATCAGCATTGTTGGTGACTACGATGAGAGAGACTTTGTATTCTGGAGGAACAGATCTGCAAGCATCTTTGGCTCACCGAAATATGGGACTTTCAGGACGTTTTACTTATGCTTTTGATCAAAGATATTTTTTAGAGGCAAACTTTGGATATAATGGGTCTGAAAGATTTTCGAAGAATGAACGTTTTGGCTTTTTTCCTTCAATCGGTGGAGGTTGGCTAGTTTCAAATGAAGCTTTTTGGACAGATGAACTAAAGAAAACTGTAAATAAACTCAAGTTGAAAGTTACATATGGTCTAGTCGGAAATGACGCTATCGGTGATACAAATGACAGGTTCTTTTATCTGTCAAAAGTAAATCTTATTGATACAGATAAACAACCTATTTCTTTCGGGCAAAATTTTGAAAACCGGATTCCAGGAGTTTCTATTTCGCGTTATGCAAATGACCTAATTACCTGGGAAACTTCAAAAAAGATGAATTTGGGGCTAGAAGTTGGACTATTTGATATTCTGGATATACAAGCAGACTATTTTACTGAAAAACGGACAGATATTCTGATGGATCGTTCTTCTATACCGGCTACTATGGGTTTACAGGCAGGCCTAAGAAGTAATGTCGGAGAAGCTTCTTCTCATGGATTTGAGTTCTCAATCGATGGTAATCATAGCTTCAATAAGGATTTCTCTGTAACTGGACGAGCCAACTTTGTATATACAACAAATAAATTTGATATATATGACGAACCGAAATATCCATATTCTTGGTTATCATGGGTGGGGCTAAATATGAACCAAACTACGGGATTGATAGCGGAAAGACTCTTCGTTGATGACGCAGATATTGCTAATTCTCCAAAACAAACATTTGGGGACTATAAACCCGGAGATATCAAGTATATGGATGTTAATGACGATGGAGTTATCGACAGTCAGGACAATGTTCCTATAGGTTACCCGACAGTACCCAAAATAATGTACGGATTTGGTTTGTCAACAAACTATAAGAATTTAGATTTCTCTTTCTTTTTTCAAGGGTCTGCACAGTCATCCTTCTTTATCGATCCTATCGCAACAGCTCCTTTCCTGAATGTAAATAATGTAGTAGCAGGAATGAAGCAAAACAATGCCATGTTGCAAGGCTGGGCTGATAGTTATTGGTCGGAAGATAATAGAGATATATATGCATTATGGCCTCGTCTCTCATCCGAAATCGTAGAAAATAATACACAGAGAAGCACTTGGTTTATGCGCGATGGTTCGTTCCTTCGCCTCAAATCGGCTGAAATCGGCTATACATTACCTAAATCTCTTTCTCATAAATGGAATATAGCATCCTTGAGAATTTATTTAAGTGGTATAAATCTATTGACATTCAGTAAATTCAAAATGTGGGATGTCGAAATGGGAGGAAACGGATTGGGATATCCTGTACAGAAGGTTTATAATATAGGATTGAATCTTAGTTTTTAATCAGTAAAAGACTTAATTATGAAAATACGTAAATTCATTATAGCAAGTTTATTGGCATTGAGTCTCTCGTCATGCGACTATCTCGATATTGTACCTGATGATGTAGCTACGATAGATTTAGCCTTTTCTAACAGGCAGAATGCAGAACGGTTTTTAGCGACATGTTATTCATATGTTCCTTTACATGGCAATGTTTGGAAAAATCCCTCATTATCTACAGGAGATGAGGTTTGGAATTGTGCCGAGAAAACTTATTATTATTCTAATTCAACGAGTTTTAGAATAGCAAAGGGATTACAGAACTCTAATGACCCTTATTTGAATTATTGGAGTGGAGGACAAGATGGTTCAAATTTATTTATAGCCATACGCGACTGTAATATTTTCCTTGAAAAAGTTTATGAAGTACCCGATTTATTATCATCTGAACGCGATAGGTGGGTTGCTGAAGTTAAAGTGCTTAAGGCATTTTATCATTACTTTTTAATGCAGCTTTATGGTCCTATTCCGATCGTGAAAGAAAATATTCCGGTTCATGCATCAGTAGACGAAGTTAAAGTTGTACGTGAACCAGTGGATGAAGTTGCAAAATATATTGTACAGCTTATTGATGAGGCTACGGCTGACAAAGATCAATCAAATCCGGCTTTACCTCTTTCTATCAAGGCTTATACTACCGAATTAGGCCGCCTAACATTACCTGCTGCACTTGCTATAAAAGCCAAGGTACTGACATTGATCGCAAGTCCATTGTTCAATGGTAATCCCGACTTTAAGGAATATGTGAATGCTGAAGGTGTAAACTTTATAAGTACAGAAGATGATCCTGCTAAATGGGAGGCTGCCCGCGATGCACTTAAAGAAGCTATAGATTTCGCTCATCAAGCGGGACATGGTTTATATGAATTTGATGATAGAATATCAGAGAATATATCCGATACCACACTTCTCGAATTAACGTTACGTAATACAATCACATCCCGTTTCTGTAAAGAATTGATTTGGGGATTGGGGAATAATGATGTAACAACACTGCAAGGTATCTCTAATGCTCCGTTGACAAGCTATCACCAAGGGCAACAAATTGGTTGGGTAAAATCAATGCACAACCCTACGATGAATGTAGTAGAACAATTTTATACACAGCATGGTGTACCTATCAGCGAGGATAAGACTTATGATTATGAGAATCGATATAAGGTAATGAACACACCTGATAACCACGATTATTATCTAATTAAAGATTTTAGAACAGCATATCTTAATTTTTACAGAGAACCTCGTTTTTATGCCTATTTAGGTTTTGACGGAGGCAAGTGGTTTAATATGGAGGCTGATACTGATAAGAAGTCGTTCGAAGTGCATAATAAAGCTGGCGAAGTTGCTGGAAGAGCTTTAGATAATTATAATATTACCGGCTATTTTGCTAAAAAGCTGGTAAACTATAAGTTAATAATGACAGCTTCGACCAACACAGGCAGTACTATCAGCTATGCTTTTCCAATCATACGTTTAGCTGATTTATATCTACTCTATGCGGAAGCATTGAATGAATGTAAGGCGAATCCTGATGGCGAAGTATATGAATACATTCAACGAGTAAGAAATAAAGCAGGGCTGGACGTTGAAACAGGTAGTTTGGCCGAGTCTTGGAAGCAATATTCAAATAACCCAACAAAACCGACTACAAAATCGGGAATGCGTGACATTATCAGGCGCGAAAGATTGATTGAACTTGCTTTTGAAGGACAACGTTTTTATGACTTGAGACGCTGGCGTTTGGCAATGGAATATCTTAATCAGCCTATTCGAGGGTGGAATGTTTCTGAAAAAGGAGAAATCGGATATTATCAGGTGACATATATTGCTACCAGAAAGTTTATGCTTAGGGATTATTTCTGGCCTATCAAGAAAATAGATTTGTATAAGAATGATAGATTAATACAAAGCCCTCAATGGGATTAACTTATAAAACTTATTACGATGAAAAATATATATATATTATTTTGTGTATTTATACTCTTTTCATGTAAGGGAGACTTCGAGCATGAGCCGATTGGAGGTAAAGGTGGTGCTGCTCCTGAGCCGGTTAAGAATGCTCGTGTATTGAGGAATACACCCGGAGGCGCTATTATAGCTTATGAATTGCCCGATAATGTAGATATTCAATATATAAAAGCTGAATATACTACAACCAAGGGTAAGGTGAAAGACGTAAAATCATCATCTTATGTTGATACATTGACTATAAAGGGATTGGGAGATACTAGCCCCAGAACAGTAAAATTGTATTCTGTAAATCGGCAGGAGGTAGCATCTGAGCCTGTAGAAATAACAATAAATCCTTTGACACCTCCTATCTTAAGCGTAAGAGAATCTTTAGGATATTTCGTCGATTTTGGAGGATTTAAAATAACATTCAAGGATAATGATTCACGGGAAGAACTTGGCGTTTATGTATTGGTTCAGGACAGTATTTCAGTGGATATGTTAGAATGGGATGCTCAGTTCAAAACATCAGAAGCAGATACATTGTCCGTTAGGGGTCTTCCTAATAAGGAAAATAAATTTGGAGTATATATCCGCGACAGATGGGATAATATTTCAGACACTCTTTATTTTACTTTAACGCCATGGAGAGAGGATTATCTGAATAAAAAGCTTTTCAAAGCTATATCTGTCGCTGGTGACGTTGGTTGGAATTATCATGGGGGAAGTCCGGAGAAGGCATATGATGATAATGTAGGAAATGGTAATTTTGCACATACGAATTTTCCGGAAGAATTTCCTCATCGTTATACGCTAGATCTTGGTGTAAATGCTAAATTGAGCCGTTTTTTACTATGGCAACGCCCTGGAGCCGATGTCCTCTTCCAACACGGTGCGCCTAAATATTATAAAGTATATGGGCGTGCAGACGACCCGAAAGGAGGTAGCTCAAGTGATCCGCTTGGTGGCTGGATACTATTGATGGAATGTACGTCGAAGAAACCTTCGGGTTTACCTCTTGGACAAAATTCTTCTGAGGATGAGGAATATGCTGCAAGAGGTGAAGAATTCTCATTTCCACGAGATATTCCAGATGTGAGATATCTAAGATTTGAAATGATAGAATCATGGTCAGGAATGAAATGTTCTGTTGTGAGTGAACTGGCATTCTATGGCGAGATTAAAGATTAACTATTAATATGATGAGTAATATGAAAAAAATTATATTCTTATTTACAGTTACCTTATTGCTGGCTAGTTGTGCAGATATGAATGATATGCATCAGGAATTTTTAGACCGTGGTCAGCAAATATATGTAGGAAAAGCCGATACCCTAGTGGTTCATGGAGGATATAACCGAGTTGAAATAGAGGGGGCGATGTACTACGCTACATCTGCAGAAAAATGTATTATAAGGTGGACTCTGAACGGCGTGAAGGATTCGGTTGTTGTCCTAGCTAATGAATGGAAAGCGAAAGATGACAAGCTCTCTGTTACAATTGATGGTCTACAAGAAGGAACTCAGCGTTTCTTTGTGCAAACTTATGATAGAGAAGGTAACAAATCTCTGAATGTAGAGTGTAGCGGTAATGTCTATGGAGATCAGTATATACTGACAGCTTCTCCAAAGATTATTACACAATTATCAGCCAAACCCGAAGGTATGGAATTGACATGGAATATGTCGGAAGAGGCCATTGAAGTAGAAATGAAATATGATGCAAATAGCGGGGAGAAAACACTTAAGGTAAAAGCAAATGCGACTACTACACTCCTTTCCGATTGGAAACTGTCTGGTAATATACAAACCCGAACAGTTCTTTTACCCGAAGAAGGTGCTATTGATACTTTATATACGGCATGGCGTAGTCTGCAATTTCCTGATTTCGTCGAGTTTTCAGTAGAGAAGCCTAAAATAAAATTCTTAAATTGGCCTAATGATGCTGCTACAGGATACAGTGGAAATCATAATGGTGTATTTGATGGTATATTTGCCGGTGGAGGAAATCAATTCCATAGCGGTGATAATGTTGGTGTACCTCAGCATTTGACATTTGATTTGGGTGTGAATGCAAATCTTACACGTTTCGAAACTTATGCCCGCGATGATACTTATCATAATTGGAACCCTAAGGTTATTCAAATCTGGGGTATAGAGACTATTGATGAAAACTCGAAAATTTCGTTACCGAGTATGGATGCCGGATGGGAAAATGAGGCTAAGTCTAAAGGCTGGAAGCTATTAACTGAAAATACATGTGGCGATCCTATTAGTAATAAATTAACTATTGCTAACCCTCAAAAAGCAAGATATATAATTATACGAACAAAAGAAGTGTATGGAGGGCCTTCGTCAGGTAGCGGAGCATATGTAATTCTAAGAGAGGTTTCACTCTGGGCAGATAGTATATTGCCTGTGAATTAGAACAACTTATATGAATCTATCAATACAATCCGGCGTAGGGAATATGTTGGATTGTATTAAATCTTTGGAAAATAAGTAACCTGTTACAATAAAATATCATGAAAAAAATAATTCTATTATTATCCTTATTTATTTTCGTAATCAATGTCTTTTCTCAAAATATGTCTACTGTATGGCAGATAGGAAAGAAAGATCAAAGTGCAGCAGAATTTGCATTGGGCGACTATAATTATGGAAAATATTTGGAGAAATTTGGAACGAAACCTATTGTTTTCGAAATAGGAAAAAGTAAGGAGAAAACAGATTTCCCATTCATATTACCCGGATCAGTCGATTCGTGGGCAGGGAGTAAAGGAAGGCAAATAGTTATTCGTTTTGGTATTGCAGAAGAGAAAATTTCTGGACCGTCTCAATTAGAAATTAACTATGTAAATATACATGGAGGTGCTCCGGCGTTAGAAATTATAGTAAACGGATACCTTACCAAGATCCGAGCACCACAAGGTGGAGATACCGATTATTTCGAAGAAGGAAGACGGAAATACAACCCAAAAGGATTGAAAACCGTAATAGAAATACCGGAAAATATATTGAAAAAAGGGAATAACCTTGTTTCTATAAAATCGGTTAGCGGTAGTTGGTTGGTATTTGATAACATTGCCCTGAATGCAACTCAACAAGTGAAATTAGGAAAAACCGTTGCTGAGATAAATGTATTAGGTGGTGAATCGAGACCAGCACTTATATATGGAAAAAATAAAGAAAAGCGTCAGCCTGTAACATTACAGGTGGCTAATTGGGGAAAACCCCAAACTGTAAACTTTAGCATTGATGGAAATAAATATAATCAAATAAAGCTGGAATCGGGTATAAATGCAATTGAGACAAGCATACCAGAGTCAACAGTTGAGAGAGAGGTTACACTTGGTATTTCATCTGGATCTAAGATATTAGGAGAGTCTACGGTAAAAGCTTATCCTGTAAATAATTGGACAGTTTACCTCGTTCAGCATACACATACTGATATAGGCTATACAAAACCACAAACGGAGATTTTGGCAGAGCATATTCGATATATTGATTATGCTATCGAATATTGTGAGTTGACCGAAAACTATCCGGATGATGCTAAATTTAGATGGGTATGCGAGGCTGCGTGGCCTGTAAAAGAATATCTGAAAAGTCGTCCACAGGAACAAATAGATAAGTTCTTGAAATATATCAAAAATGGACAGATTGAAATAGCCGGAATGTTTTTCAATATGGCTGAAATTATTGATGAAAATTCATTTAAAACATTTTTAGAACCAATTCGTCAATTCAAGAATCTGGGTATTCCTGTGAAAACGGCAATGCAGAACGATGTAAATGGTATTGCATGGTGCCTTGCCGACTATATGCCTGATTTGGGTATTAAATATTTCTCGATGGGAGAAAATGGGCATAGGGCATTGATCCCTTTTGATCGTCCAACTGTCTATAAATGGGAATCACCATCGGGCAAGTCTAACTATTCTTACCGTTCGGATCATTACAATACAGCAAACTTTTGGGGTATAGAGCGTTTGAATGCCGGAGAAATGGCTCCTGCTGTATTTTCTTATCTGGAAAGTCTGGAGAAAAGAGGTTATCCGTTCGATGCAGTTTCGGTGCAATATTCCGGATACTTTACCGATAATTCTCCTCCTTCTATGATACCAAACGATGTGATTAAAGAATGGAATGAAAAATATGCCAGTCCTAAATTACGAAGCGCTCTATTTCATGAGTTCATGGATTACATCGTAGCGAAATATGATTCAAAACTGCCTACAATCCGTGCTGCATATCCTGATTGGTGGACAGACGGTTTCGGCTCGGCAGCCCGTGAAACAGCTGCTTCACGTAAAACACATGCTGATATGATAACTATTCAAGGATTGTTATCGATGGCGAGAGCTAAAGGACAACCGCTACCGAGTGATATTCAAGACCGAATACGTCATATCCATGAAAACCTACTGTTTTATGATGAGCATACGTATGGTGCTGCCGAAAGTATTTGGGATCCTACCTGCGACAATAGCATGGTACAATGGGCAGAGAAAGGTTCATATGCATGGGAAGCATTGAAGAATGCACAGATAATGTATGAAACAGCCGGAGGCCTTGTGCAGACGTATATCCCTCGTGGTGAGAAGCCTACTGTTACTTTCTACAATACATTGAACTGGACACGTTCGGGTATGATAGAGTTGTATATCGACCACGAGATTATTCCTCGTAACAAAGAATTTAAACTTGTGGATGAAACAGGGAAAGAACTCAAAGCGCAGCCATTACGCTCACGTAACGAAGGAACGTATTATGCTATTTATACAGAAAATATTCCTCCAATGGGATATAAAACTTATCAAATAATTGTAGGGGATAAAGATAGTTTTACTCTGCCTAATATTTCATTGGCAGAAAATACCATCGAAAATAATTTCTTCAAGATAGTATTAGATGTAAATAAAGGAAGTATAAAGAGTTTGTATGACAAAGAGCTTGGTTTGGAGATGGTAGATGCTGATTCTCCGTGGTTGTTAGGAGCTTTTGTATATGAAACATTGAATAACAATCGTCAACAGATGGAGCGTTATACCCTTACTGAGTATGACCGAAAAAGTCTTCGTGATGTAAGGGTAAGACCGGGAACTGATGGGCCGATATTTAAGAGCTTTTATATCGAAGGAAAATCAGATGGAGTAGAGGAGAAGAATGGTGTTAGGGTGGAAGTGCGTTTATTTCATGATGAGAAGCGTATACAATTGAATTATGTAGCAAGGAAACAGCCTATTACTGAACCTGATGGTATTTATGTAGCATTTCCTTTTAAACTTGATAATGCGAAACTCTATTTCGATGTACAGGGTGGCGTAGTAAGTTCTGGTGAGGATCAGATAGAAGGTACAGCATCTGATTGGAATACCGTTCAGAATTTTGTTTCAGCACGTAACAATAATGCTCAATTTATAGTTGGTAGTGATGTGATCCCATTGTTCCAGATGGGCGGTATCTGTACAGGACAATATCAACGTAAGAAATCGTACGATAAGCCGCATGTATATTCTTGGGTGACTAATAATTATTGGACTACAAATTTCAGAGCTTCGCAAGAGGGGGAATTACGTTGGAGTTATTATTTGACTTCGACTAATGATACTTCAAATTCTGTAGCTACTAAGTTTGGGTGGAGTTCACGCGTTCCTATATACGCAAGAGTGATGCCTGAAGGTAAGAGGAACAATTATCCGGCTGAATTCTCTACTTTCAAGTTTAATAGTGAAAATTTTTTGATGACGTCATCTACGCCTTCTATAACCGATGGTTATTTGCTGATAAATATCAGAGAACTGGATGGAAAGAACACTCCATTACAGATATTGGATACAAATGGAAATCCTATAGAATTTACTGTTGTGAACGTGTTGGAAGAACCATTAGAAAAAGCCACTAAGGAAACGAACTTCATACCCTATGCTAATAAGTTTATTAAAGTAAAATTATAGGATTGAATATGTATACAATAGGAATAGATATAGGCGGTACTATTATTAAGATAGGGTTGGTACATGATGGGCGTGTTGTGCAGAAACAATCTATTGAAGCATTTGCCCATCAAGGACTTTTACCACGATTGAAGGATATGGAATCTACAATATGGAATCTATTGTCCGATGAGGGTATTGATGTCTCGCAAGTATCTGGCATAGGGATGTGTGTTCCTGGAATTGTGGATAGTAGGCAGAAGAAAATATTGGTGATTAATGATAAGTTTAATGATGTTGTAAATATGGACTTGGCTGATTGGGCCAAGTCTGTATTTAATCTTCCGCTAGAGATAGATAACGATGCCCGTTGCGCTCTCATCAGCGAATGGCAATATGGAGCAGGTAGGAATTGTGATAATCTTGTTATGATAACATTGGGGACAGGTGTAGGTACATCTGCTCTTGTAGATGGGCGTGTGATGCGAGGTAGTCACTATGTGGCAGGTATATTAGGCGGGCATTTTATTCTCGACCGCAACGGACTTATGTGTAATTGTGGTAACAGAGGATGTGGCGAAGCTCAGGCTTCTACATGGAATTTGGACGAGATAATAAAACGCGAAGGTGCTACTGTAGCAGACTGGTACACTGCTGACACCGATTTTAGATTAATATTTCAGAAAGCAGCAGAAGGTGATATATATGCTCTTAAAGTGCGTAATCATTGCTTAGATATTTGGACGGAAGTAATTGTAAATATGATTTATGCTTACGACCCTGAAAAAGTGGTAATGGCAGGAGGAATCATGAAGAGTGCCGATGTAATTATTCCATATATAAAGAATAAGATAAAAACATATGGTTGGGCTCCTTTCGACCAGATAGAAATCGTTTGTTCATCGGTAACGGATGATGCCGCTTTATTAAGTGCTGAGTATTTTATGAAAACGTTGAATTAAAATCATTGATTACATAGTCCATACTTTTCATTTTTAACACAAGCTTAGGCTTATTAGGGCCTGTAAATCTATCGATTGCAGGACTTTTTTATTGTAGAGTACAATGTGTTATTTATTCCAATGCATCAAAAGGCAACAATATTTCCTTTCTATAACCTGTAGCATTGAATGTTGCAATTAAATCCTGTGACTCATTTGTGATGCGCACTTCACAATGTGCAATCTTTTTGTGGCAAAAGACTTCGCGTGCTTCGGCATATAAGAAACCTTTACTTTCAGACTTTAGAAAGTTTATATTCGATGTCACCGAAAGAGTTAATTGACCATGACTGTTCACTGCTGCTGCAAATGTAAAATCGGCTAAAGTAAAAATTGCACCTCCTTGGCATACGCCTCCTCCGTTGAGATGTACAGGTTTTATTTCCATACATGCTTTGGCGTAACCTTTACTTGTTTCTAGCAATTTTATACCTGTATGGTTGGCAAAATTATCTTTTTCAAAAAAATCATTTATTGTCATAGACTATAAAACAGTATGGAATCAAATAATGTTCGAAGATAAAATTACAAAAATTATAAACCATTGCGTACATCAATTTTATTTTGGAGTGGCAACTATGACATATTGCTGATATTTAATATCATCGAATATATTAAACATCAAAAAGTTTAGAATAGATGTCAGACAAAAAGTGCCAATTTTGTTAATGCCTTTAATTTTCAATATTTTGTACCCACAATCATCAAACATTCTGATCATACTTTTTTTTGTGAAAAATCGCAGATGAGTTCTGTCTAATATTCCTGAATCAGTATACTTCCAATCTTTTCTTAAAAGTAATTCTTTTAGAATATTAATATGTCTAATATTCGGGATCGAAGCTATAATTGGTTTATCTTTTCTCAGATTCTTTTTGATTTTTATTAAGCAGCCTTCTGGATCTACCATATGCTCTAATACATCGTTGAAAAAAATACAATCAAAATAATCTTCAGGTAGATTATCATAGACTTCATCAAAAGAACCGATAAATATATGATTCACCCTCTCTTTTGCTTGTAGAGCAGCTTTCGGAGCCATTTCTATACCCCAGGTTTCTGCATTAAACATTCTTTTGAGTTGTTCAGAAAATGCTCCTGATGCACAACCCACATCCAGTGTTCTTTCAGTATTTTTCGGGATAAATGGTATTAATTCGGTTCTTTCAAAAGAATAATAGTCTTTGTGTGGCATTTTAGTATTTCTTTGTCTTGAGATAATCTTGATATCTACCATATGTTTTTTTCATAACATCCGCCTTTTTCTTCCAGTATTCCAATTTATCGGTATTCTTCTTTACAGTGAATCCTAGTATAGCTAATTTCAGTTTTAAAAGGCTAATCTGATACATAAGAGCTGTTTTAAACCTACCTTTTGTTTTTGAGAAGAATATAAGTTTGCTATACCAGTGTTCCTGATATGACCACTTATTGAGCTCGTCATTCTTGTTTTCTGCCGAACCACCTTGCAAGTGTACAATTTCGGCATCGGGAACTGACATGATTTTATAACCTGCCTTTTGTATTCTATAACAAAGTTCTACCTCTTCGAAGTAAAGGAAAAAGTCTGGGTCGAATCCTCCAAACTCATCAAACAATGATTTGGATATGAATAAATCTGCTCCAACAATCACATTGACCTCTTTAGGTATTTCTGTATGATTAAAACCTGTTTGTCTCTTTTTGTTGAAAATGATTTTATATTCCAGTGTTAGAAAATCTATATCATAGTAAGATGATGCAGGACTCATGTCTCCTTTATACATATTACCTCCACAAATACCAACTTCGGGATTGTATTCCATGAAATTGTATAATGCCAGGGCAGCATTATTAAGGAGTAATGTATCAGGATTTAAAAGAAATAAATATTTACCCTTTGCTATGTTCGCTCCCAGATTATTAGCCCTTCCAAAACCTAGATTTTCTTCTGAAAAAAGAAACCGGACATCAGTATATTTATTCTGTAAGAAAGAAAGGGAATCTTTTTCAGAATCATTGTCAACTACTATTATCTCATAATCTAAATCAGTAGTTTTCTCTTTTACAGATGCGATACAGTCATCCAGCATTTTGGCTGTATTATAATTGACAATGATGATACTTACCTGATATTCCACAATTTTAATTTTATACGTTTAATTTCCTTTTGATTTAGGATATGCTACAAGTATTTTTTCTGTAAAAGGGCTTGCCAATTCCAGATTTATTATTCTGAACAGGTAGTCAGGCACAGTTTGTTTCAGTAAGGGTGCTATTTCGAAAAAGTCTTTACCTGTATGATAAATTGAAATCAGCAATACGGGTTTATCTCTTTTGATAGTTTCTAAAGCTCCTTTTATAACTGCATATTCCGCACCTTCTACATCCATTTTTATTAGTCCTATTTCTTTGTCTTGGCATTCATTATCTACTGTCGATATACGGATGCGTTTTGTCTCTGTACTACTGTTCGAAACAGAACTGTTAATAGAACTACCCGATAGTTTTTTAGGATCAATATAAATATCTATATCTTCTTCTTTTTCACCTAAGCCTTTTTCTACGACAATTATTTTATCTGTATTATTTTTCTTTACAGTGTCGGATAATTGCTTGGCATTTTCTTTTACAGGTTCGTAAGCATATATAATATTGGGACTATAATTCTTTAGTAAAAATATAGATGTATCACCTAAATAGGCTCCTACATCAAGAAAGTCTTTTCCTTTTATATATTCTCTAATATATTTAGGCAAGTATTTTAGTCCGTATTCATGGATATATGTATGTTCTTCAAATGTATTTTGAGGTAAATAATATTTGTTGCCATTCAGTGATAATACATAGCTGTCTCCATCATTCTTTACTTTGGCAGATAAGGCTTTCGCCTTTTTTTTCATCTCTATTTGTTCTTTGTTCAGCAAAAGTTGGGTATATCCCTGTATAATTGACTTTAAACGATTGTCAATATATGAAATTATAGTTTCCTCATCCTCTTTCGGGAAATATAATTCCGTGTCTATTACAAAACTGTTATGTAAATAGTATTGTATAAAATCTACAGCAAAGGGATGTAATGGGTGTATGTTTATATAGTTTTTTTGCTTTCTTTTACTTGCTTTGTATTGGACGAAGACAGAATAAAATGGATTTAATGGATGAAAGACTATATTTCTCAGCCATTTGGGAAAGAGCATTTTTATGTTATAGAGCTTGTCTGCTTTGTCTCTTTCTATCTGCTTTGATTCTTGTTTTTCTTTGATAAGTTGCTCCAGCCGCTGGGTGATATAAGCGTTATTTATTAGCATTTAGGTTTTCGTTTTTCGTTAAGATACAAATGTATGAACTTTGCTTGATTTAGCTTTATTTCTTGTCTGTAAATTAAGTGTTGCTAATATTATTATGAAATATTCTATCTCATAATCCTTATTTTTTAGGGGATTCATTCATTTTGAATTAATCTCAAAAAAAACTATCTTTGGACGAGTTTTAAAATAGCTATCAAAAACAATTACATACATGCTCCCCGAAGATATTATTGACGAAAACGAAGATCAGGAAAACATAGACAATAATGAATTATTGGCAGAAGATGAAGCGGGTAACTCAGCTTCTCACTCCGATTATAAGGTGCCGGTAAAAGATGGAGGTGATAGCCAATTGCATCTTTCAGGTATGTTCCAGAATTGGTTTCTGGATTATGCCTCATATGTGATTCTAGAGCGTGCCGTGCCACATATAAGTGATGGTCTTAAACCTGTCCAGAGGCGTATTATGCATTCGATGAAGCGTATGGATGATGGGCGCTACAACAAGGTGGCTAATATCATTGGTCATACAATGCAATTTCATCCTCATGGTGATGCTTCGATAGGTGATGCACTAGTGCAGCTAGGACAAAAAGATTTGTTGGTAGACTGTCAGGGTAACTGGGGGAATGTATTTACTGGTGATGGAGCCGCTGCACCCCGTTACATTGAAGCTCGGCTGTCGAAGTTTGCTCTTGAGGTGCTTTTTAATCCTAAGACAACGGAATGGAAACCTTCGTATGATGGACGTAATAAGGAACCGATAACACTTCCTGTTAAGTTCCCATTATTACTTGCTCAGGGAGCGGAAGGTATTGCTGTTGGTTTATCATCGAAAATTCTTCCACATAACTTTAATGATTTGTGCGATGCTGCAATTGCGCATTTACAAGGGGATGGATTTTCTTTATATCCTGATTTCCAAACGGGAGGATATATTGATGTCAGTAAATATAATGATGGGGAACGAGGCGGTTCGGTAAAAGTACGGGCTAAAATATCTAAGCTTGATAATAAGACGCTTGTTATTAGTGATATACCATACGGACGTACATCGTCTTCTGTTGTAGAATCGATATTAAAAGCAAATGACAAAGGCAAGATAAAAATACGTAAGGTAGATGATATTACAGCGCAGAATGTAGAGATACATGTTCATCTGGCCGCAGGCGTTTCATCGGACAAGACAATAGATGCTCTATATGCTTTCACAGATTGTGAGATAAGCATATCGCCTAACTGCTGTGTAATTGAAGACAATAAGCCTTACTTCCTTACTGTAAGTGATATATTGAGGCATACAACAGATAATGCCCTTAAATTGCTCCAGCTTGAACTTGAGATACAAAAATCGGAGCTTGAAGAAAGTCTGCACTTCTCGTCTTTAGAAAAAATATTCATCGAAGAGCGTATTTATAAAGACAAAGAATTTGAGAATGCCGCCAATATGGATATTGCAGTGGAGCATATCGATAAACGCTTATCTAAATTCTCAAAACTATTTATCCGTGAGGTAACCCGCGAAGATATCATGAAATTAATGGAAATCAAGATGGGACGTATTCTCAAATTTAACTCTGATAAAGCAGAAGAACTGATTGCTAGATATAAAGAGGAAATAGAAGAAATAAAGCATAACATAGAGAATATAGTAGATTATACTATTTCGTGGTATGTAATGCTTAAAGACAAATACGGAAAGAATTTCTCTCGTAAAACTGAAATACGTAGTTTCGATACGATTGACTCGACAAAGGTGGTTGAGGCAAACGAAAAATTATACATAAATCGTGAAGAAGGATTTATCGGTACATCTTTAAAGAAAGACGAGTTTGTATGTAATTGTTCCGATATTGACGACGTAATTATTTTCTTCAAAGACGGAAAATATAAGATAGTGAAAGTCAGTGACAAGATGTTTGTCGGCAAAAATGTACTTTATCTCTATGTTTTCAGGCGTAACGATAAACGTACTATATACAATGCTGTATATCGTCATGGTAAGAACGAAGCTGCATACATCAAACGTTTTGCAGTAACAGGAATAACACGTGACAAGGAATATGACGTAACACAAGGAAAGGACGGTTCTCGTATATTGTATTTCAGTGCCAATCCGAATGGCGAAGCTGAGACTATACGTGTTATCTTAAAACCGAAGCCACGTCAGAAAATACTAGTATTTGAAAAAGATTTCAGTGAGATAGCTATCAAAGGGCGTCAGTCGATGGGAAATATCTTAACTAAGGCTGAAGTGCATAAAATATCCTTGAAGCAGAAAGGCGCTTCTACGCTAGGTGGGCGTAAAGTATGGTACGATCAGGATGTCTTACGTTTGAATTATGATGGTAGAGGTAAATTTCTCGGAGAATTTCAGAGTGAAGACCAGATATTAGTGGTGCATGAAAACGGAGAATTTTATACATCGAACTTTGATGTGACAAATCATTATGAAGCGGGAATAATTCGAATAGAGAAGTTTAACGCAAATAAAAACTGGACAGTAGTTCTATATGATGCTGATCAGCAATATATGTATCTGAAACGTTTTACATTTGAAGCATCTTCCAAAAAGCAAAATTTCTTAGGTGATAATTCTGAATCGAAATTGAAAATACTAACAGATACAGTTTATCCACGCATTCAAGTAATATTTGGAGGACGTGATAATTATCGAGAAGCATTGGAAATAGATGCTGAAGAATATATTGCTGTAAAAGGATTTAAAGCGAAAGGTAAGCGTATTTCTACATTCGAGATAGGGAGTATCGCCGAACTAGAACCAATTCGTTTCCCTGAACCTGAGGAGGAGGAAGAAAAGAAATTCGAAGTGCAGATAGATGACGACGACGAAGATGCGGATAATCGTCCCATATCGGATATATTAGATGAAATAACAGGACAAAAATCATTGTTTAAAGATGATGATGGCGAAGAGGAATAGAAAAAGTAATAATATGTTGTTGACCCGATGCTTGTGTTTATTTACAAGTATTTGGTTTATATCATCTTTATTTTCACAGAATATACCTTCATCTGTTAAACCGGATTCTATTATGGTTAGTCTGAAAAAACAGATATCTCAACCTTCGCAAGGATATGTAGGCGATGCTCTTATATGGCATGAAAGGCAAAAGCTAATCACCAACAATACTATCACAGCTTCAATAGGCTCGGCAAATATGTACGATACTTATCTATCACCTTTAGAATATAAAGGAACATCAATACAATTAATGTATGAACAGATGCGTCGTACTACATGGTTCAACTATCGCTTTTATAAACAACAGGTATTTGAGCTCAATTTAGCTAAAGGAGAAAATCCTGCACAGAATGTGTCTGAATATTGGCTTCTGGCTAATTACCGTATAGGAGGGCATTATACAATATATAATACTCGGGATTTTCGAATAGGTGTTGGAGGGCTTTGGGATATCAATGCCGGAGTATTGTATAATGAACGAAATGGAAATAATCCTGCTACTGCACGTGCATATAGTAATCTGAATTTTTCTATTATAGCATCATATAAATTAGACAGGTTTGCTATTCGCTGGCAGATAGATACTCCGTTTATGGGAATATTGTTCTCTCCGCGATATGGTCAGTCTTATTATGAATTGTCTTTGGGTAATTCGGTAGAAGTAGTAAATTTCGCGTCGTTACATAATCAGCGGGCATTACGGAATTATCTGACTGTAGATGTTCCGATAAATAAATATACTATCAGGGTGGGGTATATGGGTTCGTGGTACCAAACAAATATACACGATATACAAACACATCACTATACAAACAGTTTTGTTATTGGTTTTCCTATTGAAGGAGTTAAAAGACCCAGAGAAAAGGCACGTAACAGGTATTGGAGTGATTATTAATAAATCTCATAATAGGATTTTTATTAGAACATGAGAGATCTTCGGGAAATAGAAGCAAGATATAGAAGAAGAGAAGAGTCTAAGGGGAAAATAAATATCCTGAAGAAAAGATATATTATCATCCTTCTATTGATTATTGCTTTTATTACGAATCCGAGCGAAGATAAGCACAAAAGTGTTGTGAAATCAAGAATATATAGTGTAATTCATTCTGATTTATTAATCTCAGATGATGAAATGTCTGGTTATGAGTCAGATATATTTGTTAACCAGATTGTAGATACTCATGTGAGCTATTCCAATTATTTGCTATTTTCTACGACGAATGTTACTTGGAAAGGAGATAGAATGCTTATTGGGATAGGGATATTCGGATATGTATATATACCTGAAAAGATAGATGAAATGTTACTGAACTATAAATTGTAAACAATAAATGTATAGAGAAATAAGACGTCAAAATAGAAGCTTAGAAGATAAACTCCGTATCGAAGAATTGCTGATAACATCCGAGTATGGTTTTCTTAGCCTTGGTATTTCCGAAAACGGTTACGGTTACGGTATTCCTATTAGTTATGCATACGATGAGGATTCGAATAGCTTGTACTTTCATGGTGCGCTAGAGGGACAGAAACTCGATATGATAAAGCAGAACAATAAGGTCTCTTTTTGCGTGGTTGGTGTAACTAAGCCTATTGCAGATCAGTTTACAACACTATATGAAAGTGTTATCGCTTTTGGGTCTGTATATACTGATTTATCAGAAGAGGATAAAAGGAAAGCTTTGAGAATGTTAGTAAAGAAGTATTCTCCTGGATTCGAGGAGCTTGGAGATAAATATATGGATAAATCATGGTCCCGTACAGCTGTTTTCAGAATTGATATAGAGCATATTACGGCAAAAGCAAAATATAGCTAAAATATTGTTTTCAGGTGCCTGTTTTTTATAGAAAGTAACTAGCTTTGCACAGTTTTATAATTCAAGATTTAACAATACATTAAAATAGTAGATTAAATTGATGGTTGTGAGCACATCAGATAAATCATATTTTGGAAAAACAATTCTGTTTGTTGTTTTATCCATAGTTACTTTTTTGGTATTTAAGTCTGTACTACCATCTCGTCTGTTTCCGGAGAAGGTGAATGCGACTGAAAATATTGTAATGGATAGTATGGCTCTTATTGCGCAGAGCGATACGACTGCTATCATTTATGAGGTAAACGAATCGGATTCTGTAAATGTAATCGATGAAGTAGACGTTAATTTTAATCCGGCACTGAATGCAGACGGCTATCAGAATCTACAACGATTTTATGCCAAACTGCATGAGCTGGAGCAGTCGCAATCGGGAAAGGTAAGGATTGCTTATTTTGGTGATTCTATGAATGATGGGGATTATATTGTTCAAGATGTACGCAGCCATTTTCAGTCAGATTTTGGTGGTCAAGGAGTTGGTTATGTTGCAGTCTCTTCTCTTTCGGCAGGTGCTAGGGGCTCGATTTCTCATCAATTTTCTAAAAATTGGACAACACAGTCGTTCGTGAAAGAAAAAAAACCTATTAGACCGTTCGGTATAGATGGGCAAGTGTTTTTCGGAAAAGATCCTGCGCAGACCTATTGGGTAAGGTATAAAGCTCAGGGGCAACCTCATTCCACAGAATTAAATAATCCTACTTTATTCTATGGTAGTTCTCATAACCATAAAGGCTATCTTACAATTAAAGCAGATAAAGATTCTATTCAGACGAAAGAACTTCTGCCATCCAGCCAATTAAATATGTTGCAATTGGCTTCTCGTAATGTGAAGTCATTACAGGTTGATTTTCTTAATGCCGATTCAATTCCTATTTATGGTTTCAATTTTGATGATGGAAAGGGGGTTCATGTAGATAATTTTTCCATCCGTGGAAATTCAGGATTACCGTTATCTGTTTTAAATCCTTCGTTGATGAATGCATTCGACAAGGAGCTGAATTATGACCTTATTGTGTTGCATTATGGTGCTAATGTATTAGGATATGGTTCATTGAACTATAGCTGGTATGAGAAAAATATGACTACTGTCGTAAATAATTTGCGAGAGTGTTTTCCTAAGGCGGATATTCTGATTATTTCTACTGCTGATAAGGCTTCTAAGATAGATGGCGTAATGCAGACAGACCCGGCTGTAGTGCCGTTAGCTAAGGCTCAATTGAATTATGCACGCAAAACTAATTCAGGCTATATCAATTTGTATGAGTTGATGGGGGGTAAGGGGTCTATGGTAACATGGGTTGATAATAAGCTGGCAGGAAAAGATTACACACACTTTAACGGTTCGGGATCGAAAAAGATAGCAGGACTAATATATTCGGAAATAAATAAAGGATACAACAAATATAAAGCAAATCAATAAATGAAAGGCTATTGCTGATGGAGCTATTAAAAAAGACACTTTTGATATACTTACTATTTTTTACAAATTTATCTATTGGTGAATTATCTGCTAAAGATGTGAACGATGGAAAAGATAGAGGAGATGTCTTTGCTAATCAGGAATTGTTATTCCCTGTTTTCGAGAAGTTGTATAATCTGGAAACAAATAATCAGGGGAAAATTAATATTGTACATATTGGCGACTCACATATTCAAGCTGACTTTTTTACGAATGCCATACGTGAGATTTTACAGGAAAAATTCGGGAATGGTGGTACCGGATTTACATTTCCTTACAGTCTTGTGAGGACAAATGGACCTCGTAGTGTTAAATATGTATGTAATTCGACTTGGCAAAGTCAATTAAATGTTTCACCTATTGCGGATGTTGGAGTAGGATTGAGTGGCATAGCTTTATATACTTCGGCGGAAGATTTCGTTCTTCAATTGTCAACTGGTGAAGGGAATGAATTTAATACGGTCAAAATAATTTATCCTACAATTGAATCCCAATATAAAATGTCTGTGACGGCGGAACCTCTACAAGTTACTACCTCACGAGGTGCTGGTACGTCTATAGGATTTAAATCTCATAAAGTAAAGAGTGGCGAAAGTTTGTCGGTCATCGGGCGAAAATATCGGGTGACAATCACTCAAATTAAGACTGCAAATAATCTCAAGTCTAATCTGATAAAACCGGGTCAGACATTAAAAATTCCGGTGAAAGGTGTCATCGCACAACCTAAAGTAGAGAAATCTAGGATTGAGGCAGACAGCATTGACTATGTGAATATGGAGACTAAGCCCTATTATTCGTCATTTACGAGTGATACAATATTGAACAGAATAACCATTCTTCCTGATGAGAAAAGGGCTATGTACAATCTTAACGGCTTTGTTATTGAAAACAATAAACCGGGCATTATTTATCATTCCATTGGTGTAAATGGTGCCAGAATGGTCGATTATGCAAAATATCCATTGTTTTTTGAGCAATTGCCTATTTTGCACCCCGATTTGATTATCCTATCATTTGGTACAAACGAATCATTCGGACGAATGTCAGATACTGAATATGTTTATCAGCTAAAAGAATTCGTAGAAAATATACAGAAAAGAAACAGAGACGCTGTGATTTTGGTTATGACACCACCGCCATCCATGTTTCGCCGCACACGTGTAAATACATATGTTTCCAACTATAGTGCTGCTCTTATGGGGTTGAATCACTTGCCAGTATGGGATTTGTATTCGCGTATGGGAGGTGCATCGGGCATTGCGCCGAGAGGCCAATATGCGAAGATGATGGACAGACGAAAAGTTCATTATACTGTGACTGGATATCAGGCTCAGGGCGAATTGTTTACTTCCGATTTTATGGATGCGTACAATAACTTTAAGAAGCATAAAACAAATTGAAAACATTACTATTAGAGGCATTTGGTAATTTTTATTTGCCCGATTATATAAATAAGATAATTGAAGAGGTATCTCCGTTGCTTGTATTTAATCCTGAACATCGATTACTATTCAATAGTGCTTTTTTTCTGGGTTTCTTTCTCATCGTATATGCTATTTATGTACTGAGTAGGAATCACGATCATTTCAGAAAAGTATATCTAATTGCTTTCTCTCTCTATTTCTATTATCTGGCAGGTGGGGATACGATGGATTTGAATCTGTTTGGCTTTCATGTTACCCTCAATTATTTTGTCTTGCTTGTTATTTGTGCAGTCGTCACCCATTGGTTAGCGGTGAAGATGTATTATTCAGAGAAGCGTTCTACTCAAAAAGTCTACCTTTCTGTAATTATTATAGGCAATTTATTAATGCTTGCCTATTTCAAATACACTAACTTTTTTATTCAGAACCTAAATGCACTGTTTCAAGGCGATTTTGCGTTACATAATATTATATTGCCTATTGGGATATCCTTCTTCGTGTTTGAGGCTATTAGCTACGGTGTCGATTTGTATAGAAAACAGATGAAACCGGCCGATTCATTGCTGGATTTTTGTTTTTACATAACATTCTTTCCTAAACTTGTTGCCGGTCCGATAATACGTGCCAAGGATTTCCTGCCACAGATGAAGAATAAACTTCATCTGACTAAAGAAGAGGCTAGTACCGCTTTGTTTCTGATATTGATAGGTTTGATTAAAAAGGCTGTAATATCAGATTACATATCTACAAACTTCGTCGATAGGGTGTTCGACTCTCCGATGAGTTATACTGCGTTCGAAAATTTGATGGCCGTGTATGGCTACACCTTGCAGATATACTGTGACTTCTCAGGTTACTCTGATATTGCGATAGGTTTATCTCTTTTGATGGGCTTTACTATACCTCCTAATTTCCTGACACCTTATAAATCTCAGTCGATAACTGAATTTTGGCGTCGCTGGCATATATCTTTATCGTCTTGGTTGCGAGATTATCTCTATATATCATTGGGCGGTAACCGTAAAGGGAAGGTAAGAACTTATATTAATTTATTTCTGACGATGCTCATAGGAGGCCTCTGGCATGGAGCTTCATGGAAATTTGTTATATGGGGAGGATTGCAGGGCGCTGTGTTGGCTGTAGAACGCTTCTTCAAACAATATATTAAAGTTCCCGACAATCGCTTTACGCGTATTGTCTGCATTCTATTAACTTTCCACTTTGTTGCCTTTTGTTGGATTTTTTTCCGGGCAGATAGCTTTGAATTAGCTGGAAATGTAATAGCTAATATAGGAGAACTAACATTTGCACCAAATGAATGGTTGGCCGTACTCGAAGGATATAGAAATGTGTTTATACTTGTCCTGATAGGATATGTAATACACTTCCTTCCGGAGAGATTTGTAAATACAATAAAAGTGGGGTTCAATAGTACACCGTTATTAGGTAAAGCTACGTTAGCTGGATTAATATTCTGGTTGATATTTGCGACGGCTTCTAGTGGGCCGCAACCTTTTATATATTTCCAATTCTAAAAAGAAGTATCTAAAGATTCTAAAAAAATAAATGTTGCGTAATTGGTAACTATGGAATTGATTATTCTTTTGTAGTATCGAACTCTTTTTCCAAGTCCTCCAATTCTTTTTTTATTTGCTCCAACTTTTCTATAACCTGGATTTTTCGTGTGGTTTCGTCCTTTTTGTGCCTTAACGTTTGGCGTGCACCTTCAAGGGTAAGCCCTTTCTCTTTTACGAGATGGTAAACCACAGTAATATTTTCAATATCTTCTCGGGTATATTGTCGCGAACCACCGCCTGTCTTTCTGGGGTTAATTATATCGAATTCTGTTTCCCAAAATCGAAGGAGTGATTCGTTGACATTGAAATGTCGGGCTACTTCCCTGACGGAAAAATATAATTTGTTGCTATTTTCAAAATCGATTTTCATCTCACATCAATCCATTACCTGTCCGTGATTGGCTGCTATTTGTAACATCTTATCATATTCGGCAGGAGTAAGATCCATAAAGTAATATTTCGCAGGATTGTCTACTTTCCCTCTTACATGTACCTCATAATGTAAATGTGGACCTGTCGATTTACCAGTATTTCCTACTTCGCCTATTTTCTCTCCACGTTTCACTTTCTGGCCTACACGAGCGTTGTAGTCGTTCATATGAGCGTATAGTGTTACATAGCCAAATCCATGGTCGATGATAATACATTTACCATAACCTTGTTTCCAGTCGGCATGTATCACTGTACCGTTTCCAGTGGCGTATATAGGTGTGCCAATATTTGCTGAAAAGTCCATACCTTCATGAAAACGGATAGTACCGTAATGAGGATCTATTCTTGGGCCATATCCAGATGCTATCTGTTTCAGGTATTTTGCAGGAACTGGTTGTATGCTGGGTATATGTTGTAGACGGTCTTTCTGGTTTTTTGCCATGCTAAGGACTTCGTCGAAAGAGTTGGACTGTATATAAATCTGCTTCGATATATAATCCATTTTTTTAGATGTCTGAATAATTAAATCGGGACTTGATAATTGAGATAGATAATCATATCTGCTCTCTCCTCCGATACCAGAATTGCGTATAGATTGAGGAATAGGATCTGAATGAAAAATAGCACGATATAAATTATCATCACGTTGTTGTATATCTTTTAATACCTCAGACGCCTCATTCATTCGCTTCGATAATATCTCGTATTGTGTCCGGATTAATTGACTTTCTTTCTTTTGAGCTTCTCCCCAAGGTGTACCTACGAAGTAAACGAAACCGACCAATGCTCCTACCCCTACAACAATACCCGATATTAAATGTCGGAAAACAGTGATGATCCTATCCTTCATATTGGGATAGATCCTATCATATGTTAGGGTTTGCGGATTGTATCGATAGTATATTTTTCGCTTCATTTTACTTCTCAGCACTATTTTATTTTCACGAGTTCGACAAAAGTAAAGTTTTTGAACTATTTTTGCAAATCGTTTATATTTAATTAATGTGACGATAAGAAAATATGAAAATTAGCAAATGAGATACAGATTCGTAAAATAAACGGATATATTGATATGCTGATTGAAAAATATACTAACTAAAAAATTATGATGACTTCTAAAGAAATCCGTGATTCTTTTAAATCTTTTTTTGCATCTAAAGGGCACCAAATTGTGCCTTCTGCACCAATGGTTATTAAAGATGATCCTACGCTAATGTTTACAAATGCGGGTATGAACCAATTTAAAGACGTTATATTAGGGAATGCGCCTATTAAATATCCACGAGTGGCAGACTCGCAGAAATGTTTACGTGTAAGCGGAAAGCATAACGATTTGGAAGAAGTGGGACACGATACATATCACCATACGATGTTCGAAATGCTTGGTAATTGGTCTTTTGGCGATTATTTCAAAAAAGAGGCTATCGAGTGGGCGTGGGAATATCTTACTGAAGTTATCAAACTAGATAAGGATCGTTTGTATGTAACTGTTTTTGAGGGTAGTCCCGATGATGGACTAGAACGCGATGACGAAGCAGCCGGATATTGGGAAAAATATTTACCTAAAGGTAGAATTATCAATGGTAATAAGAAGGATAATTTCTGGGAAATGGGAGATACAGGACCCTGTGGTCCTTGTTCGGAAATTCACATAGACCTGCGTCCTAATGATGAGCGGGCAAAAGTAGATGGATTGACTCTTGTAAACGAAAGCCATCCTCAAGTAGTTGAAATATGGAATCTTGTATTTATGCAGTTCAATCGTAAGGCTGATAAATCTCTGGAATCTTTACCTGCAAAGGTGATAGATACAGGTATGGGATTTGAGCGTTTATGTATGGCTGTGCAAGGAAAAATATCTAATTATGATACAGATGTTTTCCAGACGATAATAAAAGCAATAGGAGAACTAACCGATAGTGTGTACGGTCTGGATGTAAAAAAAGATATCGCTATGCGTGTTATTGCAGACCATATTCGTACCATAGCTTTTTCTATAACAGATGGTCAATTACCATCGAATGCTAAAGCAGGGTATGTGATACGCCGTATTCTTCGTCGTGCTGTGCGTTATGGATATACATTCCTCGGACAACATAAAGCATTTATGTATAAACTGATACCTTCGCTAATAGATACAATGGGTGATGCTTACCCTGAATTGGTGCAGCAACAAACATTGATAGAAAGGGTGATAAAAGAAGAGGAGGAATCTTTTCTCCGTACTTTAGATACAGGTATTAAACTGCTCGATAAGCAAATCGCTGAGACTAAAGTTGTAGGAAAAACAGAACTTAATGGCTCAGATGCGTTCACATTATATGATACTTATGGCTTTCCGCTCGACTTGACAGAACTAATTCTTCGCGAAAACAACATGACTGTTGACCATAAAGGTTTTGATACAGAAATGCAAAAACAAAAAGAGCGTGCGCGTAATGCTGCCTCTATGGAAACAGGAGACTGGGTTGTGTTGAAAGAGGGAGAGCAAGAGTTTTTCGGATATGATGTTGCTGAGTGCGAAACCGAAATATTGCGTTACCGCAAAGTAAAACAAAAGAATAGTGAATTTTATCAGATAGTACTGAACCGTACACCTTTTTATGCTGAAATGGGTGGACAGGTAGGAGATAGCGGCTGGCTGATAAATGGTGATGAAAAGATAGAGATTACAGATACCAAACGTGAAAATAATCTGGCGGTACATTTATCTAATAAATTGCCTCAGGATGTGACTGCAGTATTTGTTGCACGTATCAATACGAAAAACCGTACGGCTACTGAGTGTAATCATACAGCTACTCACTTGTTGCATGAAGGGTTACGTGCTATCTTAGGTAATCATGTAGAACAAAAGGGGTCATATGTATCACCTTCTGTTTTACGTTTCGACTTTTCTCATTTCCAAAAACTGACAGATAAAGAAATAAGAAAAATAGAAAGATACGTAACGGCAAAAATCCGTGAAGATATCAGCCGTGTAGAAATGCGTCATGTGCCAATATCCGAAGCTAAAGATATGGGGGCTATGGCTCTGTTTGGCGAAAAATACGGTGATGATGTGCGTGTAATCCGCTTTGGTGATTCAGTAGAGTTATGTGGGGGAACACATATCTCATCTACAGGACGCATCGGTTCGTTCCGCGTTGTAAATGAAAGTTCTATCGCTGCGGGAATACGCCGTATAGAAGCAATTACGGCAGAAGTTTGTGAAGATTATTTCTATACACAACAGGATGTGTTATCTGAAGTGAAAGGCTTTTTCAATAATGCGCCAAATTTGATTCAAACTCTACGCAAATTCTTTGATGAGAATACAGAGATGAAGAAACAGGTGGAAGAGTATATCAAAGAGAAAACTGTGCAGATGAAAGATGCTATCATAAAAAGAAAGCAAGTGATAAATGGTATAGATGTATTTGTTATAAAAGGCTCTTTACCGGCTGAAATAGCTAAAGATATTGCTTTCCAGATAAAAGGGCAGTTTCCCCAGAATTCAGCTTGCATCGGTGCTACAGATCATGAGAATAAACCAATGTTGACTCTTATGTTTAGCGATGACCTGGTAAAAGATCGTGGACTAAACGCTTCACAGATAGTGCGTGACGCAGCTAAGCATATTCAAGGTGGTGGTGGTGGACAACCTCATTTTGCAACAGCCGGAGGTAAGAATCTCGATGGATTGTCTATCGCTATGGATGAAATAATTGATAAGATAAAATAAACCAGAATCTATATAGAAGAAAGCCGATAATATTTTATCGGCTTTTTTTGATAAGTTTATCTATAGATAGACTGAAATCATTTTGAAGAATTTTGATAAAGGTGACATTGATAGATGTTTTGAAAATAGCGTATTTTGTCACCTTTGTTACTTTTTTAGTGTAATAGTTTATATGTATGCCGATTGTGTAATGATTAAAATAAGAAGTCTAAAATTGTTACCTTTGTAACCTTTTAGCTGAAACCCATATGAAAATAGTACTCTCTACTCTGAATGCGAAATATATACATACGTCTTTAGCGCTGCGTTGGTTGTATGTGGCAAATAAGGACAGATTTGATATATCATTTAAGGAATATACAATAAAAGAGAGTATCGGCAAAGTTGCGGACGAATTACTGGAGACAAGAAGTAATGTTGTCGGGTTGAGTGTTTCTATTTGGAACGTAACACAGACAAAAGAACTTGTTTCGATCCTGAAGAGTAGAAATCCTGAACTTATTATTATTCTGGGAGGGCCGGAGGTTTCTTATGAGCCTGAGTTTTTTATGGATAATTGGTCTGTAGATTATATTATCAGTGGAGAAGGTGAGTTTGTATTCGGCGAACTACTGCATGCGTTGCAATCGGGGGATTCGACACAATTAGTAGGTGTATCATCCCGCCAACATATAAGCCAAGTGATTGTACAGGCCGATCTGGATAAATTGGCGCAATTATCTTCGCCATATATGCTGGAAGAAGATAAAGAGGAAATGCAACATAAATTGGTTTATTTCGAAACTTCGCGTGGATGCCCTTATCAATGCCAATATTGTCTTTCCTCTTTAGAAAAAGGAGTACGATATTTCCCGAAAAACTATATATTGGATAATTTGGGTTATCTGATAGACAGCAATGCTAAACAGATTAAATTTCTGGATCGTACTTTCAATCTGAATAAAGAACATACATATATGGTCTTTGATTTTCTGATAAAGCATTACCGCCCTAGTCTGAGTTGTCAGTTTGAGATATATGCAGATTTGTTGAAAGACGAGATGATAGATTATCTGAATGAGAATCTGCCTGAAAACTTTTTCCGTTTCGAGATAGGTATTCAGTCGACTTATGAGCCTACCAATATTGCAGTAAGACGGAAGCAAGATTTTCCCTTGTTATCGGCAAATGTGTGTAAGCTGATGGCTGGCGGAAAAATAGATTTACACCTTGACCTGATAGCCGGACTACCATATGAAACATTGGAACGATTTATTAAATCGTTCAATGATGTATTCGAATTGAGAGCTAAAGAAGTCCAGCTGGGATTTCTTAAAATGCTTAGAGGTACTAATTTGAGGAGAAATTCGGACAAATATGGTTATAAATATAATCCCGAAGCTCCTTATGAAATCGAATACAATGCTGATATATCGAATGATGAGCTTGAACGAATTCATGAAGCGGAGCATGCTTTAGAAAAATATTGGAATAGCGGGCGATTTGTAAATACGATGGATGTACTTGTAGATGATCACTATAAAGGCCGCTACTTTGAATTGTTTGACGAGATTGGTCAGTTTTATAAAGAACGGTTACTTCCGCATAGGGGTTATCAACTAGAAGATTTGTTCAGGAATCTGTCTGATTTCTTATTGTTGAGAGGTATTGATGTCTTCGATACATTACGTAAAGACTATTACTCTGGGTTTACGCGAAGGCCTCAGGGTTTCTGGGCGGAGAGAATGGATAAGAAAACAAGGAAGCAATTACTTTATCAGATAGGGCAGGATAAAGAATTCTTGTCGAAATATAGTTTAACACGCCGAACTATTGAGAAACAAACAGCTATTGATATAATGGAAGGAGATAAATATTTATTGACTGTATTTAGTGAAAACGGACAGTCGACATTTGAGTACTCAACAGATATTCAGATAGCTTAACACATTATTCAGATTATCTTGTTATTCAATATTTGAAAATAATAGTAAATTCTACACATAATTTTTTTAGGCTAAATAATAATTCAAATTTAATTACTATATTTATACCGTCGTCCCTAATTACCATAGAGAAATATACATTTTGCTCAACTTAAAAACATTGTGATTATTTTAATTTAAATTTTTAGTTTTTTACTTTTTATATCCATAAGTGCTCTGCAAATGTTCCATGAAAATTGCAGGCTTAGGATTGTGTGACCTTAAAAAAGTAATAAATGTTTAATTAATATATAATCTATGAAAAGCAAAAAAGTTTTTTTCAAGTTGTGCATAATGATGTTTATGCAGTACTTTATTTTCGCCGTGTGGTGGGTGCCCTTTGCGGCCTATCTGGAGAAATCATTAAATTTGGACATGAGTGAGGTTTCGCTCATCTTATGCGCTATGGCGATTGGTTCTATGGCATCTTCCGTTATTGGAGTGATTGCTGATAGGCGATTTTCTGCAGAAAAAGTTTTGGCTGCACTGAATCTACTCACAGCGGTATTCTTATTTATTGCGATTCAGCAGACAACCTTTGTCGGTCTTATGATTACCGTAACATTAGTTATGTTGTGTTATATGCCTACGTGGAGTTTGACAAGTTCTATCGCAATGACACATGTTCCTGCCGAACAGTTTCCTCGTATGCGTTTGATAGGTTCTATCGGATGGTTTGCATCAGGTGTATTTAGTCTTGTCGCAGTTTATGTTTTTAAAGTAGATATATTTGATGGTGCAGTATATCCAATGTATTGCGGTGTCGCGGCCGGAGTAGTTGCGGCCGTATTGAACCTGACGTTGCCTAAAACTCCACCTTCGGGAAAGAACAACACAAAGTTCTCGTTGAAAGACATATTTGGCTTGAGAACCTTGTCAATACTGAAAAATAAGAATTACAATATATTTATATTCCTTACTTTCTTAGCTATTATACCTTTCACTCTTTATCATGTCTATGGTTCTACTTTTTTCTCCGATGTAGAGGTTAAGAATATAACTGTGACTATGAATTGGGGTATTGTGGTGGAAATGATCTTCTTGTTTGTAACAACAACTATTCTGATAAAGTGTGGATTTAAGAAAACCTTGTTGTTTGGATTAATAGCAATGCTGTTACGTTATTTATCTTTCTATCTGGGAGTAGAGATGGGGCAACCGTGGTTGTACAGTATTGGAATATTAACGCATGGTATCATTTTCGGATTATTCTTTGTTGTAGGGCAGGTATATACAGATAAAGTTGCACCGGTCGAAATAAGGGCGCAGGCGCAAGGTTTCCTCTCTTTCCTTGTATGGGGAGTAGGCTATCTGATAGGTACATTGCTCAACGGGTATTTGATTGGAAATTACAGACTTGAAGAAACAGCCAATTGGGGTATTGTATTCGGAATATCAACTGTATTTACATTGATATTGATCGTTTTATTTATTATTCTTTTTAAACAAACTGATAAATCTATTGAAGAAAACACTAAATAGGATAAGACATGAAAAAATTAAGAGTAGGACTCGTTGGTACGGGAATGATTGGTAAACAACATGCTGAAGCTATAGGGCGTATACCGGGCATAGAATTGGTTGCGATAACCGAAAGTAATAAAGACCTGTTGGAAAAACAAAAAGCATATTTCAGGGTGAACGCATATTCCGATTATAAGGAGATGATAACAAATGAAAATCTGGATGTAATTCACAATTGTACTCCTAATGTTTTTCATTACGAAATAAATAAATATGCCTTAGAGCAAGGTCTTCATGTTTATAGCGAGAAACCGTTGGCTATTACAGTTGAACAAGGTGTGGAACTCACTAATCTGGCTAAAAGTAAAGGTTTAGCAAATGGTGTGAATTTCAATTATCGCAACAATGCCATGGTGCAGGATATGAGAGCCCGCATGCAGAAAAAAGATGCTGGAAGATGCCTTTTAATACACGGCCATTATATACAAGATTGGCTGATGTATGATACTGATTTCAACTGGCGTTTGGAAACGAAGGATGGAGGAGAGTCGAGAGCTTTGGCTGATATTGGTTCTCACTGGTTTGATACTGTACAGACAGTGACGGGCAAAAAGATTGCATCCATATACTCGCGTAGTTTTATTACGCACCCTGTTCGCAAGAAAGTGACAGGAGGTAAAGCAGAGGATTTTAAAGTGGAAACAGAAGATGGTGGCCTAATAATGTTCCAATTGGAGGATGGTACGCAAGGTTCTTTAGTCGTATCGCAAGTAAGTGCAGGCTACAAAAATCAACTCTTTATTTCTGTTGACTGTGAAAAATATTCGATGCGTTGGAATCAGGAGCAATCAGACCGTTTGCTTATCGGTACCCGTGAAAATGGTACTACGGAAATGTTTGCCTCGGCCGATGCTGTAGATAGTAGTGTGAGCCGTTATGCTACGTTGCCTCCGGGGCATCCTGTTGGCTGGGCCGATGCTTTTGCTAACGGGTTCAAGGAGTTCTATAATTCGATATTTAATAATACTTATAAAGATGGCGTTACATATTCAGACTTTGAGAATGCTACATATATCATGAAAATAGTGGATGCATGCTTGAGAAGTAGTAAAAACGACCGTTGGGAAAGAATTGAGTGATGTAAGAATCTAATTAGCATTGTTTAGATATTTACGTCGTAATCAAAAAACACATGGTATTATTTTTCATAATAATGCCATGTGTTCTTTTTGAGAAGGTCAGTGTTACTTACCAAACAATCCTTTAATAGCACCTAATATTCCTCCGCCTTGATTTTTTGTAAATGATTCTACTACAGAGTCGAGACTGAATGAATCATTGGAGTCATTATGCTTTTTTGAAATTAAGCCTACAACAGCCGGAATAACCACCGATGCGATGCTGCTGGCTACACTTGGGCTTAGTCCTACTTTCTGGCTCAAAGCTGAAACTACCGAATTTTCAATCGAACTAGTCAGTGATGCGGTATTGCCTCCACTTCCACCGAAAATATCTAAAATATTCGATAAATTGCCAGATGAGAATTGGCTTTTTAGTCCATCTACAATGCCGGAGGTTGTTGCTTCTACTGCCGCATCTCTTTTGTCAGCAGGTACATTGTCATTGTTTGTAATAGCGCTAAGCGCTTCGCCTTTTACAAGATCAATAATGCTGTCTAACATAATCTTAAGTTTTAAATGTGATATAATTCTAACACATCAAACTAAGATTTGTTTATAGTTTTGAGCTTTGTTTTAGTTAAAATAATTGGCTGTTATTTATTGAATTACAATGACTTGGATAGAGTGTTTAGATGGATGTGATAATCTTGTAATATTCATCCCAATTGTCGAAGAGGGATTTCATCGAGGATAGTACTATATTTGCTCCCGAATTCCAAAGTATCTGGTCGGGCATAGGGCCGGTATTGACAGCTATAGTGAATATTCCCGCGGCCGATGCAGCCTCAACACCTTTAGGGGCATTCTCTATTACAATAGCCTGGTTTGGATTCAATCTTCCAGACTTCTCCAATCCCATAAGGTAAGGTTCTGGATGAGGCTTACCATGTTTCACGTCAAATGCAGTCACCATCCTTTCGGTATCGAATAATCCCGGAAAGTTAAGCTCTATCTTTTTTATGAGGGTTGGCTGACCAGATCCTGTTACCACAGCACATCTTAATCCACGATTGTGGACTTTCGTCACTAAGTTGTATGCATATGGAATGAGACTACCGTCGTTATATGCTGTGAATAACTCTGTTTTTCGTTTATATATTGCATCTATTTCTTCTTTGGTAGCATTTCGTCCTTTCTCTCTGTTCATAATGAGATTGATGGTGCTTCTGCCTACCATACCTTCATATAGGTAAAATTCTTCTGCTGTACTTGAGATCTCAAACTCGTCCATTGTATCTTTCCACGATTTGGCATGCCATTTCATGGAATCATAAAGCACTCCGTCCATGTCGAAAAGAACGGTTTTAAGATCAAAATTCTTATAGTTATGTTTACTGAGATATTCTTTGAATGCAGTATTCATTGCGAAATATGAAAATATTTAAGAGTGATGCAAAGATAAGTTTTATATTTGAGAATGCCTAAATGTAAAATTGTCACCAATACTTAAAAAACTAATCTTTTTATTTGCATTTATGAAAATTTGAAATAACTTTGTCACTCACTAAAGATAAGAATCATAATGAAGATGCATAGTATTATTCTTAGTTCACTCATTATCCTCTGGAGAAATTTAGGGTGAGCATTGCTATGTAGTTATAATTATAAAAGAAAAAACGAAGCCTTTCTCACTCTAGATAGATGAGAAGGGCTTTTTTTATGTAAATACACTAATTTAGAACTTAATTTAAAACGTTATGGACAAGTTATTTATTTTTGACACAACATTGAGAGATGGAGAGCAGGTACCAGGTTGCCAGTTGAATACAATTGAGAAAATCGAAGTAGCCAAAGCCCTCGAAGCCCTCGGTGTTGACGTTATTGAAGCTGGTTTCCCCGTTTCTAGTCCAGGCGATTTTAAATCAGTAGTGGAAATATCGAAAGCTGTAACATGGCCTACGATTTGTGCGCTTACACGTGCTGTAGAGAAAGACATCGAAGTTGCGGCTGATGCTCTGAAATATGCGAAGAAGAAACGTATACATACAGGAATTGGTACATCGGAATATCATATTAAGTATAAATTCAATTCTACTCAGGACGAAATTATAGAACGAGCCATTGCTGCTGTAAAATATGCAAAGCGCTTTGTAGAAGATGTTGAATTTTATGCAGAAGATGCAGGTCGTACAGATAATGCATATCTAGCACGTGTGGTTCAGGCTGTTATAAATGCTGGGGCTACAGTGGTGAACATACCTGATACGACTGGTTATTGCTTACCTACAGAATATGGAGCCAAGATAAAATATCTGATAGATAATGTAGACATGAAGAAAGCTATTTTATCTACTCACTGTCATCAGGACTTGGGTATGGCTACGGCTAATTCGGTTATGGGTGTTCTGAATGGTGCACGTCAGGTAGAAGTTACTATAAATGGTATTGGCGAACGTGCGGGAAATACGTCTTTAGAAGAGGTGGTGATGGCTATCAAAAGCCATAAGGAACTGAAGATAGAGACAAATATCAATACGCAAAAAATATATCCTACAAGCCGAATGATTTCTAGTTTGATGAATATGCCTGTACAACCCAATAAAGCAGTTGTTGGTCGCAATGCTTTCGCGCATTCGTCAGGTATTCATCAGGATGGTGTATTGAAGAATCTTTCTACATACGAAATTATTGATCCTAAAGATGTCGGTATTGATGACAATGCAATCGTATTGACGGCAAGAAGCGGTCGTGCGGCTTTGAAAAATAGATTAAACTTATTAGGTATAGAGGTTGATGAGGATCAATTAGCTGAACATTACCAACGATTTTTAGAATTGGCAGATCGTAAGAAAGATATTACCGACGAAGATGTTCTTATATTAGCCGGTAAAGAAACTGATAAAATGCACCGTATCAAGTTAGACTTTATGCAAGTAACATCGGGAGTCGGAGTTAAGTGTGTCGGAGTTGTAGGACTAGATATTGCAGGCGAGAAATTTCAGGCTTCTGCAACTGGAAATGGTCCGGTTGATGCTGGAATAAAAGCTGTGAAGAAGATTATAAGCAGGGAAATGGTGATTGAGGAATTCTTGATTCAGGCTATAAACAGAGGTAGCGACGATACAGGAAAAGTGCATATGCAAGTATCTCATGAGGGACAGAATTACTATGGCTTTTCTGCTAACACAGATATTGTTGTGGCTTCTGTAGAAGCATTTATTAATGCAGTAAATAAATTTGTAAAATAAATAGAGACTGTCCGGCAATAAATGGAGCCAAAGAAATACCAGTATATAGATAGCTTGAGGGGAATTGCGGTTCTCTTAGTTATACTTGTACATATCTATTATGTATTAGATCATACTGCGGATTATTTTGATTATAATGGCGTCTTTTTGAAAATTGTACGCGGTGGAGCATATGGAGTACAACTTTTCTTTATTGTAAGTGCGTTTACCCTTATGATGTCTCATTACAATCGGCTTGAAGAACCGAATAGAACATCTAATTTCTTTATACGTCGTTTTTTCAGGATAGCACCAATGTATTATCTGGCGATTATCTATTTTACGTTGGATAAATATCTTCAGTTTAACTTGGCTAATCCAGATTTTTCAGCCGTACCTGTAAGATCATTGTTGAGCAATGTGTTTTTTACGAATGCTCTTATACCCGAACATACAAATAATTATGTGCCAGGGGGATGGTCGGTCTCGGTTGAGTTTTTGTTTTACTTTACATTGCCATTTATTTGCCAAAAGATAAAATCGTTTAACTCTGCTCTTATACTATTTTTGATAACTCTTACGATAGCTATAATTGTAGATCCGTATATTAAGGCGCATACTCAGTTTCCGTATTTTCATGAATATAATTTCTTTGTTCAGCTACCTGTTTTTCCTTTAGGAATAATGGCATATTTCTATCTGAACAAAGAGCAACATGAGATAAAACCTATAACATGGGTGTTCACAGCATTGCTGTTATGTGTCTTCTGCTATGTGTCAGTGCCGAGAAACATTATGTTTAGCCTTGTATTTGTATTGTTATTGATTATTCAGAGTAAATACAAGTTTGGCTTATTATCGAATAAGCTACTGGCATCTATCGGAAAAGTGAGTTTCAGTATGTATCTCGTTCATTTTGCAGTGATATACTTGTTTAACAGGTTTCACTTTTACCATGCAATCGAAGTTTCGGATTTTGGAACATGCCTTTTTAATTTTATAGTGATGTATATTATAGTCGCAGTACTTACATATATTATATCGAGTATAACATACAGACTAATAGAGCTTCCGGGACAAGATCTGGGAAAGAAAATAATAATAAAATTGAACCAACGAAAATAGAATTATCAATATGAAAACGTTATTCGACAAAATCTGGGACGCACACGTTGTATCTTCGGTAGAGAACGGTCCCACACAATTGTACATAGATCGCCACTTTTGTCATGAGGTTACAAGTCCTCAGGCATTTAACGGACTTAGAGCTAGAGGACTGAAAGTCTATCGTCCGGATAAGACGACAATCACAGCTGATCATAATACACCGACAATCAATCAGGATCAGCCGGTAAAAGACGCAATCTCGAGAAATCAATTAGATACACTATCTAAGAATGCAAATGATTTTGGCATTAAATTATATTATCCTTTAGGACACCAAAAGAATGGCGTAGTTCATATCATAGGACCTGAAAACGGATTTACTCAACCTGGTATGACTATCGTTTGTGGCGATAGTCATACATCTACTCATGGTGCTTTTGGTGCGATAGCCTTTGGTATCGGAACAAGTGAAGTGGAAATGGTACTTGCAACGCAATGTATCTTACAAACTCGTCCTAAAACGATGCGTATCACTTTCAACGGGAAATTGGGTGAAAGTGTAACGGCTAAAGATTTAGCTCTTTATATGATTTCTAAGTTGACAACAGGAGGTGCAACAGGATATTTTGTAGAATATGCAGGTGAAGCAGTCCGTAATATGTCTATGGAAGAACGTATGACACTTTGTAACTTGAGTATAGAAATGGGTGCTCGTGGAGGACTTGTTGCTCCTGACGAAGCTACATTCAACTATGTAAAAGGACGTGAGTTTGCTCCTAAAGGTGAAGAATGGGATAAATCATTAGCTTACTGGAAAACCCTAAAAACCGACGAAGGTGCTAAGTTCGATAAAGAATTGACATTCGATTCGGCAGATATTAAGCCAATGATAACATATGGTACAAATCCGGGTATGGGTATGGCTATAGACAGCACAATTCCAACATTGGAAGATATAGATGAAGCCGGACGTATATCTTTCCAAAAATCGATGGATTATATGGGCTTCCAACCTGGAGAAAAAGTTGAAGGAAAATCTATCGATTATATATTTCTTGGTAGCTGTACGAATGGACGTATTGAAGATTTTCGTGTTTTTGCAAACTTTGTAAAAGGAAAGAAAAAAGCGGATAATGTTATTGCTTGGCTTGTTCCGGGTAGCTGGATGGTAGAAAAGCAAATCAAAGATGAAGGCCTTTATGATATACTGAAAGAGGCAGGATTTGAACTTCGTCAACCGGGCTGTTCTGCTTGTTTGGCCATGAATGATGATAAGGTTCCGGCAGGAAAATATGCTGTATCTACTTCTAATCGCAACTTTGAAGGTCGTCAAGGTCCCGGGGCACGCACAATTCTTGCAGGTCCACTTGTTGCTGCCGCTGCTGCTGTGACAGGGAAGATTACAGATCCACGTAAATTCTAACTATTAAAAGAGAAACAAAAATGGAAAAATTTCAAACACTTACATCGACATATGTTCCACTTCCGATTGAGAACGTGGATACAGACCAGATAATACCTGCCCGTTTTTTAAAAGCAACGGATAAAGAAGGTTTTGGAAATAATCTTTTTGCAGACTGGCGATATAATAAAGATGGCAGCCCTAAAGCTGACTTTGTCTTGAATAACCCGACATATAGTGGTCAGATACTTGTTGCCGGAAAAAACTTCGGTAGTGGTTCGAGTCGTGAACATGCTGCCTGGGCAGTTGCGGGATATGGCTTCAGAGCCGTTGTGTCTAGCTTTTTTGCAGATATTTTCAGAAACAATGCTCTAAATAATGGAGTCCTTCCTGTAGTTATTAGTCCTGAATTTCTCTCTGAAATTTTTGCATGTGTCAATGCTGATTCTAAAGCTACTTTAACTATAGATTTGGAAAAGCAAACTATAACCAATAATGTAACGAGTAAATCTGAAAACTTCGAAATCAACCCTTATAAAAAAGAATGTCTGCTTAAGGGACTCGATGATATAGATTATTTACTATCTAAAAAAGATTTGACAGAAGAGTACGAAAAAGAGCGTACATTCTAACTTATTATCTATTAACCTCTCTCCAACCAATGAAAAAAAAAGTAATATCTCTTATTTGTTTACTCGGAATAACCTTCTATGGAGCCTATTCCCAAACATTAACTCCTGTATCGTTTGATAAAGTAACTCTTCAGGATAATTTCTGGAGTAATCGCATGAAACTTCAGAAAGAAGTATTAGTGCCAGTTGCTTTCGACCGTACTCAGGAAGCTGTTGAGGATTTAAGGCGGACAGCCAATTATTTAAAAGGAATAAAAGGTCCTCTTCCTACAACAAGCCGTTTTAATACATCCGATTTGTACAAAGTGATTGAAGGTGCGGCTTATCTTCTAAAAATGGAACGAGATGCCGAATTGGAAAAACAAATAGATGATATTGCTGTAATTATATCTGAAGCGCAGGAAAAAGATGGTTATTTATATCCGGCTCATACAACGGGTTCATCAGCTAAAGCCGAACATTGGGGCGGATCAGGAATGGGCGATAAACCATATTCGTGGGTAGTACATAGCCACGAACTATATAATATAGGTCACCTGTACGAAGCAGCCGCGGCTTATTATCAGGCTACGGGAAAGAAGAATTTACTAGATATTGCCGAGAAAAGTGCAAAACATGTAAATAAAGTCTTTTTCGAAGGCGATGCTAAGTATAATGATGGTAAACCGGTAAATCAGGCTCCGGGGCATGAGGAGATAGAGTTAGCTTTAATAAAACTATACAGAGTTACAGGTAATAGACTCTATCTGGATATGTCTAAGAAATTCATTGATATCAGAGGTGTTACCTATGTGCCAGACGGAAAAGGTACAATGTCGCCTGAGTATGCTCAACAACAAGCTCCTGTAAGGGATCAAGATGAAGCCGTAGGTCATGCTGTACGTGCAGTTTACTTGTATTCGGGAATGTCTGATGTGGGTTCTTTAGCAAATGATACTACGATGAATCCTGCCCTTGATAAAATATGGCATAATATTGTGGACACACGTATGCATATAACAGGCGGATTGGGAGCTGTTCACGGTATAGAAGGTTTTGGTCCTGAATATGAATTGCCGAATAAAGAAGCTTATGACGAAACTTGTGCTGCTGTGGGTAACGTATTCTTTAACCATCGTATGTTCTTGCTCGAAAAAGATGGAAAGTATATGGACGTTGCCGAAGTAGCCTTACTGAATAATGTTTTGGCTGGAGTGAATCTAGAAGGTAATAAGTTCTTTTATGTCAATCCTCTCGAGTCTGATGGCATGGTAGACCGTTCGCATTGGTTCGGAACAGCTTGTTGTCCTACCAATCTGGCACGGCTGATACCTCAGGTTTCGGGATTGATGTATTCCTATACCGACGATGAGGTATATTGTTCTTTTTATGCAAGTAGTGCTGTAGATATTCCACTAAAGGGAGGTTTGGTGAAATTGCAACAGGAGACAGAATATCCTTTTGATGAAAATATTGTATTGACTGTAAATCCTGAAAAAAACAATCAGAAATTCTCTGTGAAAATGAGGATTCCTACATGGATAGGCTCTCAGTTTGTTCCGGGAAAGCTTTACAATTATATTGATGATAACTCAAAAAATTGGGAAGTATATGTCAATGGTAAAAAAATAGGGAATACTGCATTCAAAAAAGGAGAGGTATCGCTTGATAAAGGATTTATTTCTGTAAACAGGAAATGGAAAAAAGGGGATAAGATAGAATTAAGATTACCTATGCCTGTGCGTTACAATCACGCTATAGAACAGGTGAAAGCTGATAATGATAGGGTTGCCATAACAAGAGGTCCATTAGTATATTGTGCCGAAGGTGTTGACAATGTTGACGCAGCTAATAGGTATTTTATCGAAAAGCCATTCAATAAACCTACGATATCACATGATACTGATGGAATAATGAAAGGTATTTCTTCTATAAAAAATATCCCTGCGAAGTATATTGATGCTAAAGGAGCTGTACATGAGTCTCCGTTGAAGCTTGTGCCATACTATGCATGGAACAACAGAGGCGTCTCATCTATGAATATCTGGTTTGCAGAAAATGAGGAAAAAGTCAGAGAAAGTGTTGTCGTTTTACCTACTATAATAAAAGAGATTAAAGCATCTCATACCAACGGTGGAGAGAATGTATATGCTATGGTAAATGGTAAATATCCCAAAAGCTCGTTTGACAATGATATAGAAAGATGGACAGCATGGCCTCAGCGAGGTGTTAAGCAATCTGTAGAATATATATTTGAGAAACCGACAGATATCAAAGCATTCTCTGTATATTGGTACGATGATAACGGTGGCGTGCAGATACCAGAATCGTGGAATCTGGAATATATGGATAACAACAATGTATGGAAGGAATTCCCTTTATATAGTACAGATTCATATAGCATATTGAAAGATCAGTTTAATTTGGTACATTCCGATGGTGATTCTTTTATCATCAACGGATTACGATTGAATATGACACCGAAGAAAGATAATGCTGTAGGTGTTTTACAAGTCAAATTCGATACTAAATAAGTTTATTTGATAGGTGTGAATCCTATATTTTTAGATTGTTATGATTGAAATAATGGATACTACCCTGAGAGATGGGGAACAAACATCGAGTGTTTCGTTCTCTACTCAGGAAAAAATGAGTGTAGCACATCTGCTATTGGTTGATCTAGGTGTCAATCGTATAGAAGTGGCTTCTGCGCGTGTTTCGGATGGAGAATTTGAAACTGTGAGGAAAATAGCTTCGTGGGCACGTGCTACAGGGCATATAGACAAAATAGAAATTCTGGGCTTTATCGATAAAGGCTCTTCTCTGAACTGGATAAAAGATACTGGCTGTAAAACCATAAATCTTTTGACCAAGGGTTCGTATAAACATGTTACGGAGCAGCTGAGAAAGACTCCCCAACAACATCTGGATGATATTAAATCGGAGGTGCAATTGGCAGAAAAATTAGGTATTACAGTTAATCTCTATCTCGAGGACTGGTCGAATGGAATTATCAATTCGGAAGACTATGTTTACTTTATGATGGACGGATTGAAAGATTTACCTATCAAACGTTTCATGCTTCCTGATACATTAGGAATACTGAATCCACATAGTACATGGCGTGCTTGCCGTAGGATGATCAGCCGTTATGGAAACTTACATTTCGATTTTCATGCTCATAATGATTACGATCTGGCTGTGGCAAATACGATGGTGGCAGCAGAAGTTGGAGTGAGAGGAGTGCATCTGACAATGAATGGCTTAGGCGAGCGTGCCGGTAACGCTTCTTTGGCGAGTGTAGTTGCCGTGTTCCATGACCAGTTGAAAATAGAAACTTCAATAAAGGAAGAGAATATAAATAAAGTAAGTAGAGTTGTTGAATCGTTTTCCGGACAGGTTATTTCGGCAAATCAGCCTATTGTTGGTGATAATGTCTTTACTCAATGTGCAGGAATACATGCTGATGGAGATAACAAGAATAATCTTTATTACAATGATTTATTTCCTGAGCGTTTTGGGCGTATACGGGAATATGCACTTGGTAAGTTATCAGGAAAATCCAATATCCGTAAAAATATAGAGGCATTGGGCATTGAACTCGATGAGGCGGATATGACAAAGGTAACCAATCGCGTTATCGAGCTAGGAGATAAAAAAGAAATTATCACGCAAGACGATTTACCATATATTATTGCCGATGTATTGAAGAATAACGAAAAAGAAAAGCGCATCAAGATTCTTTCATTTGCCTTTGTGCTGACTAAAGGACTTCGTCCGACAGCTACGGTGAAAGTTGAGATAGACGGACAGGAATATGAATGGACTGCACCGGGTGACGGACAATACCATGCTTTTTCGAAGGCTTTATGGAAAATCTACACTAGACTAGGCAAACCAATACCGACATTGACCAATTATACGGTATATATACCGCCGGGCGGTAGAACAGATGCCCTTGTTCAGACCGTTATTACATGGGAGTTTAATGGTAAGAGGTTTAAGACAAGAGGCTTGGATGCTGACCAGACAGAAGCTGCCGTGAAAGCAACAGAGAAGATGTTGAACATGATAGAGGATATGTAAATGTTCATTTAACCCCTGATGGAAAGAATAGTTTGGATAGATATAGCAAAAGGAATAGGTATTATACTTGTCGTTTTAGGACATGTTAATTATGTCAGTGATATAGATTATAATATACTGAGGCTGGTGTATATGTTTCATATGCCGCTGTTCTTTTTTCTTAGCGGATATTTATACAAAAAGAATACAGATATAAAAGGACTTGTGAAAAATAAGTTTCAACAACTGATGATTCCTTATTTTGCCAGCCTTTTTGTCTTGGCTCCTTTTTCTTCTATGTTCAAGGAATTATATGCGTCTCCGGATATTACTTTCACAATGGTTGCAGAGACTATAGGTAAGTTACTATTTGGAGGATGTTATTTGTATGACGAAATAGGACCTCTTTGGTTTCTTCCGGTCTTATTTTTTACACAGATTGTATATAGTATATTATGTAATCGTTTAAGAATACAGGATGTACATCTTGTTCTTTTGCTTTTATTAATGTTGGCATATATTCTTTCTATGCGTTATGCAAAAGATCAACTAGTTCCATTTAGTGCACATGTTGTTATGGTTTCACTATCGATCTATCATATTGGGCATATGTATAAGAAAAGCGCTTATAAGGAGAATATCATTCTAGTGTCGCTTTTATCTATAATCTCGGTAATTAGCATATGGTTTTACCCCGATAATATCTTTTCGATGTTTTCCGGATATTACGGCTTTCCTTTCTTTACTCTTTTTTGCGCTATTGTTATGATTTTATTGATAAAGAATGTTTCGGAGGCTATTGCCAAGAACAACAGACTGGCGAGATTTTTCACGAGTTTGGGTAAAGATTCTCTTTTTATTATGTGCTTTCATATGTTTTTCATGTTGAACGTAGTGAAATATATATCCGTCAACCCTATACTAGTAATTGTATTAACTTTGATAATGACTTATTTATTAGCATTGTTATTCGATAAATTTGCTTTAACCAGGGCTTTATTTAAGGGTAGTAGAAATGATATACAATTGATAATTAAAAAAATAAAGAAATAGAATATTATAATAAAATTCAAATAAGATGAAATTAAACATTGCAGTACTTCCCGGTGACGGGATTGGTCCGGAAATTATCGGACAGGCTTTGAGAGTAACAGAAGCTATTTGCGAAAAATTCGGACACGAGCTGTCTTACGAATATGGAGTAGTGGGAGCAACAGCTATCGATCAGGTGGGTAATCCCTATCCTGATGGCACCCACGAGTTGTGTATGGCTTCTGATGCTGTACTTTTTGGTGCAATCGGAGATCCGAAATACGATAATAATCCATCAGCGAAAGTTCGTCCCGAGCAAGGCTTATTGGCTATGCGTAAGAAACTGGGGTTATATGCAAATATTCGTCCGGTATCTACATTCCCTTCTTTGATCCATAAATCGCCCCTGCGTGCCGATCTTGTAGAAGGTGCAGACTTTATGTGTATTCGCGAACTAACAGGAGGGTTGTACTTCGGTCGTCCACAAGGACGTAGCGAGGATGGAGATACTGCTTATGATACATGTGTTTATACACGCGAGGAGGTAGAAAGAATACTTCACCTTTCTTATAAATATGCTCGTATGCGTCGCAAGAAAGTAACAGTAGTGGATAAGGCTAATGTACTATGTACATCCCGCCTATGGAGACAAGTGGCTCAGGAGATAGAGAAGCAATACCCGGACGTTGAAACAGAATATATGTTTGTAGACAATGCTGCTATGCAGATTATCCAATGGCCAAAACGTTTCGATGTACTTGTTACAGAAAATCTATTCGGGGATATCCTTACAGATGAAGCATCAGTTATAACAGGGTCGTTAGGAATGCTTCCATCGGCTTCTATTGGTATACATACTTCGGTTTTCGAGCCTATACATGGTTCATATCCGCAGGCTGCCGGGAAAAATATAGCAAACCCATTAGCTACAGTGCTTTCAGCAGCATTGATGTTTGAATATGCGTTTGAACTACATGAGGAAGGTAAACTAATTCGCGATGCCGTTACCGCATCAATGGATGCCGGTGTGGTTACAGAAGATATATCGGCTACCGGAAAAGCTTATGCTACATCAGAGGTTGGCGACTGGATTGTAAATTACATCAAGCAACAAGCTTAATAAGTAGTTTATTAGAATAAAGAGAAAGCATTTTAGTCTATTATAGGATAGTCTAAATATGCTTTCTTCCTTTATATAAAGAAAGCATATGTTAGCCTCGAGGAAAGTAATAAATGACGCAAACTCCTAATAAGGCTATTAGCGCACCAATAATGTCATATTTATCTGGAGCGTAATTGTCAAACTTCATTGCCCATAGAATAGACATAACTATGAAAAAACCTCCATAGGTAGCATATACCCTTGCAAAATTGGAAGTTTGCCATGTTGCCACTATACCATATAGCGCAAGAATTAATCCACCAGCAACGCCGTACCACCAAGGTTTACCCTCTTTTAGGCAGAGCCAAACCAGATATCCTCCTCCTATTTCACAAAATCCGGCAAGGACGAATATTAAAATTGATTTTAGAACAATCATAATCAATGAATAATGATATTGAAAATATTTGGTTCTTTAATTAAAAAAAAGCAAATTTCCGTATCTATTGGACGTTGTTTTTTGAAATCCTTACAAAGATATAGAGGAAAAAGTATATTATTTTTCTTTTAAATTATTAATAATTGAGAAGAAAGCTGTCTTATTGATTTTTTTAATGCGATAGGCTCATTTTTATTTATTTGTATAGCCAATTTTTTATATTTTTGGGGTTCAATTAGTAGGTGATGGCAATTCAAAAAATTTATAACAATTTTCTAGTCTGGAAGGCCAAGAATGTGAAGGAAAAACAAATGGTCTTGTTTGTGAGTTTCCTTATCGGAATATTCACTGCATTAGCAGCATTTCTGCTTAAGACATTAATTCATTTCATACAGAATATTCTCACCTCTAGCTTTTTAACCCAAGGTGCTAATTATATGTATCTTATTTATCCTGCAATAGGTATTCTTCTTGCAGGGTTGTATGTACGTTATGTAGTAAAAGATGATATCAGCCATGGGGTTACGAAGATTTTATATGCAATATCTCAGCGCAAGAGTTTTATTAAACTCCATAATGTTTATACCTCTATTGTCGCCAGTTCTATAACCATCGGATTCGGGGGATCGGTAGGAGCAGAGGCTCCTATTGTGCTTACAGGATCGGCTATAGGTTCTAATCTGGGGCGATTGTTTAAAGTAGAACAGAGATATCTTATGCTTCTCATCGGATGTGGCGCGGCAGGGGCAATAGCGGGTATATTTAAAGCACCGATAGCAGGGCTTGTCTTCGTGGTAGAGGTATTGATGCTCGATTTGACTACGTTTACAGTTCTGCCTTTACTTGTAACTTCTGTTACGGCAGCAACAATTTCATATATGACTATGGGTACTACGGCTATGTTTAGTTATGCCCATACCCAGGATTTCGCACTCGAACGTATTCCTTATGTGATATTGTTAGGTATATTTTGTGGGATAGTATCCTTGTATTTTACACGTGCGATGAACAGGATAGAAGATATATTCCGAAAGTTATCATACTGGCAAAAATATGCCTTAGGTGCATCTATACTGAGTGTTCTCATATTTTTGATGCCTCCTCTATATGGTGAGGGTTATGATACGATCAACGCATTGATAGGTGGCAGCAAAGACTATGGTCATTTATTGGACAACAGCTTATTCTTTCAGTTTAAAGACCACAGATGGATGATTATCTTATTTATGGGAGGAGTCTTGTTAATGAAAGTATTTGCATCGAGTTCTACTAATGGGGCCGGAGGTACCGGTGGGATATTCGCTCCTTCACTTTTCCTTGGGTGTATTGCCGGGTTTATATTTTCGTTTGTTGTCAACCATTCCGATTTTACTACATATGCACCTATTTTGCCCGAAGAGAATTTTGCATTGATGGGTATGGCAGGAGTGATGGCAGGAGTAATGCATGCACCGTTGACAGGAACTTTTCTCATTGCAGAGCTGACAGGCGGATATGAATTATTGTTGCCATTGATGATAGTTTCCATATGTTCTTATGCTTTTATGAAACTGTTCGAACCGCATAGTATTTATTCTATGCGTCTAGCTAAAAAAGGAGAACTGATTACACATCATAAAGATAAGGCTGTACTTACATTGATGGATATCGAAAAGCTGATAGAAACTAATTTTCAGACAGTACACCCTGAGATGAATCTGGGAGATATGGTGAAAGTAATATCCCGATCTTCACGGAATGTGTTTCCTGTTGTGGATGATAAAAATAGATTTTTAGGTATTCTATTGATAGACAATATACGGAATATTATGTTCAGGCCCGAACTATATAACCGTTTTAAAATATCACGTGTCATGACATCGCCTCCTGCTATTATTGTAGTTGGGATGACAATGGAAGCGATTATGAAACTTTTCGATGAGACGAAGGCATGGAATTTGCCTGTAGTAGACGAAAAAGATGTATATCTGGGCTTTATATCTAAGTCTAATATACTTGATGTTTACCGTGAGGTACTTGCCGAAAATTTTGTGGAAGAGTAATAATTAGTTTGTTTATAATAAAGACAACAATATAGAGAAGTTGGCGCGAAGGATTAAGATTATTCTTTGCGCCATACTTACTTTGTGGAGCTTTTATTTTTACCTAAATTTGTACCTAAGCAGTATAGAAAAGAAAATGAATAAAGAAAATTTGCGAATTGTTTTCATGGGAACTCCGGATTTTGCAGTGGAAAGTCTGAAGGCTCTTGTCGAAAATAAATATAATATAGTAGGTGTGGTTACTATGCCTGATAAACCAAGTGGGAGAGGCCATAAGCTACAGTTTTCGGCAGTTAAAAATTATGCTTTGGAGCATGATCTACCATTGTTGCAACCAGAGAAACTGAAAGATGAAATTTTTTTGAATGAATTAAAGGCTTGGCAAGCAGACTTGCAAATAGTGGTTGCATTTCGTATGTTGCCTGAGGTGGTGTGGGATATGCCTCGTTTCGGTACATTCAATTTACATGCTTCTCTGCTTCCTCAATACCGTGGTGCGGCACCTATCAATTGGGCCATTATCAATGGAGAGAAAGAAACAGGGGCTACAACATTCTTTCTGACTCATGAGATAGATACAGGAAAGGTTATTCTTCAAGAGAGAATTACAATCGGTGACAATGATAATGTAGGTAAAATACATGATGAATTGATGCATGCTGGAGCAAAACTGGTGTGTAAAACAGTGGATTTAATCTTGCAAGATAAGGCTGATGCTGTATCTCAGGAGCAATTATTCACGGATGAGAATGAATTGAAATCTGCACCAAAAATATTCAAAGAGACTTGTCGTATAGACTGGAACAAATCGGTAAGAGATATTCATAATTTTATTCGGGGTTTGTCTCCTTATCCTGCTGCGTGGACTGAATTACACATGGACGGGAAAGAGTCTCAGATGGTCAAGATATACGTATCAGAGATAATTAGTAATGAGAATCAATTATCTCCGGGTACTATTCATACAGATAACAAGTCATATTTTCATGTTGCTTGTTCAGATGGTTTTATTGGTATAACGGAAATCCAGTTTGCCGGAAAGCGGGCTATGAATATAGATGAAGTATTGAGGGGATACAAGTTCGAGAGTAATGCGTATTTTAAGTAAATATTTATCTATATATGCACTATCGAAAAGTTGTAGCACCTTCGAAATAGAAAAAAATAAGCGAAAATGAGAAAAGTGTAAATAATGTCACTTTTGTCACTTTTTAGTTAAAAAGAAAATTCTGAAACAATGCAAAAAGTAATAAAGTCTACCGATCTGAATAATGATCTTTCTTATATCCTAAGTCAATTGTCTTATGACAAATTATTTTTGTTAACAGATGAGAATACTGAAAAACTTTGCTATCCGCTGATTCAAGATAATGAGCAGATAGCTAAGGCAGGAAAGATAATTATCAAAGCAGGTGATAATAATAAGAATATTGAACAGTTGTCCTCTATCTGGAAATATCTTTCAGAAAATGGAGCCACACGTCATTCTTTACTCATTAATTTGGGAGGCGGAATGCTTACCGATATAGGTGGTTTTGCTGCTGCAAGTTTCAAAAGAGGTATCAAGTGTATTAATGTTCCTACAACTTTGTTAGGTGCTGTAGATGCAGCAGTTGGTGGAAAAACAGGAATAAATTTCAACGGGCTGAAAAACGAGATAGGAGCTTTTGCCCCAGCTGAGACCGTATTGATTGATTCAGTATTTTTCAAGAGCTTGGATCATCAGAATTTACTTTCGGGATATGCTGAGATGATAAAGCATGGGCTTATAGATAGTGAGAAGGAATGGAAAGCTGTTTTGTCTTTTGATACAGAGGAAATTGATTACGATAAATTAAAGCAATTAGTTGTCGATTCTGTGTCTGTCAAAGAACGGATAGTAGAAATAGATCCTTTCGAGAAAGGAATACGTAAAGCCCTGAATCTGGGACATACTATCGGTCATGCTTTCGAAAGCCTGTCTTATGAGGTGGATAAGCCTATTCAGCATGGTTATGCAGTAGCTTGGGGGCTTATCTGTGAATTATATTTGTCGCATAAGTTTTGTGGTTTCCCTAAAGAAAAACTGTACAAAACAGTTTACTTCATCAAAGATAACTATGAAGGGTTTTTCTATGATTGTGACTATTACGATCGCTTATATGAATATATGAAGCATGATAAGAAGAATGAATCAGATATTGTAAACTTCACATTCTTGTCGGACGTAGGAAAAATAGAAATCAATCAAACCGCGACGAAGGAAGATATTTTCGATTCGATTGATTTCCTTAGAGAAAGTGTCGGACTATAATTCGTTACCCGACACATATTTTAATGGGTAGATTATATTACTGGTAATACTTCTATCCAGTAGTCGTCAGGGTCGTTGATGAAATATAAGCCCATATTATGATTCTCATAACAGACGCATCCCATTTCTCGATGAAATTCACGGATTTGATCATAATCGCCAACCACACGAATACATAGATGGCTTTCATTATCACCCAATTCATATGCCTGCGGATGATCTCGAAGCCATGTTAACTCTAAAGAAAATGGACTTACCCCATCACCCAGATATACAAGAATAAAGGAGCCATCACCGGCTTCTTTTCTTTTTATTTCTTTCAGTCCTAATGATTTACGATAGAAATCAATGCTTTTGTCCAGATTGGTCACATTGATATTGAAATGATCGAAGCGTCCTTTTATTTCCATAATTGTTTGATATTATATGGTTTGTAGTGTTTTTAGAGGTTGTACTTACAGACAAAGTTATAAGAAAGTTTATATATTCATTTGTCCGCTCTCTTAAAAAATGGTTAATTAATAATGATTGGAGTAATCAGATTTCTCTCTATATTTAAAGGGGTATTTTTATATGGATAGAGTATGGTTTATTCTTATGTAGTTCTATACCTGTTGTTTATCTTTATTGGGAGTTGTATTTGAGCTTTTTTAACACAGGGTAGATGTTGTTTTTTGGTACTCTATTATAGCCTTATTCTAATAATATTGCCCATACAAATAATACATTAACCAATAAAATAGTACTTTATGAAAAAAGATTACATTTCTATTATTTGTCTTTTTCTGTTATGTTCTCTGGCAACCTATTCGCAGCAGTATCCATATAATGGACTGAATTCGAATATGGGAAATCTTTATCAACTATCGAATGCTAAAACCCGTTCTATTAGTCCCGAAAACTTTACCGGTGAAAAAGGAAAAGGTGGTATGGCTGATATTAAAGACAGGGATAAGCCCAATGTGGCCACGGCTTCTCATGCAGCTCGCGATCTAGGGCAGGCTTGGAAAGTAAACCCATATGTGACGATTAAATCGGGTGAGACTTTTACGATGGCTGAAATAGATGGACCAGGCGCTATACAGCATATATGGCTTACCCCGACCGGGAACTGGCGATTTTCAATTATTCGTATTTATTGGGATGATGAGAAAGAACCATCAGTAGAATGCCCTGTGGGCGATTTCTTCGGAATGGGCTGGGGTGTTTATGCACCATTATCGTCTTTGGCGGTATGTGTTAATCCGGGAAGTGCATTCAATTGTTACTGGACAATGCCATTCAGAAAGAAATGTAAGATAACGATGCAGAACATAAACGATCAGGATGCGATGAACCTTTACTACCAGATAGATTACACACTGACAGAAGTACCTGAAGATGCAGGATATTTTCATGCTCAGTGGAGACGGACGAATCCTAATTCTACATCAGACTATACGATAGTTGACGGAGTGAAGGGTAAAGGTCAGTATGTCGGCGTATATATGGCTTGGGGCGTCAACAATAACGGTTGGTGGGGAGAAGGAGAAATCAAATTCTTTATGGATGGCGATACGCAATATCCAACTATTTGCGGAACAGGCACGGAAGATTACTTCTGTGGTTCGTACAACTTCGATAGAGAAGGTCAGTATAAGGAGTTTTGTACACCTTATGCCGGCTTACATCAGGTAATACGTCCGAATGGGTTGTATTTATCTCAACAGCGTTTTGGATTGTACCGTTGGCATATAACAGATCCTATTCGCTTCGATAAAGATTTGCGGGTTACTATACAGGATTTAGGATGGCATCATGGCGGCAGATATTTGCCTCAGAAGTCAGATATTTCATCAGTGGTATTTTGGTATCAGACAGAGCCTCATGCTAAGTTTCCGCAATTACCCGGTTGGCAAGAATTAGAAGTAAATTAGTAGTATAAAAAGGGGAATTCAATTGAATTCCCCTTTTCACTTGTTTAGAATTCAAAACTCTCTTCACGATGCTTCCAACAAATGCACTTACAATCGTACTTCATTGCAATAGGAGCAAATGCCGCCGCTCGGTCATACCCTTTGCCAAAATGCATGGGAGAGAATATATCGGTTTTTATTCTTTTGATAAATTGTTCTGCACCTTTCATATAATCCTTACCTAGTCGTATGTCGATTGGGAACAAGGCTAAGTTCAGGTGTTTTACGTTATCTGCGAGGAGATCCAATTCTCTTTGATAGAATGCCTCGGCCTCATGTACTTCTTCTTTTGTAGATTCTTCATTCCAATGCCAGTTGTTGAGATCTCCGGCATGGAATATTGTTTTGTCTTTGATTCGTATCAAGAAAGAAACACCTAAGTCGGTAGAGCCAAATGCCTGAATAGAAAGAGTGTCATCTTTGTATGTATCTAGTTTGTTCATGTAGATGCCGGCATCGTCACTAGCCTTTTGATTATCATAAATATCTTTAGAGAAGATGTAAATGATGTCATTCCTGTCTTTTTGCCATTGCAGAATTTCTTTATTGAAATGGTCGGCATGGGAATGGGTACTAAGGACATAGAACTTACCTGATTTTTTCAAAAGTTCCTTATGGACTATACCTTTACCCTTTTCGTCTGAAGAATCTTTATAATAGTCTATAATGATAGTAAACCCATCCCCTTCGATGGCAAAACCACTGTGATATATATAGGTCAATTTCATCTATAAGTTTATTTTTGTACTTTTAAACACCGTTATGGTCTGTTTGGTTTAGACGATGTAATATTATATAAATTAAATCATAAATGACATTAGGTTATTCACATAATCAGAGAATTATTTTCTCTTTATAGGCTTTTTTCTATATATATGTTGTATAACATGCTATTTAACTGTTTTTAGTATTTGTAGTCAACGTATTGATTAATATTGATTTGTCTATTTATTTATATTGTGTGTTCGCACACACATTTTGAAGTTTCATAAGATATTTATTATTTTGTGAACATATTATCAATAATACTATATTGCGACAAGACCGAATAACTTTTATAATTGATTATATTGTCTGTATCTAAGGAAATAATTAATCTAAAACTAATATAATACATTACCATGGTTACAAGAAGAAATTTTTTAAAGACAGCGGCGTTGGCTTCTGCCGGTATGGCTGTTGGTGGAGTAAATGCAATGAGTGCTGAAAGTTACAGCAGAGTTGTAGGTGCTAACAGAAAAGTTAATATCGCTTATATCGGTATCGGTAACAGAGGAGAACAAATAATTGGTGATTTTGCTAATACAGGATTGGTAAATGTTGTTGCTTTATGTGATGTGGACATGGGAGCAAAACATACCCAGAAAGTGATGGCGAAATATCCAAAAGCAAAACAATTTAAGGACTTTAGAGAGATGTTTGATAAAATAGGGAATGAATTTGAGGCTGTAGCAATAGCTACCCCCGATTTTTCACATTTTCCTATTTCTATGATGGCTATGGCTCATGGCAAGCATGTATATGTCGAAAAACCTATGGCTCGTACATTCCTTGAAGCTCAATTGATGATGGAAGCTGCCCGCAAATATCCGAATGTGGTGACACAAGTAGGTAATCAAGGTCACTCCGAAGCTAACTATTTTCAGTTTAAAGCATGGCAAGATGCTGGTATTATAAAGGATGTGACTGCTGTTTCAGCACACATGAACAATCCTCGTCGCTGGCATGGATGGGATACGAATATTTATAAATATCCCGAAGCGCAACCTATTCCTAATACTTTGGACTGGATGACATGGCATACTACAGCACCATATCATGAATATAACGAGAAATATCATTATGGAGAATGGCGTTCATGGTACGATTTCGGAATGGGGGCTTTAGGTGACTGGGGTGCACATATACTTGATACGGTACATGAATTCCTTGATTTAGGATTACCGTACGAAGTCAATCCATTGAAACTAACAGGACATAATGATTATTTCTTCCCTACAGATTCGACTATTTTGTTTAGATTCGGACCAAGAGGAGAGATGCCGGCTTGTGATGTAACATGGTATGATGGAGTAAATAATTTACCTCCTATTCCTGCCGGTTATGGAGAATCTGCTCTTGACCCTAATATTCCTGCTTCTGGTGCAGGGGAGATACAGAAGACTAAGATCAATCCGGGTAAGATTATATATGGTAAAGACCTTACATTCAAAGGAGCATCACACGGAAGTACATTATCCATCATACCTGAGGCTAAAGCAAAAGAAATGGCTTCAAAACTGCCGGAAGTACCAAAGAGTCCGTCTAACCATTTCCAAAATTTCTTATTGGCATGTCAGGGCGTGGAGAAGACTCGCTCACCATTCGAAATACATGGGCCGCTTAGTCAGGTATTCTCATTAGGAGTAATGGCTCAACGTCTTAACAGACGCTTGTTCTTCGATAGCAGAACAAACCAGATTACAAACGATAAGTTTGCGAATGCTATGCTGACAGGCATTCCGCCACGTAAGGGATGGGAAGATTTTTATAAAATATAAGTAGTGAATCTTAGTTTTTGAACTTAAAATACAGAATTAAATGAAGAAAAATATATTATTGGCTGTTCTTTTTCTGTTTGTGGCATCAATTTCCGCTCAGGAATGGCAACCCTTGTTTAACGGCAAGAATTTGAAAGGATGGAAGAAATTGAATGGAAAAGCCGAATATAAAGTTGTTGACGGAACCATTGTTGGTATATCTAAAGTGGGAACTCCGAATACATTTTTAGCAACTGAAAAAGACTATGGCGATTTTATTCTTGAGTTTGAATTTAAAATTGATGATGGTTTAAATTCGGGCGTACAATTTCGTAGTCTGAGTAAGAAGGATTATGATAATGGGAGAGTGCATGGTTACCAATTTGAAATTGATCCGGCGGCTCGTGCATGGACAGGTGGTGTATATGATGAGGCTCGTCGTGGATGGTTGTATCCGATGACAACAAATCCTCCTGCTCGTACAGCTTTTAAAAATCAAGTTTGGAATACGGCGAGAATCGAAGCTATCGGCAATTCTATCTGTACATGGGTAAATGGCATTCCTTGTGCTAATATATGGGATGATATGACGCTAAGCGGATTTATCGCATTGCAGGTGCATTCTATCGGGAATAAGGATTTGGAAGGAAAAACTGTAAGCTGGAAAAATATTCGTATTTGCACTACAGATGTCGAAAAATATAAGACCTCTGTGTCGAATGAAATCCCCGAGGTTAATTGTGTTGTAAATACAATCTCTCCAGTTGAAGCTAAGGATGGATGGAAACTTCTTTGGAATGGTAAAACAACCGAAGGATGGAGAGGTGCCAGATTGCAAACATTTCCTGCAAAAGGATGGGTTGTAGATAATGGTATCCTTAAAGTTATGAAAAGTGATGGTGGCGAATCTACTAATGGTGGTGATATTGTAACTACACGTAAATATAAAAACTTTGAACTAAGGGTTGAATTCAAAATAACTGAGGGTGCTAATAGTGGTGTTAAATATTTTGTAGACACAGAGATGAATAAAGGTGCTGGCTCTTCTATTGGTTGCGAGTTTCAGATATTAGACGATGAAAAGCATCCGGATGCGAAGCTAGGCGTAAAAGGTAACCGCAAATTAGGAGCCTTGTATGATTTAATACCTGTTTCGGAAGATAAGCCTTTCAAGAAAAATGAATTTAATACAGCTACAGTTATCGTAAAAGGTAATCATGTAGAGCATTGGCTGAATGGAGTTAAATTACTGGAATATGAACGTAATACCCAAATGTTTAATGCATTGGTGGCATATAGTAAATATAGAGACTGGCCTAATTTTGGAAATGCAGCAGAAGGAAATATTTTGTTGCAAGACCATGGTGATGAGGTTTGGTTTAAAAATATAAAGATTAAGGAATTGCCATAATTGTTTAAGTAAGTGTAGTGTAATTAGAAAGATGCTATTTTTTATAATATTTTATCCGCATAGATGCTTAGTGTGTCGATGCGGATAATTTTTTATAGGATATAGTTCTTATCTGGTTTATTTTTGTTAATTTGTGCCTTCTAACATTTTTAAATTATGAATAAAATCTCCTTAATTTTAATTTTTAGCTTATTCTTAGCGAATGTACATGGTCAGCAAAAAACATTCAAGAACCCTGTTATTCGTGGTGATATGGCTGATCCTTCTATTGTGAGGATTGATGATGTATATTATGCAACAGGAACATCATCGGAATGGGCACCTTTCTATCCTGTGTTCAAATCGAAAGATTTGGTAAATTGGGAGCAAACAGGACATATTTTCGATAAACAGCCTGAATGGACTTCATCATCCTTTTGGGCTCCGGAACTTTATCATCATAAGAATGGAAAAGTGTATTGTTACTATACAGCTCGCCGGAAATCTGATAATGTTTCTTATATCGGAGTAGCGACAGCTAATAGTATGAACGATAAGTTTACAGACCATGGCTTATTGGTTGAGTTTGGTACAGAAGCAATAGATGCTTTTATTTACGATGATAAGGGTCAATTGTACATTACATGGAAAGCATATGGACTTGATAATCGACCTATCGAAATAGTTGGGAGTAAATTATCTGATGATGGATTGAAACTAGAGGGTAAGGTATTCTCGTTATTAAAAGATGATGAGAGGATTGGGATGGAAGGACAATATCACTTTAAACAAGGAGATTATTATTACATTGTTTATTCTCCTCATGGATGTTGTGGTCCCGGTAGCGATTATGATGTATATGTTGCCCGTTCAAAAAAGTTTAAAGGTCCATATGAAAAATATGAGGGGAACCCTATTCTGCACGGCGGAGGTGGTGATTTTATATCATCAGGACACGGAACAACAGTGACAACACCTGATGGACGTATGTACTATATGTGTCACGCTTATCTGAGAGGTGATGGATTCTATGCCGGACGTCAGCCAATCTTACAGGAAATGTATGTAGGTGATGATAATTGGGTACATTTTCGGACAGGTAATGTAACAAAAGTAGAGCAACCTATGCCATTTGCTAATACAACTCAAAAAGACGTAGTAAACTTTGAAGATAACTTTCAAGATGGAAAACTAAAAATTGATTGGACTTGGAACTACGGATATGCAAATGTGAATACTGTAATAAAGGAGAGGAAGCTTTATCTTAGTGGAACGCCTAAAAGTGAGAATCGTTTTGGCTCTGCCTTGTGCCTTCGTCCTGCGACACCCCATTATAGTTACGAAACATTGTTGGCTGATAAGAACAAAAGCTTAAAAGGGCTGACGATGTATGGTGACGATAAAAATCTAGTTGTATGGGGAAATTTAGGAAATGAGATTGTCTTAAAGTCTGTAAAAGATGGTCAGGAGGTAATTCTTTATGGAGCTGCTGTAACAGAATCCGTTTATCTTAAAATAGAAGTTACAGGTGGTTGTTTTCTCGATTTCTTCATGAGTAAAGATGGAAAAGAATGGATTAAAGTAAATGATAAGTCTATTGATTTTGGATATCTGGTACGTTGGGATAGAATTGCCCGTCCGGGGCTGATACATATTGGAGAGATAGATACCCCAGCTGTATTTTCGTATTTTAAATTAGATAATCTAAAGTAATCTATACCTTTTTGATAAGATGAAAAACTCAGGTGTATTTTTCGCCTGAGTTTTTATCTATATTGGTGATTATATGCCTAAAATGGAGAAAGTAGTAAAAACAAAAAATAATCTGAATTTTGTATACTTTGTTACTTTTTAAGATTTAGAATTTAATTTACTATGCTTGATGCCATAGGCAAAGTAGATTATAAAACCTATAATAGTCCATCCGATCATCCGCACCCAAGTACTCCATGGCAAAGATACCATTTGTACAATACAGATGGCCGCACCAAGCAAGGGAATAAGCGGAACCAATGGAGTCCTGAAAGGACGTTTCAAATCTGGTTGAGTCTTACGTAATACAATAATGGAAATACAAACAATCGTAAAAGCCATCAATGTACCGATGGATACTAGTTCTGTGAGAATATGCAGTGGAAATAGTCCTGCAATTACACCTGTTATTATACAGGCAAAGATAGTTGCATTGTGTGGTATGCCATGTCTTGGATGCACTTTTGAGAAAGTTTTTGGTAATAATCCATCTTTAGATATCGAATAATAGATACGTGATTGTCCGAGCATCATCACCAATATAACCGAACTAAGACCAGCTATAGCGCCCAGCTTGATAAATGGGCTGAGCCAAGATAATCCTTCGCCTGCACGGTCGATAGCTAAGGCGATTGGCGCAGCTACATTAAGTTCCTTATAATTTACCATACCTGTTAATACTGTAGTTACAGATATATATAAGATTGCACATATTAGAAGGGAAATGAGAATACCTTTAGGCATATCTTTTTGTGGGTTACGTGCTTCACCTGCTGCAGTAGATAGCGCGTCAAATCCGAGATATGCATAAAAAACGACAGCAGCACCTCTGAATATTCCACTCCAGCCGAACTCTCCGTAGGTTCCTGTGTTCGCAGGAATATAAGGTATCCAATTGCTTGTATCTACGTATGATAGACCAAATCCTATAAACAGAAGAATTACGGAGACTTTAATGACAACAATGATATTGTTTACTAAAGCCGACTGCTTAATACCTCCTATAAGAAAAGCTGAAACAATAGCTACGATAAAAACTGCGGGAAAGTTGATGATACTTCCTGTCCATATCCAGCCGTCTTTAGTGTGGTCAAATGTGGCATATGCTATCTGCTGGGGGTAATCTACACCCCATTCATTCAATAAACTAAGCATATATCCCGACCAGCCAACAGCCACACTAGAGCAAGCAAAGAGATATTCAAGAATAAGTATCCATCCAATAAACCAAGCTAATATTTCGCCCATTGTAGTATAGCTATATGAATATACGCTGCCCGATACCGGAATCATGGCTGCAAATTCAGCATAACAAAGCCCGGCCATAACACAACCTAAGGCAGATATAACGAATGAAATGGTCAATGCAGGTCCTGCATAAGTGGCAGCAGCTTGTCCTGTGATAACGAATATTCCTGTGCCGACAATAGCGCCGATACCGAGAGTTATGAGATTTGTTGCTGTCAGACTTCGCTTAAGCTCGTTATTAGAGCTTTTCGATTCGCTAAGGATTGCACTGATATCCTTTTTTTTGAATAATCTGTCTATCATTATTTAAAATTTGTGCAAAAGTAAGGAAAATGAAGTAATTATATATGTTTTAAAAGAGTTTTAAGATAAACATTGTTTTAGGCTTGTTGCTTTACCCGAACATAATCATGTATAAGGTGTTAAAAACTTATACAGGTGTTTATATAAAAGGTTTATATGTGCTGTCGGAATTTTACTAACTTTGTTATAAAGAAATATAATATTGAATATTTATGAAGATATCTATTATAGGAGCTGGAAATATGGGAGGAGCGATAGCTCTGGGACTAGCTATGAGTGGAAGTATTTTGCCGCAGGATATCACTGTGATTGATCATAAAGGTAAAAATGTGCCGAGACTAAAGGCTGTAAATGCAGACTTGAATATTGCAGTGGGTGATTATGATTCCTTAAAAATAGCGGATGTCGTTGTTGTTGCAGTTAAACCATGGCTTGTAGAAAGCGTTTTGAAAGAGCATAAAGATTTGCTGGTAAATCCTAAGAAGTTGATAGTGTCGGTTGCTGCTGTTGTTAGCTTATCGCAATTGCAAGAGTGGACATCTCCCGAGCAACCAGTATTCCGTGTAGTTCCGAATACAGCTATCGCAGTGAGGCAGAGTATGACTTATATTGCATCTCAAAGCGCAGGAAAAGAGGAACAGAATCAGATATATCGTATTTTTTCGTTATTAGGGAAAGCTGAGTTCGTAGATGAAAAACTTATACCAGCAATAACCTCATTGACTTCGTGTGGTATAGCTTTTGCTTTTCGTTATATCAGGGCGGCAATGGAGGGTGGTGTCGAAATGGGAATCTACCCAGAGCAAGCAAAGAATGCTGTTCTTCAAACTCTTCGTGGTGCTATTGACCTGCTGGAAGCGAACGGAAACCATCCAGAAGCAGAAATCGATAAAGTTACTACAGCCGGTGGTATTACTATAAAAGGACTAAATGAAATGGAACATTCGGGGTTTACATCAGCTGTTATTAAAGGGTTAAAAGCCAGTAATGTTAAGTGATAAAGTTTAAATTATTTTATAAAGCCCTGTATCTTTTTCAGGGCTTTTTCTTTAGGTATGGAAATCTTTTTGCTTTTATATTTGTTCTAATAGTACAATAATTAGCAAGGATTATATATGATATTGCTTTATAGGTTGTTATAATATTGTTCGCAATAAAAATATAATCACGTACAGTGATTTCGTATATATATATTATCTTTACAAATTCGTAATAGACTGCTGATTCATTAGCTGCCTATCACAACATAGGGATTGGTGTTTTATGTTAATTATCCCATCTTTAGTAGATAATTGTTAATCAATCCCTCCTGAGACAGAAGAAAGAAAAACTATATATAATGATTTACAAATGGAATTACGAAGACCTAACAACCCAGCAAAAAGAGCAGAGAGATGACCTTGCTAAGAAATTAGGCATAAGTCCTGTTCTTTGCCAACTCTTGATACGGAGAGGTATATCTGCAGAAGAAGATGCATTTAAATTCTTTCATCCTAATCTGAAAGATTTGCATGATCCATTCTTGTTACCGGATATGGATAAAGCAATCAAGAGAATTGAAAAGGCATTGGGACAAAAGCAACGTATATTGATATACGGTGATTACGATGTGGACGGTACTACAGCCGTTGCTCTTGTTTATAAATTTCTTCGGAAATTTACAACTAACCTAGATTATTATATCCCCGATCGCTACGATGAAGGGTATGGTATTTCCGAACAGGGTATAGATTACGCAGAGGAAACAGGTGTAAAATTAATTATAGCTCTAGACTGTGGTATTAAGGCTATAGAAAAGGTTGCCTATGCTAAGCAAAAAGGTATTGATTTTATCATCGGCGATCATCATATGCCTGACGAAATATTGCCCGATGCTGTAGCAGTGATAGATGCAAAGCGATTAGACTCTGTGTATCCATACGAACATCTGTCAGGATGTGGAGTTGGATTCAAGCTAGTGCAAGCATTAGCTCAAAACAACAAGATAGATTTTTCCGAGTTGACAGATCTTTTAGATTTGGTGGCGGTGAGCGTCGCATCTGATATTGTTCCGATAACTGGTGAGAACAGGGTTCTGACATACTACGGCTTAAAACAGATAAATTCAAATCCCAGTCTTGGGCTGAAAGGGATAATAGACATTTGCGGGTTGACATATAAAAACATTACCGTAAATGATATTATATTTAAGATAGGGCCTCGGATCAATGCTTCCGGACGAATGATGAAAGGAAAAGAAGCTGTAGATTTATTATTGTCAAGCACTATAGAAGATGCGCGTGAAAAAAGTGCTAATATAGACCATTATAACGATGATCGTAGAGAATTAGATAAACGCATAACGGAAGAAGCTATACTGTTTATAGATGAGACAGTAGACATGACGAAGAAAAAGAGTATTGTAATCTATGACGAAAGTTGGCACAAAGGCGTTATTGGTATCGTAGCATCAAGACTTACTGAAAAATACTTGCGTCCGGCTGTTGTCTTAACTAAATCTCAAGGATTAATAACAGGTTCGGCGCGTTCTGTGATGGGTTTTGATGTATATAAGGCTATAGAGGCCTGTAAAGATATTCTCGAAAACTTTGGTGGGCACACCTATGCTGCCGGATTATCTCTTAAAGAAGAGAATCTGAAAGAATTTAAACGAAGATTTGATGAGTTGTCGCTCGAAATGATAGCACCAGAAATGATGCGTCCTCAGATAAATATCGATGCGATGCTTACGTTCAGGGATATTAATAACAAGTTTATGAATGATCTTGCGGCTTTTGCCCCTTTTGGTCCTGAAAATCTGAATCCTATATTCATTACTTGTAAAGTGCAAGATTACGGAACTAGCAAAGTAGTGGGAAAAGATAATGTACATCTTAAACTAGAAATGATTGATCAGACCACTTCGGCTCCTGTGAATGGTATTGCATTTCGTCAAAGCGATAGTTATGAACAGGTGAAAAGCGGAGTACCTTTTGATATATGCTATACATTGGAAGAAAATATTCATAACGGTAAGACTAATATTCAGTTATACGTAAAAGATATTGATACAGGGCAACTTTGTTAATTTTACTAATAATTCAAAGCTTATGAAAAAATCATTGTTACTATGTGTGATTATCTGTTTATTCTCTTTCATGGCTTGTGGAAATAAAGCAAGTACAACAAATACAGAAAGTAAGCCAATAGATTCAATAACGATGGAACAAAATGAATATATTAAAGCTGATGTTTATGAAACAAATCAAGGCCCTCTAAAGGTAGCTTTGATTGGTCATGGTTCAGTTATGTTCGAATACGCAGGTAAAATTATTCAGGTTGACCCTTATTCCAAAGTGGCTGATTATACAAAATTGCCTAAAGCGGATTTAATAATCTTGACACACGAGCATGGTGATCATTTAGATACTGTTGCTATAAGTGAAGTAAGAAAAAGTGATACGCATTATATCGTATCAAAGGTTTGTAATGGCATATTGGGTTATGGCGATGTTATGAGTAATGGAGATAAAACCTCTTGGAGTGATATTCCTATAGAGGCTGTTCCTGCCTATAATATTGTAAATAAAAAGCCTGATGGCGAGCATTATCATCCGAAAGGACGCGGTAATGGTTATATATTTACTTTCGGAGATAAGAGAGTGTATGTGGCAGCTGATACGGAGAATATACCAGAGATGGATTCCTTGAAAGGAACTATAGATATAGCTTTCCTTCCGAAGAATTTACCGTATACGATGAATGATAAAATGTTTGTGGATGCAGCTAAGAAAGTGCATCCAAAAGTATTATATACTTATCATTGCAATCAGGAAGATTTACTAGAGTATAAGGAATTGGCTGAAATCGGAATCCAGCAAATACTTCGCTCGATGTCTAATAAATAAGATATATTTACTAACAGATAGATAAATGGATATTTATCATAAGATACTCAAGCAATATTGGGGCTATGATGAATTTCGCCCATTACAGGAAGATATTATTCATTCTGTTAGCAAAGGAAAAGATACACTGGGGCTGATGCCCACAGGTGGAGGGAAATCATTGACCTTTCAGGTACCAACAATGGCAATGGAAGGTCTTTGTCTTGTGGTGACACCACTTATAGCACTCATGAAAGATCAGGTAGACAATCTTCGGATTCGAGGAATAAGGGCGTTAGCCGTATATTCAGGAATGACCAGACAGGAGATTATCACTACATTGGAAAACGCTATCTTTGGAGATTACAAATTTCTTTACGTTTCGCCAGAAAGGCTAGCTACACAACTCTTCTTGAGTAAGCTCAAGGTTATGAATGTGTGTATGCTTGTCGTTGATGAGTCACATTGCATATCACAATGGGGTTATGATTTTCGTCCATCCTATCTTAAGATTGCTCAAATACGTGAGTATATACCGCAAATTCCTATTCTTGCCTTAACTGCTACAGCTACACCTGAAGTAATAAATGATATTCAGGAACAACTCCATTTCAAGGATAAAAACGTTTATAAGAAGAGCTTCGAGCGGAATAACTTGGCTTATATGATTCGTAACACTGAAGCTAAGCAAGAAGAATTAGTTAGGATTCTTGAACGTGTCAGAGGGTCAGGTATTATTTATGTGAGAAGTCGACAAAAAACGAAAGAACTATCAGATTATCTCAATCAACAGGGAATTTCGGCAGATTATTATCATGCGGGACTCAATAGCTTAGATAAGACTCGGAAACAAGCTGCATGGAAAGATAATAAACTACGCATTATTGTATGTACGAATGCTTTCGGAATGGGTATAGATAAGCCTGATGTTCGTATTGTTATTCATATGGACTTGCCTAACGCTATAGAGGAATATTTTCAAGAAGCAGGGCGTGCCGGCCGAGATGGAAATAAGGCTTATGCTATCATTCTTTACAATAAGAATGATAGCACTAAATTGAAGAAACGCATTAAGGATGAATTCCCTGACAGAGATTTTATAGCCAATGTTTATGATTATCTAGCCTATTTTTTTCAGATAGCGGAAGGTTTTGGGTTAGGTGTCATGTACGATTTTAGTCTCCGTGAATTCTGTGCTACATATAAGTTGCCATTATTGCCTGCTCATAATGCCTTAAAAATACTGAACTTGGCAGGGTATATTGAATATACCGATGAAATAGATAACCGTTCGCGGCTCATGTTTACTATATATAGGGATGATTTATATCATTATAATTTTGAAAAGGAATATGAGCAGCTTGTTAATACTATATTAAGGCTTTATACTGGCATTTTTACTAATTATGCTACTATTGATGAAGAGGATATAGCTTTGAGATTGGATGTTAGTAGGAGAGATGTTTATGAGAAACTAAAAATTCTGACGAAACGGAATATTATAGATTATATTCCTCATAAAAAGACTCCTTTGATAGCTTATACTCAGTCTCGTGTAGATAAGAAGTATCTGACTATACCGCGTCTGGTGAATGAGGAACGAAAAGAACGTTTTGCAATACGGATACAGGCAATGAGTGATTATGCAGAACAAAATGATATTTGTCGAAGCCGTTTATTATTGTCTTATTTCGGGGAGAAAAACATTAAGGATTGCGAACAATGTGATGTCTGTCTGGCAAAGAATAACCCGAAGTTGACTGACAAATGTTTTGCAGAAATAGCAATAAGTATTAAGAAATTGTTAGAAGATAAAGAATTATCTCTTGATTTTGTAGTCAATGCTCTCACTCAATATCCATCTAAAAATGTGATTAGTGTCGTTCGCTTTTTGATAGATAGAGGCGAGTTGAAAATGGAACTGGATAAAGTTAAAGCCAATATGCCTAAGTAGGTAATGCTGAACAGTAAACAGTTACCGCTCTTCCTAAATTATCTAAAATATGATTGTTTAAGTCCTTTTTTGTTAAATAAATAGACAATTATATTATCTTTGCAATATTATCATTCATATAAGAATATGGACATATTTCTTTCGGTATTTATTACCTTATTTTTTGTTTTCTTAAATGGTTTTTTTGTCGCGGCAGAGTTCGCAATTGTAAAAGTAAGATTTTCTCAACTAGAATTAAAAGCTCAGGCAGGAAGCCGTACAGCTGTTTTATCCAAACATATTGTAACTCATCTGGATGCCTATTTGGCTGCAACCCAGTTTGGTATTACATTATCCAGTCTTGCATTAGGTTGGATAGGTGAGCCTATTGTATCGAAAATAATAATGCAGTTTTTAGCGTTGTTTGATCTTGCTTTGGCTCCGACCCTTCTTTCTACAATCTCATTGGCTATAGCCTTTGTCATAATAACGATATTGCACATTGTTTTGGGGGAGTTAGCTCCTAAATCGCTTGCGATACAGCGTTCAGAGCAGACTACAATGGCTGTCGCATATCCGCTGCATGCTTTCTATTGGATTTGTCGTCCATTTATATGGGTGCTGAATGGTGTCGCAAACTTTATAATCAGGGCTGTGGGATTACATGCTGTATCTGAACAGGAGGTATATAGTAGCGATGAATTGCGTTATTTGGTAGATCAGGCTAAAGAAAGCGGAAAAGTTGATAGCACCGAATTTGATATTATTCAGAATGCATTTGATTTCTCGGAACGTACAGCCCGGCAAATAATGGTTCCACGTACACAAGTGGTTGCAATAGATGCAAATGACTATGATGAAAAAACGCTTGAATTCGTAATAGAAGAAGGATATTCACGTATCCCGTGTTATGAGGACAATATAGATAACACAATTGGAGTTGTCCATCTGAAAGATATCTTAAAAAAGATGCGTATAAGTGGAACAGTGGATATACGTTCTATCGTACGACCTGTATCTTTCACGCCAGAAACGAAACGTATAGGCTTACTATTAAAAGAATTTCAGGTAAAACACCAGCAGATAGCCATGGTGCTGAATGAGTATGGCGGGGTGGAAGGTGTAATCACAATGGAGGATATTTTGGAAGAACTTGTAGGAGAAATACAAGACGAATATGATAACGAGATTCCTTTTGTAGAACAAACAGGAGAAGATACATATTCTGTTATTGCTACTGCTGCTATTACTGATATAAATGATGAATTGCCCCATCCGATAGATAAAGAAAAACAATACGATACACTAGCCGGTTATCTGATAGATAAATTTGGACGTATTCCGAATACACATGATAAACTGGAGGCCGAGGGGTATCGATTTACTATTATTAAGAAAAATAAAACCTCGATAGTCGTTGTACAGATGAAGGATTTGGCTGAAAAAGTAGAAGAGGAAGAAGATGACCAGCCTAAAACGAACCAAGTCTGAATAAAGAATAATGGATTTTAAACTTCAATATACTGACAGCTCCTCACAAGCTAGGGCAGGACTTATTACAACTGATCACGGACAGATAGAAACTCCTATTTTTATGCCTGTTGGAACACAGGGGGCAGTGAAAGCCCTTCACATGACAGAATTAAAAGATGACATAAAAGCCCAAATCATTTTGGGCAATACATATCATCTTTATCTTCGCCCCGGATTAGAAATACTTAAACAAGCAGGAGGACTTCACAAGTTTAATAGTTGGGATAAACCAATATTAACCGATAGTGGAGGATTTCAGGTTTTTTCTTTAGCAGAAAATAGGAAATTAACAGAAGAGGGTGCTGTCTTTCGTTCACATATAGATGGTTCGAAACACTTTTTCACCCCTGAGTCCGTTATGGATATACAGCGGATAATAGGAGCCGATATAATAATGGCATTCGACGAATGTACTCCTGGAGATGCCGATTATGGTTATGCTAAAAAATCACTTGATTTGACTGAGAAATGGCTAGATAGGTGTATAAACCAATTCTCAAACACAGAGTCTCAATATGGTTATAAGCAGGCTCTTTTTCCTATTGTGCAAGGCTGTGTTTATCCTGATCTGCGTCGTAGAGCTGCCGAAAATGTGGCCTCGAAAAGGGCAGAGGGAAATGCTATCGGAGGGTTGGCTGTAGGAGAACCTACAGAGAAAATGTATGAAATGATTGAGGTAGTAAATGAAATACTACCTAAAGACAAACCCCGCTATTTGATGGGAGTAGGCACTCCGGCCAATATACTGGAAGCTATAGAAAGAGGTGTAGATATGTTTGACTGCATCATGCCGACACGTAATGGCCGTAATGGGCAGATATTTACATGGGATGGAATAATGAATATGAGGAATAAAAAATGGGCTACAGATTTTTCTCCGATTGAAGAAAATGGTGCTTCATTTGTTGATACTTTATATACAAAAGCATATCTTCGTCACTTATTTATTACAGATGAAATATTAGCCTTACAGATAGCCTCCATACATAATCTTGCTTTTTATTTACAACTAGTGAAAAAGGCTAGAAAGCATATTATTGAAGGCGATTTCACTTTGTGGAAAAAGTCTGTAATAAATGATATTTCGAGAAGAATCTAATTCAAGCTTAAGAGAATCAAGTTAAGAAGTGATGAGAGTTTTATCGATAGTAGATAGATATATAATTAAGAAGTTCTTAGGGACCTATATATTCTCAATTATTCTTATTATATCCATTGCTGTAGTATTTGATATAAATGAGAAGTTGGATAAGTTTTTGAATTCCAATGCCCCATTGAAAGCTATCATATTCGATTATTACCTCAATTTTGTTCCTTACTATACCAACCTTTTTAGTGCATTATTCGTATTTATTGCCGTTATCTTTTTTACATCTAAATTGGCTGATAATTCGGAAATAATAGCAATGTTATCGAATGGTATGAGTTTTAAACGGTTGATGAAACCTTATATGATTTCGGCAGGGATAATTGCCATTTTCTCTTTTATACTGAGTAGCTTTATTATACCTCCGGCGAATGAAACACGTATTAATTTTCAGAATAAATATGTGAGGGATAAGAGCCGCGACTATGCAACCAGTATCCAATTACAAGTAGAAAAAGGTGTTATCCTGTATATGGAGCGGTTTGATAACAAAACCCGTGAAGGATACAATTTATCTTTGGATAAGTTTAAAGATAAAGAGTTAGAATCTAGATTGATTGCGCAAAAGGTTCAATACGACAGCGCGTTTAATTGGGTATTCCATAACTATATGATACGTGAATTTCATGGAATGAAAGAGGTTATTACGAATGGAACAAAATTAGACACTGTTATAAATGTTATACCTAGCGATTTTCTTGCGTCTGTCAATTCTTTCGAATTGATGACTTCTCCTGAATTGTATCGCTATATTGAAAGACAGAAGTCTAAAGGACAAGCTAATGTAGGAGGGGTTAGTATAACACAGTTTGAAATCGAATTTCACAAACGTTTTGCATCAGTCTTCTCTGCTTTTATCCTGACCCTTATAGGTGCATCCTTATCAGCCCGAAAAGTGAAAGGAGGCATGGGGTTGAATATAGGTATTGGTTTAGGATTGAGTGTATCATATATTCTTTTCCAAACGGTTAGTTCTACATTTGCTGTATCTGGTACAATGCCACCATGGCTGGCTGTATGGATACCAAATATTGTATTTATGTTTATTGCAGGGTTCTTATATACCAGAGCTCCAAACTAATTCTATCATTTTATAGCAAATAAGAAAAATTAGAATAAAGGTAGAAGTATCCTTACCAACCAAACGCTTCTTCACCCATCCATTTATCTTGAGCTCTCATAACTTGTTCTATAATGTCGCGAGCAATACCTTGACCCCCTTTACAATGTGATATGTATTTTGCTATGCTTCTTATCTCATGAGCTGCATCGGCAGGAGCAACTGATAGACCGACTGTTTGCATTACCTGATAGTCTGGTAAATCATCGCCTGCATACATTATCTCTTCCGGATTGTATCCGGTTTTTTGCATATAATCATTGAGATCATTTATTTTAATTCTGGATTTCATATATATGTCTTTTACCCCAAGACGGGCGAAGCGCTTACGGACATTTTCTGTGTCAGCTCCTGTTATAATAGCTACTCCATATCCATTTTTAACAGCGAGGTTAATAGCAAATCCATCTTTTATATTCACCATACGCATAGGTTCTCCTTCGGGAGATAATGGTATTGAGTCAGGAGACAAAACTCCATCAACATCAAATATAAAGGTCTTGATTTTTTTTAGGTCGTAATTTATAGTGCTCATTATTCTTTACTTATTCTATGGATATTATCACTCATTATTTTATAAATCTGCTTGACGATATCATCTTCGATTAATGATAAATGTTTATTTATTACATTTTCGTCGTAACGAATGGCGGGGCCAGTCTGGGCTTCTTCTGGACTGAGATCATGAATTTTAGATGCTGTTTCATCGATTAGAGGTAGAACCACATCAAAAGGTAAATTTATCTTATCTAAGAATTGTTTGGATAAGGTGTACATATGATTGGTGAAATTGCATGCAAATACTCCTGTTAAATGTAAGTATTTTCTCTCTTCTGATGAAAGATCGAATATTTTATTCGATAATTGTTTAGCTATTATATTGATTGTATTTAGACTCTCATTATCCGAAGCCTCTACAAAAATAGGGATTTCACTCCAATTTATTTTACGATTTTTCGTGAAGGTCTGAAACGGATAGAGTACTCCATAACGGGACGTGTAATTACTGAATATATTTAATGATGCACTTCCGGCTGTATGTATCCATAAACCTGAATTGTTTGGAATTTGTGCCATCACATTTTCCAAAACAGAATCTTTGAGCGAAAATAAATATATATCAGCGTTATCTACAACCTCTTTAAGGTCTGTTAGAGGCTTGGCTCCAACTCTGTTCGCTAAAGCAGATGCAGACTCCAATGTGCGGCTATATACTTGTACTATATCAATTGAATGTTCGTATAGAGCTGTTACAAGATGAGTCGCAACATTACCGGCTCCAAGACAAACTATTTTCATCAGTCTTTCTTTTTAGCAGTCAACACCATTGCTGTTCCTGCAATAATAAGTGCAATAGGAACTACTAGATTAGAATAGTTGGCTAGCCATCCGAAGAATAAATCTGCATTAAGAATTATACCGATGATTAGAAATATCCATCCCAGAACTTTCTTTGGTTGTGTGATCAGAAAAACGATTCCACCTATAAGGAAAAATACCCCAACACTTATAAGATGTTCCCCGTAAGGTATTTTATTCAGAAAACCTACTTTATCTAGTAGATATAATATCCCGAATATGAGAATGGTGATGCCATATGACAATCGGTCATTTGATTTAGGTGCAGCCATGATTTTCTATTCTTATAATTGATTGATATTGAATTTTCCGATATGTATTTTTTCCCACTGCAGTTTTTCTTCATTAAAAGGCGGCCTCTCTTGAGCTTTGTGCCCTAAAGCTATTACTGATAAAACTTGAAATTGCATGGGTATATCAAATAACTCTCTGATATATTCATCAGATGGAGTGTCTGCGACTGTATAACGTTCCCTAACTTGTATCCAACAACTACCCAGCCCTAAATCCTCGGCTTGTAACTGCATCATGATAGATGCAATAGATGTATCTTCGATCCAGACATCGCTTGTTAGAGGATCAGCTAGCACAATTATAGCAAGAGCACAGCCTGCTATTAACTTACTTGCCGTTTTTTTGCAATGAGATAGCTTTTCCAGCATGTCTTTATCTTCTACTAAAAGAAACTGCCATGCATTTGAGCTCTTGGATGTAGGTGACATTAAAGCCGATTTTATGATAATCTCAACTTGCTCAGGGCTCAGAGGTTCATCTGTAAATTTACGGGTGCTGCGACGATTAATTACGAGTTGCTGAAAATTAGTCATATTTATTTAGTTAACGTCTGGTTAAATCTTCTACTTCTTTTTCAAGTTCTGTTACGCTTTTTACACCCTCTGTACTGCTTCTACGTAAGAGAATATTGAGAGTTTGCATCATAAGCTTAAAATCTAAAGCGAAAGAATATCCATTTATATATAGAAGATCGTATTTTAGTTTGTCCCTAACAGATGTATTATATTTTCCTTGCACTTGAGCTAATCCGGTAAGCCCAGCCTTTACTCGGTGGCGGAGATTATATTCAGGCATCTCTTCACAAAATTGTTTTACAAAGAATGGCCTTTCGGGACGAGGGCCAACGACACTCATATCTCCTATAAGAATATTATATATTTGAGGAATTTCATCAAGACGTGTAGCTCTAAGAATACGGCCTATTTTAGTAATGCGCTTATCTACATCCTGTGCCAAAACTGGGCCGGATAGAGCTTCCGCATTTTCCACCATAGTCCTGAACTTATAAATTTTAAATACTCTATTATTTCTTGTAACCCTTTTCTGTACATAAAATGCTGTTCCTCCTCCGATTTTAAGTATCAAGTAAATAAATGCAGACGGTATGAGGAAAATTATAAATGCTATGCTGGAGAGAATAACATCTATTATACGTTTAATAGTTTCGCTGCTTGGCGATATACCTAGTTCTCTTACATCTAATATAGGGGAATCATCTATCTGTAAGAAGTTCGCATTGAATTGTAGTATCTCCGAGTTTTTGGGTTGATAAAATACAGAGCGATTTTGCTCAATACAATAAAGGATGATATTCTGTCTCAATGTTTCGTCCACGTCTTCTGTAAGAAATGTTACATCACATTGTCCAATAAAGTTATATACATTAGGGTGATCTGGTGCGCATACGTGTTTTATATGCGACCACATCCCTCGCGATTCTAACAACTTATATGCTAATTCTTGGGCTTTTTGAATACCTATGACCAGAACCGATTTTCCTTTGTTGACACGAAAATACATTCTGCTAGCGAATAAATGCCAGAGTGTAATAAAGAATGCTTGTATGAAAGAACTTGTAAGTATAATGCTTCGGGGATATGCAAATTCTCGGGTAAGGAAGCTTATAGCCATGGTGACAAGCAATAAGGTTATAATGGCTAAAATGACTGTGTATCCGACCCCGAAAAAAGTGAAGTCTTTAGGTTTGTCAAGTTCAAAAATGTGACTAATAAGAAGATAGCTAATTCCTATATATGGAGATATAGCTATGAATGCGAACCAATTTTCAGAAAAATTATCTAATGAGTCTTTGAAAAAATCAAAAGTCAGTATGATGGCTCCATAAATAATAACCAAATCGATCAGCGGAATTAATATTTTAAATCCACTATACCCAAATATCTTCTCCAAAAACCTATTCATCAATTTTTATATGGTTTGGGTAAATCATTATGTCTAATTATATATCTTATTTCTTCTTAGCTTTACCTTTAGCTTTTGTGTCAGACTTAGACTTACTTTCAGTAGCGTTCACTATTTTCATAGTAGCCTCAAAATCTAAGCTATCCGGTGCTATTCCTTTCGGAATTTTGTAGTTCGATTTCTTATATGCAATATACGGCCCATACCGTCCATTGAGTATTTGTAGATCTGCGTCTTCTGTAAATGTTTTAATTAATTTTTCAGCATCTTTTTTTCTTTTATCTTCTATTAAAGAAATGGCTTCATCTATATTGATGCTAAAAGGATCTCCACCTTTAGGCAGCGAAATAAATTTGCTATTATGTTTAATGTAAGGGCCAAATCTACCTGTACTTACACTGACTTCTTTAAGTTCATATTCTCCAATAATGCGAGGAAGTTCAAATAGTTTCAACGCTTCATCAAGTGATATTGTTGTGATAGATTGTGTTTTTTGTAGGCTGGCAAATTGAGGTTTCTCTTCGTCTTCTTGTACGCCTATTTGCACCATTGGTCCGAATCTCCCTATTTTAACCGAAACTTGTTTCCCCGTTTTTGGATCCGTTCCTAATATACGCTCACCTATTTTGTGATCTGTTTGCATATTAGTAGCTGTTTCTACTACAGGATGGAAGACTTTGTAAAATTTATCAATCATCTTTGTCCAGTTTTCTTCTCCTTCAGCAACCAGGTCAAATTCTTTTTCGACATTAGCCGTAAAATTATAATTAAGGATGTTAGGAAAATACTCTGTAAGAAAATCGTTGACAACTGTTCCTGTATCAGTGGGGATGAGTTTACCTTTATCTGTACCAACAGTTTCTGTTTTTTCGGAGTCGGTAATTTTATCTTTTTTCAGAGTAAGGATATTATATTGACGTTCGCTTCCTTCAATATTTGACTTCTCTACATATTCACGGTTTTGGATGGTCGAAATTGTGGGAGCATAAGTTGACGGCCTACCTATGCCCAACTCTTCAAGCTTTCTGACTAATGCAGCTTCACTATAACGACTAGGTCGTTGGGTAAATCGCTCGGTAGCAGTGGTTTCCTTCATGTCCATTACTTCGTTTATTTTTACCGAAGGTAATAGGCTTGTCTCACTATCTATATTGTCGTCGTCAGTACCCTCCATATATACATGAAGGAATCCATCGAATTTAATAACTTCTCCTACAGCCGCAAATTTTAAGTCTTTATTGTTTGATATACCTATCGTTATGGTTGTTTTTTCGAGTTCAGCATCTGCCATTTGCGAAGCTATTGTTCGTTTCCATATTAGGTCATAAAGCTTTTTTTCTTGAGCAGTTCCGGTAGTAGTATGTTCCGTAATGTAAGTAGGGCGGATAGCCTCATGGGCTTCTTGTGCTCCTTTTGTCTTTGTCGAAAACTGGCGTACTTTAGAATATTGCTTGCCGTAAACGGATTCTATTTCATTCTTAGTTGTGTTAATAGCCAATCCCGATAGATTTACCGAATCGGTACGCATATAAGTTATTTTTCCCGATTCGTATAGCTTTTGTGCTACCATCATAGTTAATGAAACGGGGAAGCCTAATTTACGGGATGCTTCTTGCTGTAATGTTGATGTTGTAAAAGGGGCGGCCGGAGATTTTTTAACAGGCTTGGTTTCAATATCTTCAACTGTAAAGTTGGCCTGTTTGAGTTTTTCTAAAAGTTCTAAGGCTTCCTTTTTTGTCTTCAAGCGTTTACTAAGCTCTGTCTTTATCTCAGATTCAATATTATTTTCTTTCTTGATGAATGTAGCCGTTACACGGTATGAAGCTTCAGCCTTAAATGATTGAATTTCGCGTTCCCGTTCTACAATTAGTCGCACAGCTACCGATTGTACTCTTCCAGCTGATAGAGAAGGTTTCACTTTTCGCCATAAAACGGGAGAAAGTTCAAAGCCTACAATACGGTCAAGCACACGGCGGGCTTGCTGTGCATCTACTAAGTTTATATCTATTTGACGCGGATTCTCTATTGCATGAATAATTGCATCTTTTGTAATTTCGTGGAAAGCAATCCGTTTCGTTTTCTTTTCATCTAATTTCAATGTCTTAAAAAGATGCCATGAAATCGCTTCCCCTTCGCGGTCTTCATCGGAAGCCAGCCATACTATATCTGCTTCTTTAGCTGCTTTTTTAAGTTCATCCACTACTTTTTTCTTATCAGCAGGGACTTCATATATAGGAGCATAATCGTTCTCTATGTCTATTCCTAAATCCTTCTTTTTCAGGTCTCTGATATGTCCATAGCTGGACATTACTTTATAATCTTTCCCCAGAAACTTCTCTATTGTTTTGGCTTTAGCCGGAGACTCAACAATTACTAAATTTTTTTGCATATATTAGGGCTTATCTTATATAAGTCGGATAAATTAATTATCTATCAACTGATAACAGTCTTTTATTGAACCGCAAAAGTAATGAATTTGTTTTAAAAATCAGAATAAAAAATAGAACGGTATTGTTTGTGTTTATATTTAAGATTTTTTTAATCAAAAAATCATGATTAAACCTATTGGATGGTTTATCTATTAAAGAATACGGGGGGGGGCTCCTGTTGAGAAGTCTGAATAACCGACTTCTTCAAATTTGTAACTGGACAATATTTCCTTAATGTTCTTCAGGAAAGCAGTATAATCATATATGATGAAATCTATGTATGAAAAATGAAACCCTGTAGCTCCCCCTAGGCTGTTTGCTATGCCGTATGGCATTGTCTTATTTACAATCTTGTCTTCTATCTTTCCTCTGAAAGTAACTATGTTTTCGCGGGGTATATTTATGTTTTCGAAAAAAATAAAACCAAACCTTACACCTTCACTTTTTGCTTCTTCAAAATACTGGTTGTCTTCATTGTAATACGCATCTAATATAGGGGAACATGATGTGTAACCAGAAAAAATGTCTTCACGTAATTTCCAGTTTTCCTCCTTATTTGGTTCCATCCTGTAGCCATTATAGATCTCGTAAGGATTTTCGAATTCCGGCCAATTGTTATTTTTAATTGTGTTATCGATAAATGATTTTAATTCAGATATTTTTATTGGAGTATCATTGTTTTTCTTTTTTTGTACGAAATCAACATAGCCAATATATTCCATTGTATATAATTCACCTATAAATTGATCGATATAGATAAAGAATATAGAATGCCGCTGGTTTTCATTAAGCGTCATTAATTTTGTACTATATACATCAATATCGAGTTTGTTTCTCTCATTATCTATTTTAGTATATATTGAAATATCTTCTTCGTCTAGTTTTATCCCAAACATCATTATGGATGAGCCTGATTTGGTCAAAGGAGGTTTTGCCGGATAGAAATTCCATCTTGCTTTTAAATGTTTAGGTGCATACTGCAACCAATAATATAGTTGCATAAGCTTTATCCTATTCCCTTCGGGTGTTAGTATTAACTCATACTTGCCTTTGTCATTTATTCCTATCTCGAAATAAACTTTACCAAACACAATCAGTAATATGCTGTTAACAAATCGAAGTATTATTTCATCTTCGACTTTGTTATCCATCATTTCCCTAATTTGGGGTTCTTCATCAGAAAATGCCTCCCAGAATCTAGAGACTCTGTTTTTAAAAGATTCTTGCATATTTGTGTTTCTAGTAATCTATTGATATAATATGAACCTCAGACAAAGATATAGTTTTATATTTTATTGTTAAAATTTTCTTAATAAAAACATGGTGACAACACAAAATAATATTAAATAGCAAAAAGGAAGCATTATCCGATTGGATAAGAGATTAAAATTTTCTTAACTTATGATGACGTAGAGGTTTAACCGTGTATAGTAAACTCTATTCGGGAAATGTTAATAAATAACAATGAGATAATTAGGCTGAATCTTTTATTTTGCTATCAATTAAGGTATCTGAATTCAGTGACGGTGTTAATCCTAAAGCTCATGTATGATGCCATGCTAAATAGGCATGAAATGGTGCGTAGGAAAATATATATATGTTAATCTAAAAAAGAGAGATATAATTATTTGATGATTGCAAATAGTGATATTATTGAGATCGAATAGATTTTTGATAGTGATGCTTTATCATTAACGAATCTTCTAAATTACTTGCAACTTGTAACTCGAAACTTGCAACTTTTTTTACTATCTTTGCCACAATTTTTTTAAAGTAGGAATAGTACACATTATGAGTAAACAGTTTTCTGAATACAATCGTTTTAATTTATCTGATATTAATAAAGAGATATTAGAAAAATGGGATAAAGAGAACGTATTTCAAAAGAGTCTGGATGCGCGCGCAGGTGCTCCTTCTTTCGTCTTTTACGAGGGTCCGCCATCGGCAAATGGCATGCCAGGTATTCACCACGTAATGGCACGTGCTGTAAAAGATATCTTTTGCCGCTATAAGACGATGAAAGGATTTCTTGTCGACCGGAAGGCTGGATGGGATACTCACGGGTTGCCTGTTGAAATTGCTGTAGAAAAGAAACTTGGTATTACAAAAGAAGATATCGGTAAAAAGATATCTGTAGAGGAATATAACGATGCTTGCCGGAAGGAAGTGATGAAATATACAGGAGAGTGGGAAAATTTAACCCGTCTTATGGGATATTGGGTCGATATGAACGATCCTTATATCACATACGATAGCCGTTTTATGGAGACTCTTTGGTATTTGCTTAAGGAATTATATAAGAAAGATTATTTATACAAGGGTTATACTATACAACCTTATTCTCCTGCTGCAGGTACAGGCCTTAGTACGCATGAGTTGAATCAGCCTGGTGCGTATCGTGATGTTAAGGATACGACTTGTATTGCCCAATTTAAGATAAAATCTCCTAAAGCGGAAATGTCACAATTTGGAGAAGTATATTTTCTGGCTTGGACTACTACACCATGGACTTTACCCTCAAATACGGCTTTGGCTGTAGGTGGTGATATTACTTATGTTGCAGTACAAACCTATAATCCATATACAGGAAATAAGATGACTGCCGTGTTGGCAAAATCGCTGATGCATAGTCTCTTCAACGAAAAGGCGAAGGACTTATCATTAGAAGATTATAATGCCGGAGATAAGCTTATTCCTTACAGTGTAGTAGGAGAGTGGAAAGGTTCCGAGTTATCTGGAATGGGGTATGAGCAGCTTATTCCATGGATGAATCCCGGTGACAATGCATTTAAAGTACTTGTTGGTGATTTTGTAACTACAGAAGACGGAACAGGAATTGTACATATAGCTCCTACGTTTGGTGCTGATGATGCCAGAATTGCGAAGGCTAACGATGTGCCGGCAATGTTGTTGACAGACAAGGATGGAAACCTACGTCCGATGGTTGATCTGACAGGAAAGTATTTTAAAATAGAAGATATAGATCCTGAATTTGTAAAAGAAAAAATCAACGTTGGCCTATACAAGGAGTATGCAGGACGATATGTAAAGAATGAATATGACGACACCTTGCCAGCTGATGCTAACACTTTGGATATAGACCTTAGTGTTATGTTGAAATTGCAAGATAAGGCATTTAAAATAGAACGGCAGGTGCATAATTATCCGCATTGCTGGCGCACCGATAAACCTGTTTTGTATTACCCATTAGATAGTTGGTTTATACGTACTACTGCTGCTCGGGAGCGATTGATAGAACTGAATAATACGATAAATTGGAAGCCACAATCAACTGGTTCGGGACGTTTCGGTAAATGGTTGGAAAATCTGCAAGACTGGAACTTGAGCCGTAGCCGTTATTGGGGTACTCCACTTCCAATCTGGAGAACAGAGGACGGGAGAGGAGAAAAATGTATAGGTTCTATTAAGGAACTTTACGCGGAAATGCAAAAAGCTGTCGAAGCAGGGGTGATGAAAGAAATTCCTTGGAAGGGTTTCGAAGTAGGTAATCTATCTAAAGAAAACTATGAGAAGATAGATTTACATCGTCCACATGTGGATAATATTATATTGGTTTCTGATTCTGGCGAGCCAATGAAGCGCGAAACCGATTTGATAGATGTTTGGTTCGATTCGGGTGCTATGCCTTTTGCACAAGTGTTCTATCCAAATATAAGTGAAGAAGAATTTGCTAAAGTATATCCGGCGGATTTTATAGCCGAAGGAGTTGATCAGACGCGTGGATGGTTTTTTACCTTGCATGCTATATCTACTATGATAAAAGATAGCATATCTTTTAAAAATGTTATTTCTAATGGTCTAGTATTGGATAAGAACGGTCAGAAAATGTCGAAGCGTCTTGGAAATGCTGTAGATCCGTTCGAAACAATAGGTAAGCATGGTTCAGATCCGTTACGGTGGTATATGATTACAAATGCATCACCATGGGATAATCTGAAGTTTGATATAGAAGGTGTTGAAGAAGTAAGACGTAAGTTTTTTGGAACATTATACAACACTTATTCGTTCTTTGCGTTATATGCAAATGTAGATGGATTTTCGTTTGAAGAAGAGTTGATTCCTATAAATGAAAGACCTGAAATAGATAGATGGATTATATCTTTACTCAATACACTTGTAAAAGATGTGGATGAATATTACGAAACATACGAGCCGACAAAGGCCGGGCGTGCAATATCTGATTTCGTAAATGATAATCTGAGTAATTGGTATGTGCGTTTGAATAGAAAGCGTTTCTGGGGCGGAGAGATGACGAAAGATAAGTTATCCGCATATCAGACACTATATACATGTCTCGAAACAGTAGCTCGCTTAATGGCTCCTATTTCGCCTTTCTATGCAGATAAATTGTTCTGTGATTTGGTGTCAGTGACAGGGAAAGACAAATCAATCTCTGTTCATGTTTCGGATTTTCCGGTGTCCGATTCTTCCGTAATAGATAAAAAGTTGGAAGAACGTATGCAGATTGCACAAGATATATCATCGGCAGTGTTAGCATTGCGTAGAAAAGAAAGCATAAAAGTGCGTCAACCATTGACTCAGATAATGATACCTGTTCTTAACGAGCAACAACGTAATGATATAGAAGCTGTACGAGATCTTATACTTAGCGAAGTAAATGTCAAAGAATTAAATTATGTTGACAATGCAGCTGGAATCTTAGTGAAGAAGGTGAAGCCTGATTTTAAGAAATTAGGACCTCGTTATGGTAAGATCATGAAACAACTTGCAATTGAAGTTCAGAATATGCCTCAAGACGCAATTGTTGCTTTGGAGAAAAATGGGAATTATACATTTGATGTGTCAGGACAAGAGGCTACTATCGAATTGGCTGATGTAGAGGTTATATCGGAAGATATTCCAGGTTGGTTGGTTGCAAATGCAGGTAAGCTGACTGTGGCATTGGATGTAACGATAACAGATGATCTTAGAAAAGAAGGTATTGCACGAGAATTGGTAAACCGTATTCAAAATATACGTAAATCGAATGGCTTTGATATAACTGATAGAATAAATATTGAAATATCAGATAAAGAGCAGGTAAGAGATACTGTATCAGAATATAAGGCCTATATCGCGTCTCAGGTACTTGCCGATAAAATAGTATTGGCTGATGTGAAGAATGGGCAGGATATAGATATGGATGATTACATTTTGCAGATATATATAGAGAAAGTCTGATAAAAAGTATTATCTTTAGTAAAATTAAAACAGGGTGTTTAACTTTTAAAGAATAAAGTTATGGTAGAGAAAACTAGATACTCGGATGAAGAATTGAAAGAGTTCCGTGATATAATTCTGGAAAAGCTAGAAAAGGCAAAGAAAGAATATGAGGAGTTGAGAGCAGCTATCACTAATGCCGACGGTAACGATGTGACAGATACATCCCCGACATTCAAAGTGTTGGAGGAAGGAGCATCTACACTATCGAAAGAGGAAGCTGGACGCTTAGCTCAACGTCAGATGAAGTTCATTCAGAATTTACAATCAGCACTTATTCGAATCGAGAATAAAACATATGGTATTTGCCGTGAAACAGGTAAACTTATACCAAAAGAAAGATTACGTGCTGTTCCTCATGCGACACTAAGTATAGAGGCTAAGAACAGCGGAGTTAAATAATAATTTAAACAGAAATATATAGGAAAGAAGAGAAAATAGTTGTACCGTAACTTCTGTTTTTTCTTCATTTTCTATGCAGGTTTTAGAGAACCATATGAATAATAAAAACGGAGGAATAATTGCAATAATCGTTATAGCCTTGGTCATAATTATAGATCAGGCATCAAAGATTTGGGTAAAAACGAATATGTCGCTCCACGAGAGTATAGAAATATTTAGTTGGTTCAAAATCTTTTTTGTAGAAAATCCGGGAATGGCTTTTGGTTTGGAACTTGGGGGTGAGGAATCAAGATCTATCGGGAAATTGTGTTTGTCTCTCTTCCGTATTGTTGCTATAGGCTTCATCGGTTATTATTTATATTCCCTTGTCAAGAAAGGATATTCCAAAGGGTATATTGCTTGTATAGCGCTTATTCTGGCCGGAGCATTCGGTAATATTATCGACAGTGTATTTTATGGCGAAATATTTTCTGCTAGCTACGATGGGCATGTGGCTTCATTTGTCTCGATCGGAGAAGGTTACTCTAGTTGGTTGCATGGAAAAGTCGTTGATATGCTTTACTTCCCTCTAATAAAAGGTACTTTTCCTTCGTGGCTTCCTGTATGGGGTGGGGATAATTTTGTTTTCTTTAGTCCGATATTTAATATTGCCGATTCTGCTATAACAGTAGGCATTTTTATACTTCTTATTTTCTATCGTAAGACATTAGCATTATCTTTGGAGAAGAAAGATAGAGACTAATTATGCAACGGTCAGTCATATATATCATTATAATAATTGTTATAGCTACGGTTTCTTGTAGCCGAAGGCCTGGTTATGTGATACCGGAACAAAAAATGATGGATGTATTGTATGATATCCAATTATCGCAGGCTATCTATAGGAGCAATACACAATTTGGTTCGAATGAAAGTAAAGACGCCTTGGTAGAAGGTGTGCTTAAAAAATATAAAATAACACAAGCTGAGTTAGATTCTTCTCTGGTCTGGTATTCTGATAATATTCAGTATTATATGATTATAACAGACTCTGTGGCTGCGCGTTTGAAATTGAATAATGAAAGACTTATCGCTCTTAAAAACGAATTGAATGCTAAAACACGAAATTGGGATAATCTTATTATACCACCTTTCTTTTATTTGAATGAATCGACACCGACCTTGTCATTTAATATCGATTCTTCTAAAATAAAAACAATAGATTTGGCCAAATTCAATATAAGATTTAGAGTTCAAGGTTTGAATAAAGACCAGAATATTGAAGCAGCCTTCTTCTATAAGTATAAGGATACTTTGATTAAACAACTTATGCCTATAGATAGTAATATTCAATACCTATTCACTAAACCTCAATTAGCTGATAGTTTACTTAAGAATATTTCGGGATATATTCATATGCGAAATAGTAAGATGAAGTTGAATAAACCTGGAGTAATATTATATAACATAAGTTATTCGGATTCTATTCAATCAGATTCATTAACTATTCCACATCGGCCAACACCGCCATCATTAAGCTCTGGGGAACTAAAAGTTGCTCCTGTTGCCCCGTCTGTAAATGGCGGTCAAAATGATTTGAAGACCAAAACCCGTGAAGATATCTCGGATGACACCGACAAAAACAATATACGAAGAGATAAAATGCCGGTATTGTCGAGAGACCGCGTAAATAGCAGTCCCACCATGCGACAGAGTAAGAAAAGCGGAACGGATGAATCTCAAAAGGAATAGTGAAGATGTTACGATATTATTCACATTATACATTCATTTATCCTGATACTTATCTGAGAAATTACATTATTGAAACTGACGGCGAAGGTCATATTGTTAGAGTATTTCCTTTTGAAAGCGAAGTAGAGAAAACAGAATTTTATTCAGGATTGTTAATCTTTCTACCAACTACAGAAATATATATGAAAAAAGATATATATAATATCATTTTCAACAATGATTTTGCGAAAAATAATATCCAGGATATATCTTCTTACACAAAATATAATTTTTATCATGAGGAAGATTTTGCCATGTAGCTTTGGTTACAAGCATTAAAAGATTTTCTTAGAACATTTTATCCCTTTATTTTTTTATATCTTTGTATATACCATCTCTATCCTATATCTTTTGATGAATATTTTATTAGACTGTGAACGAATGAAGTATCCCAATACTGGGTTATATACTTTCTGTGATAAATACTCAGAGGCGTTAACACAAATCGTTGCTGACGAGGATAAACTATCATATTATATTGCTCCTAATGTTGGCCGATTCAGAGGAAATACTCCCCAATATATCCAATGGAGGTTGATAGATAAATTGTTTCCGGTATATGTAAAAAACTTGGATATTTGGCATAGTTCTTATCAATTGGCAAAATATACGGGTGGAAACAAAAAGACGAAACATGTGTTGACAGTGCATGATTTGAACTTTCTGTATGAAAAAAATTCAATGTCTGAGATTAAGAAAGATATTAAAAGACATCAAAAAAGAATTGATAGAGCTGATCATATAATCACTATATCTGAGTTTGTAAAGAGAGATGTGATAGCTAATCTTGATTTAAGGGGTAGGCAAGTGACAGCAATACATAGTGGCTGTATCTTGAATGAATATCCTGGCTTTAACTCTCCCAAATACCGACCTGAAAAACCTTATATTCTTGCTCTGGGGACGATTATCCCGAAGAAGAATTTTCATGTACTTCCTTCTATATTGAAGAATAATGATTATGAATTAGTGATAGCAGGCATAGTTACGGATTATGCTAAAAAAATAGAAGAGGAGGCAAGGCGTCATAATGTAATGGATCGTTTAAAGATAATAGGGGAAATATCGGATCAGGAAAAATATTGGTATCTTAAGAATTGTGCAGCGTTTGCTTTCCCTTCTTTAGCCGAAGGATTAGGTATGCCAGTCTTGGAAGCTATGCGTTTTGGAAAGCCGGTTTTTATCTCTAATTTGACTTCATTACCGGAAATAGGAGGGCAGGAAGCTTATTATTTTGAAAATTTTGATCCGGAGTATATGCAGGATGTATTTGATAAGTCTATGACTGATTATTTTAAAGATAAAAATAAATCGGATTTAATTAAAGAACACGCATATTCTTTCAATTGGAACAGTTGTGCAAAGAAATATTATAAAGTATATCAGGATTTACTAAAATAATTTCAGAATGAATATTGTATTTGATTGTGAACGGGTAAAGTATCCATATACAGGACTATTTACATTTTGTAGTCAATTGGGTGCAGCATTGATTAGTGCAGTTGAAGATCAGGATAAATTATCATTCTTTGTCCCTCCCAATAATGTTGGCTTTTTAGGAAACGAGCAAATGTATATCAAGCAGCATTTCTATAATAAATTATTACCTGTGTATATGAAAGGGCTGAATATCTGGCATGCTACACATCAATTATCAGAATATTCGGGAGGTGATAGGAAGACAAAAAAGGTTTTGACGGTTCACGATTTGAACTACTTATATACTAAGAACTCGCCATCAACCATATCCAAATACAATAAGAAGCATCAAAAGATATTAGATAGTGCTGATAGTATCGTTGCCATATCTCAATATGTAAAAAGAGATATCTTGGAGCATTTAGATACAAAAGGCAAAGAAATTAATGTCATATATAACGGTTATGAGGTGAGAGAGTATCCAGAGTTCAACTCGCCCGAGTATAAGCCAGAGAGGCCATTTATTTTAGCTCTGGGTACTGTTGTCTACAAGAAGAACTTTCATGTTTTACCTGCACTTTTGCGAAATAATGACTATGAGCTTATCATAGCAGGTGTAAAAAGCGACTATGTAGATAAAATTGAGGAATTTGCACAATTACATAATGTTGCGGATAGAGTAAAGTTTCTGGGTGCTATATCAGATAAGCAGAAGTATTGGTATTTAAAGAATTGTATGGCTTTTGCATTTCCTTCTTTGACCGAAGGGTTTGGACTACCGGTAATGGAAGCAATGCATTTTGGTAAACCTGTTTTCTTATCTAATCGTACATCTCTACCTGAGATAGGAGGGGAATATGCCTATTACTTCAACGATTTTACACCTGAGCATATGCAAGAGGTTTTTGTAAGAGGTATGGAAGATTATACTGTCAGAGATAGGGTATCTTCAATTATTCAACATGCTACTTCTTTTAGTTGGGAAACGTGTGCTGAAAATTATTATAATATATATAAAAGCTTGCTGTAAAATATAGTGTTAATGATGAAATAGCATTTTATAGACTTTCATCATTGCTTCTGTACATGCTTTGTCAGAAAAACGGTGAGCATATTCAATCCCTTTTTCTATCATAGTTTTTCTTAATACATCATCTGCTGATATCTTATTTATCTGATCAACTAACTCATGTTCATCAAGTGGATTGATATAAATACTGTGTGGCCCACCTGACTCTTCAAGACATGAACCTTTAGCTGCTATTACAGGTACTCCGGAATTTAATGCTTCTATTATGGGTATGCCGAACCCTTCATAAAGGGACGGGTATACAAAAATATGACATGATTGCATAATTGCCGGAAGATCTGTTAAAGGTACTCGGCTCAATACATGTATTCTATCGCTAAGGCCATTTTCAGCTGCATAGTGAAGTACTTCTTCAGCATATCTCCTTCTCTTGCCTATGGCAACAAAGTGTATGTCTGGTAGCTGCTTTAATGCTTTTACGATTAATAATATATTTTTACGTTCTTCTATGCTTCCAACAGACAATAAGTAGTTATCTGGAAGGTTATACTTTATTTTGACTTCTGCTCTCTTTATCTTTTCGGTTCTTTCTTTATAGATAGGAAAACATCCTTGATATACTACTTCTATTTTGGACGATTCGATGTCATAATACTCTATTATATCTCTTTTCGTACATTCACTGACAGCTATTATTTTGTCCGCAGCTTTACATGCGTATTTTGCTTTCATATTATATATAATTCTATCTATTAATGGATAGAATTGAGGATGACGTAAAAAGATCAAATCATGTATTGTAACTATACTTTTTGCATTAATCTTTTTTATACCAAAAGGTAACTCATTACTAAGCCCATGATATATATCGATACCTTCCTTTTTTATATCTTTTATGATACCAACTGTTCTCCAAAATGGTTTTCGTGTTTGCTTCAGACTGTAGATTGTTTCGTCTTTTCTGATTTCGCTATCTTTACCTTCCTCTGGTAGTTTGGGTATGAAAAGCCTGTAAATATTATCGGGATAATATTTCATCAAATTCGAAATTACAAATCGGCTATAATTACCTAATCCTGTAAAATTCGATACGGCTCGTTTTGCGTCAAAACCAATTTTCATAGTATATAGATTTATCCCCTATATGGCGTCGCTCCGGGATGTTTTTTGCAATAACTGCTCCAGAATTTATTCCGGTATTCAAATGCTTTTTTTAGACATGTTGCTTCATCAAAGTTGCGAGCTTTGGCATATTCTTTAATAAAGAAACTTATCATTTCATCACTGCCCCACAATCTTCTAAAATTGAAACAACCGGTATTTAAATCTATGTTTTTGTCAAACTCCATTCTATTTAAATCAACGAGATAGAATGTATATTTATTGTTGATTTGTTTGTAAAGAATGTTTCCGGAGGAATAATCCAAATGTAGTATTTTCTTTTCGTGTAATGCTGCTGTATAGTGAGCAAATTGTTGTATTAGTTCTTTGTGTTCTTCAGTCGTTCCGTGTTGGAACTCACGCATCATTCCGTCAAAGTGTTCATGAATAGATACGTATAGGCTATATTTAAGAAGGTTACGTTTCTTTAACTCCATATATGCTATAGGTGCAGGTGTGTCAAATCCTTTTTTCTCTAGCATAGATGCATATAAATAAGAACGCTCTGCTTTAGATTTTCTAAAAAAAGCGTAAGCAATTTGGTTTATAAACAATGGTTTCTTAAACGATTTTACATTTAATATCAGTCCTGCTACATCAAATATTTTTATAGTATTTCTTCCAGAATAGATAACCTCACCTGATTGCAGAAATTGAGACGGAAGGCCTTCTATAAAGCTATTGAGTTGTTTGTATTTATCGTTTATTACCAGTTTAATCTTCGTCATTACTTAAAATTCGGATGTAAAATGGAATCTAATATCTTTGAAATCCTGCTGAGCCATCATTAATACATAGTTCGAGTCTGCAAGGAATACATCTCTTCCTTCTTTATCTATAGCCATATATTGAGCTTTCCTTTTCTTGAAATCAGCGAGTTGTTGTGGATCATCACTTTCTATCCAACAAGCCTTATAAAGATTTATAGATTCCCATCTACATTGAGCTCCATACTCATGAAGTAGCCTGTATTGAATAACTTCGAATTGAAGTTGTCCTACAGTACCGATAATCTTTCTTCCATTGAATTGATTGGTGAAAAGCTGTGCGACTCCTTCGTCCATTAATTGGTCTATACCTTTTTGAAGCTGTTTAGCCTTCATAGGATCGGCATTTTCTATATATTTGAACATCTCAGGCGAGAAGCTTGGTAATCCTTTGAAATGTAGATCTTCACCCGAGGTAAGCGTGTCTCCTATTTTAAAATTTCCCGTATCAGGCAATCCCACTATATCTCCGGCATAAGCTTCATCAACCGTTTCCTTCTTCTGAGCCATAAAGGCGGTGGGAGAGGAAAACTTGAGTTGCCTGTTTAGACGCATATGTTTGTAGTTTATATTTCTTTCAAACTTGCCCGAGCATATTTTCACGAATGCTATACAGGAACGGTGATTTGGATCCATATTTGCATGTATCTTAAATATAAATCCAGTGAAGGCATTTTCCTCCGGTTTTACTTCGCGTTCTATCGCTTCTATTGGTCTTGGCGAAGGTGCTATTCGTACAAAACAGTCTAGCAATTCTTTTACCCCAAAATTGTTAAGGGCAGAACCAAAAAATACAGGGGCCACTTGTCCTTTTAGGTATGTGTCCATATCCAATTTGGAGTATACACCACTTATTAGTTCTATATCTTCTCGCAGCTTAGAAGCTAATGAATCACCGATATGTTTTTCCAGCTCAGAACTGTTTATATCTTTAAATTTGATTGATTCAGTTACTGTTTGCTTACTTGGTGTATAGAGATCTAATTGTTCCTGATATATATTATAAACCCCTCGAAATCGTTGTCCACTGTCAATAGGCCAACTTAGAGGAAGGACATTTATTTTGAGCTCATCTTCTAACTCATCGAGTAGTTCGAATGGGTCTTTTCCGTCTCGGTCCATCTTGTTGATGAATATCATTACAGGAGTATGACGCATCCGACAAACTTCCATAAGCTTGCGCGTCTGAGCCTCTACTCCTTTCGAAGAGTCCACGACAATAATTACACTATCAACAGCGGTAAGAGTGCGGAAAGTGTCTTCTGCAAAATCCTGGTGACCAGGTGTGTCTAAGATATTTATTTTATATCCGTCGTATTCGAATCCCATAACGGAGGTTGCAACGGATATACCACGTTGCTTTTCTATCTCCATCCAGTCCGAAGTGGCGGTTTTCTTTATTTTGTTCGATTTAACGGCTCCCGCCACATGGATAGCTCCTCCGAATAATAATAATTTTTCTGTTAGGGTAGTTTTTCCCGCATCAGGGTGGCTGATGATGGCAAATGTACGTCTCTTGTGGATTTCTTTTTTTAGTTCGCTCATTAGTTCCTTTCTTATGAGTTGCAAAAGTAGTAAAAAAAGAATAAAGTACATAGATTGTTTTGTATAGCAATCCATGTACTTTATTAGCTTTGTATAGAATCCTATCTAGTCAACAATAAATTTGAGATCAGGTGTTATCTCATACTTAGTCACTATTGTGTCCGCCGTTTCAATTGTATTATTTCCGACATCGAAATAATTATAATTTATTGTCTGAACGGTTATCTTATCGGAATTTATAGACGATGTTACTTCTTTGTAATATTCAACTAAGTCTTCATAAGCCACTATGAGATTATCTACTAAATTCCCATTCTTATCATAGCTTAATAATAATTCTGTTATTTCACCATCTGTTATAATCTGTACAGTCAACATCTTTCCAGAATCGTTATCCAATAATATTTTCCCCATTGTTAAATCGGAAATATCATAACCTTGTAACTCTTGCACTTTACTGAGCTGTAAACTGTCGTATTGAGCCTGAGTTAATCGCGATATTTTCATTAAATCAATATCTTCAGCTTTATTACCTAGGGAAGTTTTTTCGAGTTCTATATGTAAAGATTCTAGTCGAGATTGTTGTCCTTGTTTATTTTGGCATGAGAAGAGTATGATCGTAAATGTAATGCTGAAAAAATATATATTTTTCATTTGTTTAGCCGTGTCCCCCCTATAAAATAATTAATTGTTTCTATTGATTAACAACTCTTTAATGCAAATGTTCAAACTTTCTTCCCATTTTGGTATAGAAATGTTGAATGTGCGTTTTATCTTACTCTTATCTAATACACTGTATTTTGGCCTGATGGCTTTAGTCGGGTATTGCTCAGTTGTTATAGGGTTTACTTTACAACCGGTTATTTCTGCATATTCATGTATCATCAGGGTGAAATCATACCAATTAGTGACACCTTCGTCAGAGTAATGATATGTGCCGGCTTCGAAACTATTGGCATCGCTGAAATCTAATATTCTGATTATAGCTTGGGCTAAGTCGACGGCATTGGTTGGTGTCCCTGTCTGATCGGCAACCACATTTAGTGAATCGCGTTCCTTTCCGAGTTTTATCATTGTTTTTACAAAATTGTTTCCATATATGGAATACAACCATGCAGTACGAATAATAATACTGTCAGGGCAAACCTTTTGTAAACCGACTTCTCCTTCCAGTTTAGATTTGCCATATACTGATTTAGGATTAACTTTATCAGTTTCAGTATAAGGTCTAGTCGCTGTGCCGTCAAAAACATAGTCTGTAGATATGTGTATGAGTTTTACTTTGTTATTTGTGGCGGCAATGCCGAGATTAATTATAGCATCGCGGTTTATTTTATAGCATCGCTCAACATCATCCTCTGCTTTATCTACTGCAGTATATGCAGCACAATTAACAATGTAATCGATATTGTTTTCTTTAATAAATTCTTCTACAGCATTCAGATCCGTTATGTCCAATTCCGTTATGTCAGTAAAGAAAAACTTGAAATTGTTCTCGTGATAGGTCGAAATTCGTCTTATCTCGTTTCCCAGTTGACCGTTTGCTCCTGTGATGAGAATATTTTTTTGAACCAATTCGAACAAGAAGATATTTTTTGCAGTTTCGTCTTGGTCGTCAGCTTGTTTGTTTCCGGAAAAAAATGCCATATCGTTATATATTAAAATTATGAGCTATGAAATTATAAGTTTGTAGATACCTATAATAACATAGCTCATTATTATTTAGTTTTTAATTTATTGTTTTCCGCTAGTAGATACTTCCGAAGCGATTTTCTTTACTAATCCTTGCAATACATTGCCTGGGCCTAATTCTATGAAATCTGTAGCTTTGTCTGCTACCATATGTTCTACAGATTGAGTCCATTTTACAGGTGCCGTCAATTGTGCAATAAGATTTGCTTTGATTGTAGCCGGATCAGTTTCTCCTGTTGTCGATACATTTTGATATACAGGGCATGCCGGTGCAGAAATCTCTGTGTCGTTTATTGCTTCTGATAGTTCAACTTTAGCAGGTTCCATCAAAGGAGAATGGAATGCCCCTCCTACCTTTAATTTTAGAGCGCGTTTAGCACCTGCAGCAAGTAGAAGTTCGCAAGCTTTTTCAATACCTGCATTTGAGCCTGATATTACGATTTGTCCTGGACAATTGTAATTGGCAGGGACTACAACTTCATCGGTTATTGATGTACATATTTCTTCAACTTTGGCATCTGGTAAACCTAATACTGCAGCCATTGTTGAGGGATTCAGCTCGCAAGCCTTTTGCATAGCTAGGGCGCGTTTATAAACGAGTTTAAGACCGTCTTCGAATGATAATGCACCTGCGGCAACTAACGCGGAAAATTCTCCAAGTGAGTGACCTGCAACCATATCTGGTGTAAAGTCGTCTCCCATTGTTTTTGCTAGTATTACAGAATGAAGGAAAATAGCAGGTTGAGTTACTTTAGTTTGACGTAAATCTTCGTCTGTGCCTGCAAACATAAGGTCTGTAATTCTGAAACCTAGAATTTCGTTTGCTTTTTCAAACATTTCTTTGGCTACAGGAGATGTTTCATACAGGTCTTTACCCATTCCTACAAACTGAGCCCCTTGCCCCGGAAATACAAATGCTTTCATTTTCAATATTTAATAGTTAAAACTAAGCTAAAATTCAGGATGCAAAATTAGTAAAATATATTACATTCATAAAGAAATAGGGACAGTAATCATGTTTTGAGCTAAATAATTCTTTAAGGTGATACCGTAATGAGAATTATGGTTTATAAAATTTTATTACAATACTCGTTTTATAAACTTTAATCGACTACTGCTATAAAATAAAACACTTACCTTTGTTTCTTTATTACTATTAAATAATGGGAAATACACCGAGAAATAAAGCTCTACAGGAGATCAAAGCCAATAAACCATCCGAATTGCTTGACTTCCTTTTGGAAAACCAAGTGCGGAAAAGCCGTAATGCCATAAAGTCATTATTGGCGCATAAGCAAATAAAGGTTAATGGAAAACTGGTAACACAATACAATCACGAATTGGTGGCCGGAGATAAAGTTTCAGTCATGAAATTCGACCAATCGCGAAAAGAAAAGAGATTGAAAGGATTAAAAATTGTATTTGAAGATGATGATATTATTATTGTCGATAAGGAAGCCGGATATTTATCAGTTTCTACAGATAAAGAGAAGTTGCGTACCATATATGGCTCATTAAATGAATATGTGAAGAAAAAAACGAGGAATTCTCGTGTATTCGTTTTGCATCGATTGGATCGGGAAGTGTCTGGTTTTCTGATTTTTGCTAAAAGCGCTGAATTACAGGAGATATTCCAAAAGAATTGGGATAATCTGGTACGGCAATATGTTTATACTGCTGTAGTAGAGGGTAAGCCTACGCAAAAAGAGGGAACTGTTGTTTCGTGGCTGACAGAAAACAAGAATTTTTTAATGATGTCATCACCCACAGATAATGGTGGGCTTAAGTCCATTACACATTATAAAGAGGTGAAAACGACAGGCCGTTATACTTTATTGGATTTTAAGCTCGAAACAAAGCGCAAAAATCAGTTGCGGGTACATATGCAAACCATTGGTCATCCGGTGGTAGGAGATAAAAAATACGGTGCACCCAACAACCCAATAAAGCGTATAGCTCTTCATGTAAAAGAGATGGCTTTGAAGCATCCTGTTACAGGAGAATTGCTGGAGTTTAAAAGTCCCGTTCCTAAGTTGATGCAGCAATTAGTTTCGGGAACATCGGTCCCAAAAAGAAGTAAGCCAGAATCAGGAAATATAGAATCTTGAAACAAAATACAATCATGAGCGAAGATATTAAGCAAATAGGTCAGCGATTAAAAGGTTTGAGAGAGGCATTGGATATGACTCAGGATGAGTTTGCGGAATCATGTAATATTCCTGTGTCAGAATACCTGATGTATGAATCGGGAGATAAAGATCTTACGATTAGTGTACTGAAAGGTATAGCTTCTAAGCATAATATTGATGTTTCGGTGCTTATGTTTGCCGATGAGCCTCGGATGAGTAGCTATTTTCTTACACGTAAAGGGAAAGGATTGGCTGTGAATAGGGTAAAGGCATATAGCTATCAGACATTAGCCGGAGGATTTAATAATAGGAAAGCTGAAATCTTTGAGGTGACAGTAGAGCCTAAAGATGATACTGTAAATATATATCAGAATACCCATGTTGGTCAGGAATTTAACCTAGTACTCGAAGGTCGGATGCTTTTACAAATTAATGGTAAAAATCTGATATTAGATGAAGGAGATAGTATTTATTTTGATTCAGGATTGGCTCATGGGATGAAAGCCTTGGATGGTAAGAAAGTGAGATTTATAGCTGTTGTTTTGTAGCAGTTCAACATTGTTTATTTAGAATACACTATATACTAATATATATAACTAACAAAACCATGTTAGAGAATTTTTTAAAACAGGTACGCTTTACTTCTAATCAGGATTTTGCTGAAAATTATCACGTTCAAATTCCTGAAAACTTCAATTTCGGATATGATGTAGTCGATGAATGGGCAAAGACTAACCCGGAAAAGAAAGCCTTGTGTTGGCTAAATGATCAGGGAGAACATATTGATTTTACATTTGCAGATATAAAAGAGCAAAGCGATAAGGCGGCGTCATACTTTCTGTCGTTAGGTATTGGTAAAGGTGATATGGTAATGCTTATACTAAAACGTCGTTATGAGTTTTGGTTTTCCATAATAGCCTTACATAAAATAGGTGCAATCGCTATTCCTGCAACGCATCTGTTGACCAAGAAGGATATTGTTTATCGTAATAATGCTGCTGATATAAAGGCTATTATTAGTGTGAATGATAGTGTTGTTTTGCATCATGTGGATGAAGCTATGGCAGAATCTCCATCGGTAAAATACCGTATTGTATGTGGTGAGACGAGTCTGTCGGGGTGGTTGGATTTTCATGAAGGTATAGAAACAGCTACTCCTTTCGTTAGACCGGAGCATGTAAATACGAATAATGATATCTCGCTTCTATATTTCACTTCGGGTACGACAGGTGATCCGAAAATGGTAATTCACGATTTTACTTATCCATTGGGGCATATTGTCACAGCTAAATATTGGCATAATTTGAATGAAGGTAGCCTTCATCTTACTGTAGCTGATACGGGCTGGGGTAAGGCTGTTTGGGGTAAATTGTATGGGCAATGGATTGCCGGAGCATGTGTACTGGTATATGATCATGAGAAATTTCAACCTCAAGATATGTTACGTCTTATACAGGATTATAAGGTAACTTCTTTTTGTGCACCTCCTACGGTCTATCGATTTATGATACGTGAAGATTTATCACAGTTTGATTTATCGGCACTCACTTATGCTACCACAGCAGGAGAAGCCCTGAATCCCTCAGTCTTCGAAGCTTTCTTTAAAGGTACAGGAATAAAGATGATGGAAGCTTTCGGTCAAACTGAAACGACTCCTACTATTGTAACTTTTCCATGGATGGAACCAAAACCGGGTTCTATGGGAGTGCCTAATCCCGCTTATGATATGGATTTGATAGCTGCTGATGGACGTTCGGTTGAGGATGGGGAAGTTGGAGAAGTTGTTATCAAGACGGATCGATGGAGACCGCTAGGGTTATTTATGGGTTATTATCGCGATGAGGCTCTGACAAGACAAGTGTATCACGATAATGTATATCATACCGGTGATATGGCCTGGCGCGACGAGGACGGATACTACTGGTTTGTGGGGCGTATCGATGATGTTATTAAAAGTTCAGGGTATCGGATTGGGCCATTTGAGGTGGAAAGCGCTTTAATGACGCATGCTGCCGTAGTAGAATGTGCTGTAACGGGCGTTTCTGATGAGATTAGAGGACAGGTAGTAAAGGCAACAATCGTTTTATCTCAAGGCTATAAAGATAAAGCTAATGATGACTTGAAATATGAAATTCAGAATCATGTAAAAACAGTCACTGCACCATATAAATATCCTCGTATTATCGAGTTTGTAGATGAGCTGCCAAAGACAATCAGCGGCAAAATAAAGCGTGCGGAAATAAGGAAACAATCCAATTAGAATACATAGTAATTATGTAAATATAGATGAATGGGTTAATCGTCAGATTTACTAATTTCTTTATGCTTTATTATGATTTGTAAAGAATAAAAGATTATATTTGCACGCCTGAAAGTGTGTATATGTCTTGCTTTAGCCTCTTTAAAGTCTAATTGAGAACAAGATATGTGCGTATTTTCTTTATTTTGAAAGAAATAGAAATAAAAATAAATAAGTAACAAAAAGAAAAATCTAAGATGCAGAACAAAGGCTTTGTAATTACGTTTGCCATTCTCCTGACGTTGGTTTGCCTCTTTTACTTGTCTTTTACGTTTGTAACAAAGAGTTATGACAATAAAGCAGTAGAGTATGCAACCGCTTACGCTTCGGCGAATGCAAAAGATAATGTTGAAAAGTACAATGAATTGTACAACCATAAATACACACAGTATCTTGACTCTATGTCAACAGAGAAAGTCTGGATGACATTTTCATGGCTTGGAATTAAAGATGCAGGTTATACACTGAAACAATGCCGTGAGAAAGAGATTGGTTTAGGTCTCGACTTAAAAGGTGGTATGAGTGTTATCGTTGAGGTAGATGCTGCTGCCGTATTGGAATCGTTGGGCGATCCCGACAATCAGGCATTTTTGGATGCGTTAAAACAAGCTTCCGCTGAAAATACTAAAGGTAGTAACCGCGACTATATCTCCATTTTTGTCGATAAGTTTAAAGCTGCCAATGGTAATGATAAATTAGCTGGTGTTTTCAGTACAAAATTAAGAGATCAGGTTTCACCAACAGATAAAGATGATAAGGTGATTGGTGCTTTAAGAGCAGAATTACAAAGTGTTGCAGATAACTCATTTAATGTACTTCGTCAGCGTATTGACCGTTTTGGTGTGGTTGCTCCTAATATTCAGAAATTAGATAATCGTGCCGAACGTATCATGATAGAACTACCTGGTATAAAAGAACCGGATCGTGTAAGAAAATTATTACAAGGGAGTGCTAATCTGGAATTCTGGAAGACATATAATCCGAACGAAATACAGAGCGATATAAGCTCTTTGAACGAAAGAACAAGAGAGGCTTTAGCTAGTAATGTATCAACAGATTCTACTGCTGTTGCTAGTGATTCTTTATCAACTACTGTTGCTCCTGCTAATTTGGGCTTTGCGAAACCTTTCGTAGAGTATTTTAGAAGAGCAGGAAGAGGTGGTGCTGAAGTAGGAGTGATTCATCGGAATGATACTGCTGCTGTAAATGTGATATTGCGTAAGTATCAGGATGCGTACAGAAGTGATTTGAAATTTGCTTGGGGTTTCAAAGCTGAAGATGTAAAAGAAACTGAAATTGTATTGTATGCACTTCGTGGAGATGGAATTAAAAAAGGCCCAGCTCTAGATGGTGAAGTGGTGATTTCAGCAAAAGCGGATCAATCTCATAATACTTCTGCTTGGGAAGTTGATATGCAAATGAACTCTGTAGGTACTCAGCGTTGGGCTGCTATTACCGGAGCAGAATTAAATAAAAGTATTGCTATTGTACTAGACGGATTTGTTTACTCAGCACCGAATGTAACTAGCAAAATTGAAGGTGGACGTTCTCAGATTACCGGTAACTTTACGGTAGAGGATGCTAAAGACTTGGAGAATGTGTTGAAATCCGGTAAAATGAAAGCCGGTGTTCATATAGTACAAGAAGATATTGTAGGTCCATCATTAGGACAGGAAGCTATTAAAGCCGGAATTATTTCGCTTGTTTTAGCATTGGTTATACTAATGGCATATATATGTTTAGTATATGGATTAGTTCCTGGATTAATTGCGAATACAGCCGTTCTTGTAAACTTATTCTTTACGATAGGTATATTGGCTTCCTTTGGGGCGGTAATGACATTACCTGGTATAACGGGACTAGTGTTAGCACTGGCCTTAGCTGTGGATGCCAATGTGTTAGTGTATGAACGTACGAAGGAAGAATTGAGAGCCGGAAAGAATACGAAAGTAGCTCTTTCTGATGGTTACAAACATGCATTCTCTGCTATTTTTGACGGACACGCGTCTCAGGTTATTACAGCTATAATATTAGCATACTTCGGTACAGGTCCAATTCAGGGTTTTGCTACTACGTTGATTATCGGTATTATCGCTTCATTTATGACTAACGTGTTCCTTACTCGTATATTCTACGGATATATGTTTGATAAAGGGCATTTCAGAAATCTTACATTTACAACATCATTCTCAAGAAAAGTATTTGTTGATACACATATCAATTTCTTGGGTATGACAAGAAAGATTATTATCTTCTCAGTTGTAATACTAGTAGCTGGAGTTGCGTCCCTATTCATTAACGGATTGAATGGTGGTATTGATTTTACTGGTGGACGTAACTATTTGGTTCGTTTCGATAAGAATGTAGATGCAGATGCTGTTGGCAAAGTTTTAGTACCTGAATTCGAAGGTTCTACAGTACTCGTACTAAGTAGCGGTTCTGCTAGCCAAGGATCTTCTAGTACTCAGGTGCGTGTTACTACAAACTATAAGATCGAACATGCTACGGATGAAGTAGAGGCTGAGATCAGATCAAAAATGACACATGCTTTATCTGCAGCTGGACTTCTTACCGATGGTAAAACTATAGATGATTATATTCAAAGTTCGCAGCGTGTAGGACCTAGTGTGGCCGATGACCTTAAGACGGCTGCTACTATTGCAGTATTGATTGCGGTTGTATGTATGGCTTTATATATATTACTACGTTTCCGTAATGTAGCTTTCTCTCTAGGTACATTGATAGCTGTAGCGCATGATGCGGTTATGGTAATATTCTTATACTCGATATTGTATAAAATAATGCCATTCTTCTCTATGGAAATTGACCAGTCATTTATTGCAGCAGTTCTAACGGTGGTTGGTTACTCTATCAATGACAAGGTTGTGATTTTCGACCGTATCCGTGAAATCAGAAATATGTATCCGAAACGCAATATAACAGAGACTATTAATGAAGCTTTGAACTCAACATTAGGGCGTACATTGAATACTTCGATAAGTACAATGCTTGTTGTTTTATGTATCTTCCTATTAGGAGGTGACTCTATACGAAGCTTTACTTTTGCAATCTTTATTGGTGTTGTAATTGGTACTTATTCATCTGTATTTGTTGCAACTCCTATCGCATGGGCTGTATTCAAAAAAGAGGCTAAAAATAAGAAAGTAGAAGAGGCTAAGTAATACTTAGGTTGTTCTTAAAGATAAAAAAGGTTGGTTCTTCGGAATCAACCTTTTTGTTTATTAAGTATAAATAAAAAAGGCTTACTAATCAGTAAACCTTTATGTTGTTATATATAGGAAATAAAAGTAGCAATATCAGAAAGGGACAAAGTCATTCCCATTACCTTGCATAGGCTCAAAGTTAGCACCTTGAGGAGTACTCTGATTGTTTATCTTAGATGTGAAATTTTGCCCTGCACCGAAGTTATAATCATCGTCTATGTTTTGGAAGCGTGCAAATTCGCTTTTGAAACGAAGTAATACGTCACCTGTCGCACCATTACGGTGTTTTGCGATGATTATCTCTGCCAATCCGATGAGTGAATTTCCTTTATCATCTTCGAATATCTTATAATATTCGGGGCGATGAATAAAACATACCATATCGGCATCCTGCTCAATAGCACCGGATTCACGAAGATCGGACAATTGCGGACGTTTACCTTCTGCACCTGTACGTCCTTCAACTCCACGATTAAGCTGCGAAAGGGCAATGATTGGAATATTCAATTCTTTAGCCAGACCTTTCAAGGAACGAGAAATCATACTCACCTCCTGTTCACGGCTACCATAGTTCATACCACTTGCATTCATTAATTGCAGGTAGTCGATGATTATCATTTTAATCCCATGCTCGCGAACCAAACGACGCGCTTTTGTCCTTAGTTCGAATACTGATAAGCTCGGAGTGTCGTCAATATATAGAGGTGCGTCGTACAGTTCTTTTATCTTAAAGTCGAGTTGCTCCCATTCGTAAGGTAATAATTGTCCGTTCTTGATTTTCTCTCCTGGTATTTCACAAGTGTTTACTATAAGACGATTTACCAACTGAACGTTTGACATTTCCAGAGAGAACAAGGCAACAGGGTAATTATATGATACAGCCATGTTTTTTGCCATGGACAATACGAAAGCGGTCTTTCCCATCGCAGGACGTGCTGCAATAATTACCAAATCTGAATTTTGCCATCCCGACGTAATTTTGTCTAAAGGAATGAATCCCGTTTGTAATCCGCTTAATCCTTCAGGTCGGTTAGCAGCTATTTCGAGCAAATTTAAAGCTTCCTTGATGACAGGATTAATCTGGGTTACATCTTTCTTTACATTACGCTGCGAAATTTCGAATAGCTTACTTTCGGCTTCTTGCATCAGGTCGTCTACATCCGTAGTATCATCAAAAGCTTTATTGGTAACCACTGATGAGAACGATATCAATTCACGTGCTAGGTATTTCTGAGCAATGATACGTGCATGGAATTCTATATGGGCAGCAGATGCTACCTTATCTGTCAATTGGGCGACGTATACAGGGCCTCCTATGGACTCTAATTCTCCGCTTTTGCGTAACTGTTCCACAACAGTTAGCATGTCTATAGGTGCTTGACGAGAAGCTAAATCAACAATAGCATTATATATTGTCTGATGAACAGAGTCGTAAAAGCTTTCGGGCTTGAGTATATCACTAACTAAGGAGTATGCATCCTTTTCGAGCATCAGTGCACCCAATATAGCTTCCTCCAGCTCGCGAGCCTGAGGTTGTATTTTACCTATGTCTGGAATTAAAATTGTTTCTTTAGACTTACGTCTACCCTGATTCTTATTATTAGACTCGGCCATCTTTTAATTATTTCCCCTCTTTTTTATTCAAAGATAAAAGAAATAACGTTTATAGTCTATTTTAGTTTTGAACAAGGGTGTTAATAACTTTTTTGCAGTGAAAGTTTTTTACGGATTGTACTTTGATTCTTTTAATATTGTTTGAACATCAGTATTAATAATCTTTTCTAGTGATGCGTTCTGCTTTTTAGCGTATTGGGTTACTATTTGGAGTCCTGTCCAGCATCCAATTCGCCCCGGAGCATCTTTAGATATATTGCTCGAATTGGGAGCGTCATTGATAAGGCGTGTTATAAGCATATGGTCCGCAGAATACAGATAATCTTGTTTTACAATCTTTTGCCAAATAGACTTTTCATTCTGTTTACACCATGAAAGTTGCGGGATAGTATAGCCGATTATATCTTCTGCACTATATTCGGGAAGAAGCAATGATAATGCATATAATACCTTACCCTCGGTAATCATTGCCGATAAGAGATTTTCACTTTCTGCATTTATTTTTATAATATCGCTCATCAGCCACGCTTTTAAATAATCTCTAACTATATATTTTGCTTGCATTTGCTGACGTTCGTAAGGTTGGAAAAATTCCTGATATGCGATATAATCACTTCCTAAATACTTATCGGAAGATATGGATATGAGGTTGTTTATGATTATTACATTTTCTCTGAATCCAGAAACATGCATAGCCAATTGAGGAAGCTTCTTTCCTTGAAAGTATTCAGCGATAAGAGCATTGGCAGTAGAGAGTTCGTCTTCATATTTGGCAACATCGTCAAATGTCATGATTGCACTTTTGTATATATTCATCAACATAGGATGAGAAAAATATTCCTTGAGCGTAGGGAAAAATGTTGCGGCATCGCTATTTTCCATAGCAATTCGTCCGAAGGCCGGTAACAAAATCGGATATTTTTCTTTTAACGCAACTTCTTTCTCAGAATCAGGCTGCTGTAAGTAGTTATATACATCTTTATCGAAACGTATAATAGCTACCTTTTCTTTTCCAACACGTGGATTGTCGCTCTTGACAGTGCCGGAGCAACTGATGAGAGATACGATGATGAATGCCAGTATATAAGATATATTTTTCATTTATTTCCTTTTAAGATTTCTTCTTTGCGAAGATAATTTATATTTCCTAATTTTGTTCTCCTTTTTAAACAAACGTGCATCTGATTCTATTATAACAATAGAAAGCAGGTTATATTTTACAATAGCATATAAATTTATATTTGTTTGTATATTAGGGATATAAAACTTTTAATTTTAAAAATTAATGATAACTATTTTAGGCATTGAATCGTCCTGTGATGATACAGCGGCAGCTGTCATACAAGATGGAGTTCTTTTATCCAATATAATATCTAGTCAGAAAGTACATGAAAGTTATGGCGGTGTTGTACCCGAACTAGCTTCGCGAGCACATCAGCAAAATATAATTCCTGTAGTGGATCAGGCATTGAAAAAAGCTGGTGTTAATAAGGAAGACTTGACGGCTATAGCATTTACCCGCGGACCTGGACTGATGGGTTCATTATTGGTGGGAACATCCTTTGCTAAAGGCATTTCTACAGCGCTGGATATACCGATGATAGATGTGAACCATCTGCATGCACATGTCTTGGCACACTTTATCAAAGAAAACAAAGAAGATGATAATCAACCTAAGTTTCCTTTTTTATGCCTTTTGGTATCAGGCGGAAATTCCCAGATTATTCTGGTGAAATCATATAAAGAAATGGAGATTATAGGTCAAACGATAGACGATGCTGCCGGAGAGGCTTTCGATAAATGTGCCAAAGTAATGGGGCTGGGTTATCCCGGTGGCCCTGTTGTGGATAGGTTGGCTAAGGAAGGTGATGCTTCCAGATTCAAGCTTAATAAACCACATTTGAAAGGCTATGACTATAGCTTCAGCGGATTGAAGACTTCTTTCTTATATCTGTTGAGAGACGAATTGAAGAATGATTCGGAATTTATAGAAAAGAACAAAGTAGACCTTTGTGCCTCTTTGCAGAAGACTATTATAGATGTACTTATGGAACAGCTGAGGAGAGCTGCAAAAGATTTAGGTATAAAAGAAGTTGCTGTGGCAGGTGGGGTTTCTGCCAATTCAGGGTTGCGTGCTGCATTCGAAGACCATGCTAAGCGTTACGGATGGAAGATACATATTCCTCCGTTTGGTTATACTACTGACAATGCTGCTATGATAGCTATAACCGGATATTTCAAATATCAGGATAAAGACTTTTGCTCTATGGATGCCGCCCCATTTTCACGCGTAGTAATGTAATATAAATAATATGCTCGATAGTACCATTTATCTGATTCTGATTATTACTGTTGTCATTTTTGATTTTATTTGGACTCAGTATCTTTCTTATCGTAACCGTAAGCGAATGAGTCCCGATATCCCGTCTCAATTGGAAGGCATTTACAATCAGGAAGAGTATGCGAAACAGCAAGCCTACCAAAAAGTAAATAGCCGTTTTGGGCTTTATACAAGCTTGTTTTCTTTTATTGTTATGCTGATTGTTCTTTCACTCGGTATTTTTGGATGGTTGGATGAGCAATTGAGACAATATATTGATAATGAAATATTGTTGACATTAGCGTTTTTTGGTACTATATATATTATCAATGATATAATATCTTTACCCTTCGATTATTATAGTACTTTTGTTATAGAAGAGCGTTTCGGCTTCAATAAATCAACGAAAAAAATATTTTGGTTTGACCAATTGAAAGGACTTTTGCTTACTGTAATACTAGGAGGAATAATTCTGGCTCTTTTGGTTTGGCTATATGATACGTTGGGTGAAAACGCGTGGCTATATGCTTGGGGAGTGGTTACTGTTTTCTCTTTATTCATGACCTTGTTTTATTCCAATATAATCGTACCCATGTTCAATAAGCAAACTCCTTTGGAGTCCGGCGAGTTGCGTGATGCGATAGAACGCTTTGCGAATGAAGCAGGCTTTGCTATCAACAATATTTATGTAATGGATGCTTCGAAACGTTCGACTAAAGCAAATGCCTATTTTACAGGCTTTGGAGCAAAGAAACGCATTGTGTTGTTCGATACATTGATTAATGACTTAAATACAGACGAAATAGTTGCTGTGCTGGCTCACGAGATAGGTCATTATAAGAAGAAACATACATTACAAGGGATGCTTATTTCCATATGTTATACAGGATTCATCCTGTTTCTTCTATCCCTGTTTTTGAATAATCAGGATATAGCTGTCGCTCTCGGAGGTCAGATAGCATCCTTTCATTTGGGGCTGATAGCCTTTTCTGTTTTATTCACTCCCATATCATTGGTAATAGGAATATTTTCAAGTATGCATAGCCGAAAGAACGAATATCAGGCAGATGCATATGCTGCCGAATTTGGTCTGTCTAATGCATTGATAAGCGGTTTGAAAAAACTTTCTGTTAAGTCGTTAAGTAACTTAAATTCTGATCCGCTATTTGTATTCTTTCATTATTCACATCCTACTCTTTTGCAGCGGATGGATGCCTTAAAGAAAATAACCGTAAAGGAGGATTAAACTTTTCTGAAATTCTAGTGTCTCTTTATATATAGGATCTTTGTCTCACTTAAATATTTAATGCTTATGAAACGCTATTATGTATTTGGTATTTTGTGTTTGTTAGTAGTAGTCAACATTTGTGCACAAGAAAAAAAGACGGTAAAGAAGGATATTTTCGGGAATACGATTATCGAAGACGAGAAAGGAAATAAGAAAACCATAAAGAAAGATATCTTTGGCAATACAATCATCGAAGATGATAAAGGTAATAAAACGACTATCAAGGAAGATATCTTCGGGGATAAGATTATCGAAGATAATAAAGGCAATAAAACGACTGTCAAGGAAGACATTTTTGGTAATAAGATTATAGAAGATAATAAGGGAAACAAAAAGACAATAGGAGAGGATATCTTTGGCAATAAGGTTATCGAAGATAATAAAGGCAATAAAACTACTATCGGGAAAGATATATTCGGGAATAAGGTTATTGAGAGCAATAACGGATATAAGAAGACAATAGGAAAAGATATTTTCGGAAATACCATAATAGAGGATAATAAAGGTAATAAGACTACTATCGGGAAGGATATTTTCGGCAATGACTTCATTGAAGACAACAGAGGTAATAAAATAAAGATAAGCCGTGATATTTTCGGTTACCTTCAATATGAAGAAAATAATAAGAAAGCATCTTTATCCAAAGATATTTTTGAGGTAGTGTAAATTAAACTGTGTCAGCGTTTGGCTTTCACTTATAAAATATCAGGTTTTTCGTTTTCATTTTTTAATGGGTAATGAAGAACCTGAGCTTTGTTGGTAAAAACGGTTAGGGGTCGATCCCCTAATCGTTTTTCGTTTCAATGGTACAAAGAGTCGCCATCGTTTTGTTGGTTTTACAAAACTAATAAAATAGTTCATATCTTGTAATTAATCGAGTAATTTAAATCTATCAGGGTATATA
>JBKEBA010000009.1:0-91391 GCA_047972895.1 Dysgonomonas sp.
GCGATTACCAGATAAACGTTCACGTTCATCTAAATGAGCATCCATCTCCCCCTCAAGGGCTGCATTCAGGATGCTTTCTAATAACGGAGCAAAAGCCCCATCCTTGCCTAATAAAGACTTGCCTGATTTAAGTTGTTCTAAGGCTTTCTGCTTAATGCTTTCAAAATCAAATTCTTTTTCCATAAAAAAACTGTGTTAGTAAAAATAATAATTTATTCTTGCTTGACACAGTTTAATTTACAGTCTCTTTTGCTATTCGGTTAAATCCATTTAACTGATATTTTGTATTCAAAAAAAGTTTTTTTGATATCTCTCTTTTATTTAATTCAGTGTGCTCATTATAAAAATTCTGATTTAGATATTATTCATTAAAATCAGTTTATATCCTTGTTAGGCTTTATCTATATACTTAAGACATACTTTGATTACGTAATCAAAATATACAAATCCTTTTTTGTACCTTTGTTACCACTGTTTATATTAATAATTAATCTATTAAAAGAATGAGATTCTCGGGGCACGAAACATTCGTTTGCAAACAATCGTGGTTAAGGAAGGGATATAATTTCTTAAATAATCAAAAGAAATTTTCATCAGATTCAGCTGTTATTGATTTGGGAGTTGGCAAAAATATGGTAAGTTCAATTGCCTATTGGATGAAATCCTTTAATTTATGCGATGACAAATGGGAATTAACTTCTGTAGCCCATTATATATTTGATGATAAAGGAAAAGATCCTTATTTAGAGGATTTAGGGACATTGTGGCTTTTACACTATTACTTAATAAAAAATAATTATGCATCGATATATAATTTGTTTTTTAACGGATTTCGAAAAAAACACTCATTAGCATTTTCCGAAAATCAACTACATGAATATTTAAAAAAAGAAGCTGAATTAATTGGATTATATAATCAAAAAACGATTGATAATGATATATCTGTTTTTCGGAGAATGTATATCGAGCCTAAAATAGAGGACGGTGATATTGAAGATGTTTATTCCAGTATCTTTTCTGAACTAGCATTATTAACAAAAGCAAGTATAGATGAAAAAAACAAGAAAGAAATTGGTTATAATATCACATACGAAACGAGAAATAATTTAGCTTCTGAGATTGTTTTATTCACAATTCTTGATCAATTTCAATATAAGGATAGTATAAGCATTAATTTTAATGATTTGATTGGAGGATATAATTCTCCTGGATTAATATTTTCTTTATCAAGAGAAGGATTAATGTTAATTATAGATGATCTTTTATTAAAATATCCATCTATAACTTATTCCTCTACCGCTGGCTTGCAGATTTTACAAATAAGTGAACAATTAAGTAAATGGACGGTACTAAATAACTACTATGATAAATAATTATTCTCCCTCAGTAAATATAATAAGAGATTTGGAAAAGCAAATTGATTATTTGCCGACACCAAATACAATCCATCTTTATAACCTAATAATAAATAATATACATTCAGGTATACATTCATTTAATATTATTGGATCTTATGGAACCGGAAAATCTTCTTTTATATGGGCATTTGAAAAGCAATTAAACAAAAAACAACAGCTTTTTACTTCTGAAAATAACAGTAAAATAGAAGCTATCTCCTTTGAGTATTTACCTATTGTAGGAAGTTACTCATCTTTATCTATAGTTTTTTCTGAATTATTACAATGCAAAGGAAAAGAAACTGCTGGAGAAATAGTGAAATGTCTATCAGAATATTACGAAAACTTAAAAAAGCAAAAGAAAGGCCTCCTTATTGCGATAGATGAATTTGGGAAATTCCTAGAATATGCTACGAAAAATAATCCGGAAAATGAATTGTATTTTATACAGCAACTTGCCGAATTTATAAATAACAATGATAATAATATAATATTGATTACAGCTCTTCATCAGAATTTCACATCATATTCTTATGGATTATCGCGTTCCCAAATTAATGAATGGGATAAGGTAAAAGGTCGTTTTAAAGAGATTACATTTAATGAGCCTGTCGAGCAACTTTTACTATTAGCTTCGAAACGAATCAATTCCAAAAATGAGAATAAAGCGATATCACCTTTATTTGAGGAAATAAGAAAAGCTAATATTTTTCCTTTAAAAGATTATTTTAATATTGATTTTGCAAAATCAATACAACCCTTTGACATATTATCTGCTGCAATCTTGACAAAAGCATTGCAGCGATATGGACAAAATGAACGTTCCCTTTTTCAGTTCATAGAAATTAACGATTATTGGGGGTTAAATGATTACGATAAAGAGAATAATCCATTCTATAATATAAGTTGTGTCTATGATTACTTAATTCACAATAATTATTCTTTCATTTCATCTAAATATAATCCAGATTATACGAAATGGATTAATGTGAATACTTCTTTAGACAGAGTGCAATCTATTTTTAAAGAAGATATTGATGGATATATAAAAATAATCAAGACAATAGGGTTATTGAACTTATTAGGGGAAGCAAATGGAATTATAACCCAAGAGTTTTTGTATAAATATTCGAAAATTGCTCTCGGCATTAATGATCCAAATATTCTAATTAGTAATTTAGAAAAATATAAGATTATTGGTTTTTCCAGATTTTATAACAGGTATCGTCTTGTCGGAGGAAGTGATATTGATATTGAAGCTGAACTGCTTGAAGCAGAACTAGATGGTGATGAAGATATGGAGAATTTACTCCAGCGAAATATTTCTTTACCATATATTATGGCTAAAGAGCACTTCTATACTACTGGGACACCTCGCTTTTTCTCATATAAATTTACAGAAGAGCCTATAACAAGTAATCAACAAGATACTGATGGTGTTATCAACATAGTCTTTTCAAATAATCTATCAAGTGATGATTTTAAAGAAGCATCAATAAATACAAATGATGCAATCCTTTATTGTAAATACAATGATTATATTTCTATAAAAAATGCATTAATTGATATAGAGAAAATAAAGATTGTTATAAATAAATATAGAGATGATAAGATTGTTCAGGATGATCTAAAGATACTGTTAAATGATAGTAAAAATAAATTCATTAAAACCTTTATAAATAATTTAGCTTCAGGTTCTTCAAATTTGAATTGGTTCTTTCAAGGGAATGATGTTCAAATAAAAAATTATAAATCATTGAATAAATATTTATCTTTTATTTGCAATGCAGTTTATTTTGGAACACCGATACAACAAAATGAATTAATAAATAAATCAAAATTATCAGGTGCAATACAAACCGCAAAAAAAGCCTTTTTACTGCACTTAGTTGAATATTATTCGGAAGAGGAACTTGGATTTTCAAAAGACAACTTTCCTCCTCAAAAAACGATTTATTTGACTTTATTATCTATTACTGGCATCCATAAAAATGGCTCATTACATAGACCTAAGGATAAATCCTATGATGTGCTTTGGCTAAAATGTATTGAATTTCTCCAAGAGGCTAAAACGTCAAGAATGAGCCCTGAAATACTAGTTGACCGTTTAAAAGATAAACCTTTTGGTTTGAAGCAGGGGTTTATAGACTTCTGGGTTCCTGTGTTTTTATTTATAAATAGAGATGATTATGCTCTCTTTCAAGATGGAACATACATTCCCGATGTGGATATTGATGCTATAGATTTGATTTCAAAAAAACCGCATCTGTTTGAAATTAAATCTTTTGATGTATCTGGGATTAAACTTGAATTGTATCAAGCTTATCAAGAATTCTTAAACATAGAGACAGAAGAATACATCACAAATGAAAAACTTATAGAGATAATCAAGCCATTCTTGGTTTTCTATGCATCACTTCCAGAATATTCTAAAAAAACTAAAAGATTATCTAAAAATGCAATTCTTTTTAGAGAGGCTATTAAACACTCAAAAGATCCAGAGAAAACTTTTTTTGAAGATATACCATATGCTTTAGGCTATAATTTAAATATAATTGTAAAATCAGCCTCCAAAGTAGCTGATTTCATTAAAACACTCCAATCCTATGTAAAAGAGATTAGAACTAGTTATGAAGCACTAATTAACCGTATAGAGAAGTTCTTAATATCTGACTTTGTTGGTAAAGAAGTTCAGTTTCCGGATTATCGAACCATCTTACAACAAAGATTTAAACATTTAAAGAAAGCGATGTTAACTCCTGCTCAATCAATATTTTATCAAAGACTTATGTCTGGATTGGATATTAGGAACGCATGGATTAGTTCATTAGCTCAATCTTTGATTAGTAAATCATTGGATGCTATAGACGATAAAGATGAAATTGTTCTTTATGAAAGATTTAAAGATATGATAGAAGATTTAGATAATCTTTGTACATTAGCAAAATCTGAAATTGATATTGAGCATGAAGATTTATTTAAATTAGAAATAACTTCTTTATCAAAAGGGCATCAAAAACAGTTTCTTAGAATTCCCAAAGAAAAGATAAAACTGTTATCTGATATTGAAGAAGAAATAAAAAGTAGATTAACATCTGATAAGTCATCAAACATTGCACTATTGATAAAACTGTTACAAGAACAAATTGAAAATGAGTAATAAGGTTAGACATTTATTGGGAATTTCAGGTGGTAAGGATAGTGCTGCTTTAGCTATTTACCTATTTGATAAATATCCAGAACTTGATATCGAATATTATTTTTGTGATACAGGAAAAGAACTACAAGAGACATTGGATCTAGTAGGACGTTTGGAAATTTTTCTTGGGAAAAAGATAGAGGTAAGGAGAGCTGTTGAAAATGAAAGTTTTAATCCATTTGACTATTTCTTACAATCTTCTGGAGTATACATGCCGTCAGTACAAGCAAGATGGTGTACCCAGAAATTGAAACTAGAGCCATTTGAGAAATTTGTTGGAAATGATATGGCAATTTCTTATGTAGGTATAAGAGGAGATGAGGATCGGGAGGGGTATATATCGACAAAACCAAATATCCAATCAATATTTCCTTTTAGGAAGAATATCTGGAGTCTTGAGATCTTATATAAATTTTTTCAAAATGAAAATATCGAAACTCATAAGAAGTTATATAAAGAATTGACTGATAGTAAAGTTTTCTCAAAATCTATAGATATCTTGAATCAACCGAAAGATAACAAATTCACTTTATCCAAGAAATTAAATTCTTTACTTGATATTAGTGCTTCTGCATTTAATATCGTTATGTTTGAATATCTTAAAGACAAAGGGTATCCTGTATCTCATCTGAATGATTTTCCATTATTAAACCATGAAGATAATTTAGTTCGAGATGACATCTTTGATTTGTTGAAAAAAAGTGGTGTTGGGATACCTGCATATTATAATAAAATCAAATTTGAAGTTGATGGTCAAATCGGGGAATATGCACGAAGCCGTTCAGGTTGTTTTTTCTGCTTTTTCCAACAGCGAATTGAATGGGTCTGGCTTTATGAACAACATCCAGATAAATTTAAAGAAGCGATGGAATATGAGAAAGCAGATTACACTTGGATACAAGGGGAACCTTTATCAGAGTTAATTAAACCAGAAAGAATACGCCAAATTAAATTAATGGCGATTCAAAAGCAGAGTAAAAAAAAGAAATCAGAATATTTATTAGATAACCTCATTGATGCTGAAAATGTTGTTTGTGCTAACTGTTTTATATAATTAAGATCATGGATAATGAATATGATAATATAAACGAAGTCGGTTTTACTGTTGATTCAGGACTAATACATCGTTTAGGAACAGAATTAGTTGGTAAAGCAGAGACTGCAGTTTCAGAGCTTATTAAAAATGCATATGATGCCGATGCAACAGAAGTAAATGTAGAGTTTATTGACTCAGAAGAAATTAATGGCTCTCTAATAATTTCTGATAATGGGGTTGGCATGACTAAAGAACAGCTGATCAATGGTTTTATGAGAATATCGTCATCTGACAAAATTCACAGACCGTATTCAGATATCTTTGGTCGGAAAAAAGCCGGACAAAAAGGTATTGGGCGATTTGCGACACAACGATTAGGACAGAAACTTACAATTATAACCCAGCCTGCTTCTAGAGAGGAAGCTTATGAAATAATTATAGATTGGACTCAGTATACAATAGATACAGACCTTATCTCAATAAAATTCCCCATAAATACACTACCAAAACAAGAGTCAATTGGGACAACACTCCGAATAGATAATTTAATTGATATATGGGAAGAGGCCTCTATTAAGCGAATTTATAATTATGTTATAGATTTATTACAACCAGACTTTATAAAACCAAAAGATGAAGCAAATCTTAGTTTGGATGCAGAAATGCTAAATATTATACCAAACACGAAAAAAGATCAAAAATTCGAGGTCGTATTTAAACAAACGTTAGGTAAGAAAACAAGCATTATAATTGGAGATAAAGACGATATAACAAAAAAAGCACTGGTTACAATTGAAAGTTATATTGACCATCATGGCAAAGGTAAAATTCTAATTTCCAGCAAGGGCCTAAAATTGGATGACTCTGAAAAAATTGAAATAAAAGTAGGTGCTGATTTTTTGAAAGCTGTTAGATTAAAAATACATTACTTCATTTATGAAAAGTCACAATATTATCATAAGTCACAATCTGTTACTAAAAAGGATTTGTCCAATATAAAAAAACTTGCAAATAATTCACCTCATATAAAGTTGTATAGAAATGGATTTAGGGTATTACCATATGGTGAGATCGGAAATGACTGGTTAGGGCTAGATAAAAGATATACAGGAGAGTCTGGATATACTAATATACCATGGGGAAATCTAAATTTTTTCGGATTTATACAAATTATAGATACAGGCGGTTTATTTGAAGAGACAGCTAGTAGGGAAGGTTTAATAGAAAGCGATGCTCTTAATGAAACAATACTATTTATTCAAAGGAATTTATCTTTTGCAAGAAAAAGGATATCAGCATCGGTATATAATATTAGAGAAAATGAAAAAATTGATACACCTTTTAACGAAAAAGTTGACGGATTAAAATCGAAGATAGAACGACAATTAGATCAACTTGAAAAGGTTGTTTCAGATTCGGAAAAAAGTGTAATAAAAGAACTCCGTATTAATATAAAAGAGAATTTTGTTGTATTTGAAGAAAGAAATAAAGATACAATTGAAGAAATTAATATGATGAGGATTCTTGCAGGTATGGGACTTACAATCGGTGAATTTACTCATGAAATTCGAAACATTACTAGTTCTATTTCAGGCATTCTTAGCCCATTATATACAAAAATAAGTGATGATGAAGTAAGAGACCTTATTGTTGAGTTAGAAACTTCAATAAGTAACTTATTAAAGTATGCACAATATTTTGAAAGAACTATTTCCAAAAGTAAGAAAATAGACATTGAGCCTATAAATATAATAGATGTTATAAACAGTTTTTGCAGTACAGTTAAAGAAGACGTAAAGAATCAGAAGATCAAATTAGATTTCCAAATTATTAATTATGGCTTATATACAATTCCGATGCACGAGTCAGAATGGAATGCTATTTTCTTCAACCTCTATACTAATTCTAAAAAAGCGCTGAAAGGAGTAAAGGACCCTCAAATTAAGATTATTGTCGGAAAAGAGAATGATGTAATCTACATAGAATTTCTAGATAATGGAATAGGGATACCAGAAGAAAATGAAGAAAGAATATTTGATGCTTTTTTTACAACTTCAGCATCATCTTCAGAAGAGATACAAGGTTCAGGGCTTGGGCTCAAAATCATTAAAGATATTATAACATCCTATAATGGGAAGATATTCTTAACAGATGCAACAATTGGGTATAGGACATCTTTTAGGATAGAGGTAGATAAAGCAAACTCATATTAGTTTAAGCATAATGAAGTATTATTACATTGATGATCACGCAGATGCAGCAAGAAGTTTTGCATTAGGTTTTTCTCAAAATGATATTTTTGTAGAAATAATTCCTATTAATAACTTTGAAGAAGCAATTAGCAATTTAGTATCAAAAAACGATATTGAAGGTTTAATTTTAGATCACAAATTAGAAGAATTCTCTACACCAAATGGTGGAAATTTAAGTTTTAGAGGGACTAGTATTGCTCAGGAAATAAGAAATCGGCAAAAATCGACAGAACAAGCATATAAAGTCAAAGAATATCCTATATTCCTTTTGTCAGCAACAGATAATATTCTTCGGCTTCTTGATACAACAGGAGAGGATTTATTTGATATTATAATCTCTAAAGATGAATTGAAGACAACAACATATATAGATTATATTACTAAGATGAAGGCTTGTTCCTCTGCATACGCAAGAATAAGAAAGGACAATGGAAATATTAATAAAATTTTAAATATTGAAATTAGTAAGATAAATTTTCAATTTTCCGAATTTTATGATGAGAATCTAAGGATAAAGCCAATACATGAAATTGCAATGTTTCTATTAAGACAGCTAATTTTAAAACGTGGATTGCTTATAGATGAATTAACCTTAGCAGCAAGATTCGGGATAGATAAAAGTGCCTCTTCTGATTGGGATAATTTGAAAGAAATTATAATACATTCCAAATATTCTGGGGCTTATTCTGATGCATATGATAGGTGGTGGATGTCTCTTCTTAATATTTGGTGGCAAGAAATAAGTCCCAAAAGTTTAAGGATACTAACATCCGAAGAAAGAATAAAAGTTATAGCAGATAAATACCAATTAAAAGAATTATATCCAATTAAGCCTTTGCCGAGAGCTAAAAGTCCTTATTATTGGACAATATGCAAGGGATTAGATTATCCAATAGATGAAATGGATGGTGTGATTATTGCCAATCAATCAAATTTATACTCATGGCAGGAACCAGATTATGTTTCAATAGAAGAAGCTCTCAAGAGGACTAATATTAGTAAATGGAAAGCTCTCTCTCCAATAAGTAAAATGCAAATTGATGAATTAATAGAAACTCTAGACAATGAGCCGAAGTAAAATTTTAGTTGGTTTAAATTTTCTCCAAATAGAATTAGTAAAGAATGGATTTTGTGAAGATATTTCACAAATTGCATCAGCGATAACCCAGATTAAGTCTGGAAATGCTAATCAATGGGGATATCAGATTGTAGATCTTCCGATTAATTTGAAAGGTACTGCTCCTAATTCTAACCCAATATTGAAAGAAAATGGGTCTATTATATATCTTACTGTCTCTATCTCAGAAAATAAGACAGCTAAAGATATAAATAATCTTATTTTATCATCAGACTTTTCAATATTAATAAAAGGTGTTGAAAAGAAAACAGGTAAAGAGTTTTATACAGGTTGGCATTTGGATAATGACTATAAGAAACATGGTAGTAAACAAGAAAATTCTAAAAATGCTTATTACATCCATCCTCAATATCATATTTCATTTGGTGGAGCTAAATTAGAAAATCTAATAAATTATAATCCAGGAGACCATTTATCTCTTAAATCACCAAGATTACCACATCCACCAATGGATATCTTTTTAGCCATCGATTTTATTCTTGAGCACTTTATTTGTTTTGATGAACATCAAAATCTTACTCGTTCACCTTCATATATAGATTACATCAATTTCTCTCAAGCTAGGTTATGGAGACCATACTATACTGCAATAGCAAAAAATTGGTGTCCTTCTGGGTGTCCATTAAGTCTATTGAATGATTCAGAGCGTTATAGATACCTTCCTCAGTTAGATTATTTAAACCCTCCGAATGCAAAATGAGATTTACAAATACAGGTTACATTAGTATAAAGAATTAGATAGTCTTTTGTTTACTTTTCGAAGAGATTTACTTATGCCAAGTCATATTGCTTCTATAGCAACTGGAAATAGTATATCCTGGAATTATACCCTTTCGGAACTAAATCATAGTTCGCAAATGCAAATATACTCATTAGGGTATAAATGAATAACATTATATTTCTAAAACAAAAAGATTAATATTCCGATTTCATCCCTTAGAGAGGAAAAGTCCTTAGAAAACCACCTTCAAAACAAAGTGAAAATCGAGTAAAAAAAGAAAAATACGACATAGTTAATATGTTAATAGCAGATGCCTTAGATGATTAAAAGTAAATACATCAACGATTGTGAAAATGACAAACTTATCGATCAGAAATCTCCTTAGAGTTTCAACTTATACATCTTTTTCCCTGCGAGGAAGTTTCATTTTCATAGAGAGTCGTGTGATAGCTATTTATTCAGGTTTTTATTTAGCCTACAGATTATAATATCGTTTAATTTCCTCAATCTCATCTTTACTCCCTCTCTCAAAAACTCTTTTGACAGCAGCATCTTTATATTTACCCCAATTAATTTTGTCGAAATCAACATCCCAGAAAAGAGATTTTCGAATGCGAGGGGCTTCTGTATAAAGGCTTGCAAGCTCTTTTTCCTTGTATTGCTTTATATCATAGTGAGTTTGAAGAATAGCAAAAAGGCCTTCTTCGAATCCTAATGCCTGATCTATTTTAAGTGCCTGCTCAATAGTTAAGTTACGCCGACCTGCTATAATCGCATTAATTGTTTGAAATGGAATAGCCGTATCCTGAGCCAACGCACGTTGCGTGAGATTCTTTTTATTCAACTCCCTTTCAATAAACTTTCCAGGATGAATGCCTTTTATTATTTCGATAAGATTATTCATAATATCACTTTCCATAAATATAAACAAATATGTTTACTTTTGGTTTATTATATCAGAAAAATTAGTACCTTTACAACACCACCACAAGACGTTGTGAAGTAAGCAGAAAAATAGTGAAATACAATCGTAGCCAGAGTCAAGGACTACTTTTTAGCCATTATGCAAATTGGCTTGCAGAGACAAGTTGAATATATAAGACCCGTCCCAGCGGGATCACAAGGTGCGACTGACTTTCAGAAATGGAAGTCAGTCGTTTTGTTTTTGCTCTGTATCCCGCATTGTCAGTAAGAATTGTATTTACAAATTCATTGGTTTTCGTGGTTTGATATTTGTTTTCCTGAAATTGCAGTTTTTCAGGGAATATCAAACCAATCAAATAATATTTAGTCTCAATATCCATTAAATTAAAGAATTTATCAAGGTTTGATAGTAGATTCAATCCGAAATCTAATTTACTATCGAAATTGGTATCTATTGATAATATCTGTTCTTGTTCAAACCTTAAATCTGGTATTTGCTTTTCTATACGCTCTTTCATAGAATGGTAATCACTGTCATTGGTCTTGCCATCAAGCCATTTATCCTGTAGTGTGATAAGTTTAGTTTCAAGAGTTTCTATCTGTGGTGTTATGGATTTAGCTTTATTTTTGAAACCACCTTTACGTTCTCTTGATACATCTTTCAGTATTTCTACATATAAATCTGTAGTCCCTTGCTTAGGTTTAAACGTGTATAGCATCTTTACAAATTCGCTGTGTGCTTCATCTGCTCTAAATGAAGTATGACCTGAATTACCACAATAATAGTTGTAAACACCCCCCATCCTCTTTAGACGGACTATCTGTTAATTTGAGACGACAGATAGGACATTTAAGAAAATCTCTAAGGTATAAATCTTCTCTTTTCTTACTATGCTTAAGATTGGTCTTTATTACCCTTTCTTTTTGAACAGAATTCAAGTGGATTATTTCATCGGAATATTAGGGAATACTCACGATTGCAGATATTATGGAGAAGTATAGGTTGACTCTCAATACAATATATAGTTTCTTCTCAGAAAATCAAATGCCAAAGAGAATCTGATCTTAATTCATTTGCGCAAATGTATCGATACTATATAAAATGTTAAGTGGATTAATGTTCTGTATATTAGAATCTTAATTGTTTTAGATGTCGTAAATTATTCCTCTCATCGTTCCAATTTGATTATATAATTACAATACTCCGCAATTATCTCACGATGGGTAATAAAGATGAAAGTTTTATTTTTCGTTTGCGAGATTAGCCTTTCTATCAGCAGATGTTCAGTCTCTTTATCCAGCGAAGAGCTAAATTCATCTAACAATAATATATTTCCTGGTCGGAGTAAGCCACGGGCGATGCAGATGCGTTGTGACTGACCTTCGCTCAATCCTGCTCCTTTTTCTCCACAAACAGTATCCAGGCCATCGGGTAAATCATAAACAAATTCAGCTACTGCTGTTGTTAATACATATCTTAATTCTTTTTCTGTTGCATTCGGTTTACCCAACAGAAGATTATCTCGTATTGTACCGCTCAACAAAGTATTTCCCTGCGGTACGTAAACCATATTACAACGGACAAGAGGACTTATTGCTACTTCTTGTTCCTGATTATATATGTATATTTCCCCTTTTTGTGGGTGAAGTAACGAAAGTATTAGCCGAATAAGGGTACTTTTACCTGTACCTGTCTTGCCTATAATAGCTGTACGGCTACCCGGAATAAAATTGAAAAAGAAATCCTGTATTATTTGTCGATCTCCATCTGGGTAAGTAAATGATATATTTTCAAGACGTATCCCAATACTTCCTTCAAGAATTAATTGTTTTCCTTGTCTCTCTAAGGGGATGTCGCTCAACTCTTTCAAACGCTCTGAGGATGTAATAGATTGGACTACTGATGGAAGATAACTACCTAGATCGATCATCGGGCGTTGTACCTGACCGACCAGTTGTAGAAAAGCGGTCATAACACCAAAAGAGACTGTACCCTCATAAATTCCGTTTACTCCCCACAGAAATGCAATAACATAACCAGAGGCAAAACCCACCATGACTAGTGTGCGAGAGATAAGAGTAAAGTTAATACGTTTAAAGGATTGGCTATGCAGTATATTTTGAAGAAAACTTAATTTATCTACAACTATACTATTTTGTCCCAAGGTTTGTATCAGTATCTTGTTTTGAATTTTTTCCTGTATGTGTGATTGAATTTGACTGTCAGAAGTCCGTATAATTTTAGTAAGGTACCCCATCTTTTTCATGTATAATTTACTCAACAGTAGAAATATAGGCATTATAAAAATCATTACCCAAGCCATTTGTATATCAAGACGAGTAAGGAACAGAAAAGCAGTAAATAGCTGAAAACAGATAACGATTACAGACGGAAGTATTTTGCAGAGGACTTCGGATATAAGTCTTACATCTTCTTCCATCCGGTTGAGTATATCACCACTGTGAAAACGTTCTTTCCCATTCCATATGCTTAGCATTGTATGAGTGAACAATTCATGTCTGAGTTTATTTTTTAGCCGTATGTCATTTTTCTTTTCCAAGGAATTATTCCATGCCGAAAACAACAATTCGATTATCACAGAAATAATCAGCAAGAAAGTATAATACCCGATATTACCATCTATAGTATGACTGGCAATGTCTATAAGTTGCTTGCATATCCAAATAAATGATAAGGAAACAAAGACACGTAATATACCGATAATGCTATTGAGTAAAATAGACAATCGTAAGCCGCCTATGGCATTCCATGACCAATATACATGCTGTTTCAAATTCATTCCATTATTGGCCTTTTCGAATATTATTTAATCCATTGTACCAATACCACAAATAGAATGCTAAAATCTCTTTTGGGAAAATGTCTAAAATATTGGACAACCACTTTTGCTTTATATATAAAGAATGTAATTTGCCTCTTAGAAATTCTTCTGGACGTTTACTCTTGTTCGAATTATAAAAACCAAAATTCCCAACTTGGAGTATCTTAGTGAGTACTTTATTAGATTTTGTGGGGAATTTTTGGGTGTAAAAGGGAAACTCAGATTTTGTTAAGCCTAGATAAGAAACAATAATATCTCCGAATATTTGCCAGGGCTTTAACAAGTCGAATGATTTCAGAGTTGCTAATAATTCATCTTTATTTATTTGGTCGTGAAAAGCATGGAGATAGAGAGCCCAATCGCATAACTGGCGAAGACCGATACCGCCAATGACAAAATGATGAAAAAGGTGATTGAAGATATAAAGACTATCGAAGTCGACAGGTGGCAGTAAAATTTCTGTACCTTTCAAAATCCATTTTCGTTGTTTGTTGCCATGAAGGTGATATATAGTCCAGTTCTGAAATTTTTTATCAAAAATCGGATTGTAAAGTTGCTCTGCAATACGATGAAACTCGATTGTTACGCCATTCATACTAAATTGGTAATGTTTATTGCTTTCTGTTCCATCATCTGAAATTACATCCCACTTAGCAGCTAATTCACAAGATTTTTTGTAGTTTTCCTTACCAATGTATAAGTCTATATCTCCACATTGGCGATATATCGGATTTAAATAATTTTGCGCAACACCCTGCCCTTTGAGTAGAATGGGATTTATTCCCTCCGATTGTAGTAAAGAAACTATTTCTGTTAAGCATTGATTTGATAATTTGTGGCTTTGTTCGATGCGAATAACAGTCTGATATAATTTACGCATCACAGACACAGATGGTTGCCTCTCTTTTGGGAGTCTAGAGATTCCATCAAAGACAATACCTGTTACAGTTTGCATTTGAGCCGTTTTCAAAATAATTTCCCAATCAACAGTATCAGTAAACAGATCTGTATCTATCGGCTTACCCCACAAACCAGAACGAAGTAAAGCAAAGAATTGTTGTTCAGTTTTATTCATTACTTTTCCACTATTCCGGCTTCTATCCAGTTATTTGCTACATCAGTAGCATCTGCAAGAGCTTGCTCGTCTGATATATTGTATTTCGTTGTCAGTAAATCAGCTAACGTCTGTTTGTTAAATTCTTTACTTTCTATCTGTTGCCAAAGATAGGCTGCAGATGAATTTAGTGATATTAGTTTGTTAAAATTTATTTGTTGCAGACCTTCGCCTGATACAATATATTCATTGCCCACAGCACGAAGTTTAAATCCTTCTTTAATTTTCATATATATTTTCCTTTTATAAAATTATTCTTCTGTATATAGCCAGTAAATAACGTCTTAGAGGCAATATGTTTAGCCAGAACTGAGCTTTACGTTGTTCACTTTTGCTGTTACAGTCAATATGTTTTCCTTTATGAATAATAGCTATGGTATGTCCAGATATATTTTCTTTTATACATTCTTCGGTTCCTGATAAATTCCCATCACCCATCAGGGTTATTTTATCTACTTCGATTTTTATAATACGATGCAATACAAAATGTTTTGGAGCAATTTCTGCTAAAACAATATCACCAATAGTAAAAGTTTCTTTTTTTTGTAAGACTACGCTATCTCTACCTCCAATGATAAATGGCAGCATGCTGCTTCCCTTGACTTTGAGGGTGACCATATTTCCTTCCGACAGTATTTTAGCTACTTCAGGCAATAGGGTTTCGTTAGGTAAAGTTATTGTTCTCATCTATTTTGTACACATAGTATCTGAACTTAGCTTGGCGGCGGCTTTGTTAGGCAAGCAATCTAATCGATAGCAATTTACGAGATTTATCAATTGTTCAACGGTTCGATGTACCCCCGATGCAATATTGTCCTCCCATCGCATATTTGAACAGGATGGGAGTAATGCTGCATAAGCTTGAATTAAAGGTAACTCTTTTATGCGGTTTTCGGATGCTTGACGAAGCTTTACAATCCCTTTTAGTAAAGCCTTATTGTTTATATAACAAGGTGTTTTACCACTCCATGGTGTTCCGAACACATAGGCTTTATCTTCTATAAGGCGTATCACAGGGTTATCGTCATTTAATAATTCGCTACCTTCTATATATTCTATCCATAAACGACTGTGAGTACTTTTACCTGTGCCGCTTTTACCTAGAAAGACAAATCCTTTGTTATTATTTTTGATAACAGAGGCATGTATCAATAAAGTATCGAGATTGGCTGTTGCAAATGCGTAAAGCAGCATCAGGCAGTTGTTGAGACAGAAAAAGCGGTGTTGCTCGTCTTCGGGTAATTGCACTCGTGCTTCTCTGAACGAGGAGTCTACACACATCGTGCAATAATCCTTACTATCGGGATAGGCTATGCGGAAACGAAAATCGCCTGCTTCCGATTTGAATATGCCTATGGATGCTATATCATCATCGAACTGACCTACTTGGATGGAAACCTCCTTGCTTTGCAACTGTTCTACCAAAGCGAGGTGGAAAAGATAGCTTTCGGTCTCTTCCACTCTGAAAGGGGCATAGTTTGTCAATTGATCCTCCCCTATCTTATTTTTTGAGAAAGATAGCCGAATGGTGTGTTCGGCTATCTGGTAAAAGCATTCTTTCATTTAGATTTTTTTATCATCAACTCTCTAAAAGTTTTAAATTTAGTTGTCTTCAAGAAGAAGCTTCAAATAGTAACTATAGCCTTGCTTAAAGCCTTCGGAAAAAGCGAATAAATCATATTCTACACTAAAGTGATTTTCAACCTCGACAGCTTTAGTATATTCATCTGCAGTTATATGCATTTTGGCTATTAGCACCCCCACTAAAGGCTGGCTAGGGAACAATGCTATATAGCCCTCACAAATTTTCATGCCATTTTCTTTTAATCGGAAATCTTGCGCTGAACCTTCCAGTTGCAATTCGAGAGTATTAACTCTCATTGAAGCATCATCTGTTGTAAGTTTAGTTGCGTGTTTATCCGCTAAACGTCCTATTAGATTGAATGGTTTCTCATTACTGTATGTCATCATTGTAAGTTCGATTCTTTCTAGTTTTACATTTGTTTTAGTCGTCCGATCCAATACCAAAATACGTAAAACTGAGCCAAGCTGCTGGTATTGCATAGTAACCTCATTCTTATTGTTGACGGTTACACCTCTACTCTCTCCCTTCATTACCATATAATTGCTTAAATGTCTTGAGGTGTTGTCGGTTTGCACCTGTATCGCGGGAATCGATACTGTCAGGTTATCGAAGTCCCATGCCGATATGGGGTAGTAGGCCTGAATATCATATGTGCCAGATTGGCCTGCGAGGCTACCGTCGGTCGTGAAATTGGCTTTATTGCGCTGTAAACCTATTGTAGACACTTTGTAATCAAGCCTTGCGGAGTCAAAAAACAACGTGGTGGCATCCCCTACATTCCAATAAAAAAGTTCCCCTAAATTATAATTGGCATTATCCTCTATAACGCCCGACTTGGTTTCTATTCCGCCATCAATGGAGGCCGTCATATTGGGAGCAAATCTTTGCATAGAAGAGCCTTGACCCTCTTCTTCATTGTTGCAGGAGGCGAGCAATAACAAACCGCCTGTAAATATCAGTAATTTTATTTTTTTCATTTCTAATTTTATTTTTTTCATTTCTTTTCAGGATTTAGAACTGGTTACCATGCCCCTCCGCCGCCTCCGCCGCCTTTGTAGTTATCACCGCCACTACTGGCTGAAAGCAATACTCCGTCTTCCATCTCCATTTCGATTACTTCAATTTGCGGTTTTTCGTAAATTTCTTTTGTGTCTTTTTGTGTGTTGTTTAGTTCTTGGCTTGTTTTCATTGTTGTTAGTTTTAATATTAGTAAAATACCTATTGTTAATAAAAATATATCAAAATGGCATTGCCTGTTTAACAAATCGTAAAATATACAATTTTACGATTTGTTAAACAGGCAAATCAGCACGTCTATTGCGTGTTGCGAGCAGTAAAATAAAATAGATCAATTTTTATTTCGCCAGTCAATTGGAGAAAAACCTGTGATTTTTTTAAATTGACGGCTAAAGGAACTGTGGTCGGCATAACCCAAATTTGTAGAAATGTCGGCTATTGGGAGGTTAGGGGACTCTCTTAATATCTTTTTCGCATCATTTATACGCAAAATATTAATCCATGAGCTGAAATTCACCTGCATATTATTATTGATATAAGCGGAAAGGTAAGTACGGTTAGTATTTAATGCGCCAGCTACGCTTATTATAGTGATATTAGGTTCTGTATACGCCTTTGAACTGACCCACTGTTCGATTGAGAGAGACAAGCTATTTTGAGTCTTGTTTTCATTAACATCGACATCTTCGAGCAATTTCTCTTCTTGTATTATTACTTTATTGAATGTATAAGGATAGTTAATGTATTTAATAAGGAAACAGGCGTAGAAGACACCACAGAGTATGGCCACGATTAAGTCATATACGGGATCTGTGAAAATAATAAGGCTAAAAGCTAAAATGCCTATGCCTAATGCGGAAAAAAATGCAATTGCTACCCAATTGAGATGCCTTGTTTCATCGCCAGAGAAGTAGTTGTCAGCAACAGAATGGTATTGTTTATATTCTTTTATGAAAGTATATGTATAAAATACTAACTGGTAGATATAGAATAATAGAAATAAGTAAAATACAATATCTTGAAGAGAAGGTATTGAAAAGAATAGTAGAAAAATAGACAGTGTGCTAAAAATAGAAATGGGTAGCAATTGATAAGTCAGCCAGCGTCTGACAATAAATAAAGGATTGATCAGTATGATAAGTGTATATGTAAATAGGTATGACTGAAAAGAGCTTATTGTCAATGTAATAATGGCAACTATAAGCATGTCGGATTCGGATGTGTTAGAGCCATTCATTATGGCATTTGCCCCACTCAATATTCCGAAAATGAGATATGCATATGCTAATGCTTTGCGCGATGTTCGGTAGTTTTCCAATCCTGAAGTAGGAGGTACAGCAATAAGTAGCATGAGCAATGCCGAAAAAATGAGGGTTAGTGGTATTGCTGCATTTACAATCAAGAATAGAGTACCGAAATCCAAGGTGCTAAGACTGTTTTTTATGAGGAGCAAATATAGAATAAATAAATTTATATATTGGCTAAATGGTCATTCGATATATATAAAATAATAAGCACGAGTCGGAGTCGAATCCGATCCATGCTTATTTTACTTATTATGAAAACCTAAAATATTTATCTTTATTTGAGTATATTATTTGTTATTTTACTGCAGTCTGTTAGCTGCAATGCCGGTAATTTTGAATTTGATGGCGAGGATGTAGCAGTCATATTATTTAACTTCATATTGTTTACTCTAACTGCTTCAATAGCATGCGTGTAGTGTGAAGCCTGCACGCCATCCCAACCTATGTTCCCTTGATTGAAATAGACATTTTCTGCATTTTCGATATATACAACAGGGATATCGACCTTGTATAATTCTTTTTCTCGGAATGCATTCAGCCTTAGGTCAAAATTCCCTCCAGCCACATCTTCTAATACGCTTTTTTTCAATATAAAATCAAAATTGGTAAATGTCACATTTTGTATTTTTGTATTATCAGCAGCAATCATCACAATCGAATTTTCGCCCACACATGTGATATTCGTGAAATTGAGATTCTTTATAATACCTATTTCCGGCTTTTCGGGTATAAGCATCATTGCTGTAATATTGATTGGTTCGCCTTGTCCCCACCAGTCGCCGGTATGCAAGCGTGTCTCGATACGAATATTAGAGAAATTCATATTCTGCACCGAGCCTGTATCACTTACTGATATATTGATGCCGCGGTTCGAGTCATATATTACAATATTGTCGAAATTATAATCTGACATATGATTCTGGTCGTGTCCTCCGATTCTAATACCGCTTGACCGTGATTGCAGAATACAATTAGAGACATTTACATTCTTTGATGGCTTCATAATATCTTTAAATCCCGGGTCGCCATGATGATTGCCATACCCGGCAACGACAATAGCATCATCACCACATGTGATGTAACAGTTAGATATATTTACGTTGCTACATGATATAACATCGATACCGTCACTGTTAGGTATTAGCAAATTATTGTCTATTGTAAGGCCGGTAACTTTCACCCTGTCGCAATGTACGATGAGTATTGTCCAATATGGAGCATCGATACATTCAAAATCGGAAAGGGCAAGGTTGGTGCATTCGCTGAAAATGACCATTTGATGAAACCTGTCTTTCGGAAACAGTGGGCCATCACCGATTCCTCCATCTATTACTTTTCTGAAATTTTCTTTCTGGCGGGTAAATGCTTTTTGGTCATCTCCTATCGTTTTTGCCTTACCCTCATACATGAACTCCATTCCACGTCCTAGAATTTTTCCGTTTCCTGTGATGGAGACATTCTCAGCTTTCTCGGTATAGAATACACCGGCTAATTCTTTGTTGTGTCTCTGATACTGTGCCAAGTCTGTTGTGGCTTTAAGTACAGCTCCTGTTTCGAAACGGAATTCTACATTCGATTTCAGGTTGATAGTGCCTACCAGGTAAGTGCCGCGGGGTGCATATACGACACCTCCTCCTTTTGCATGGCATTCATCAATGGCTTTTTGTATTGATGCCGTAGCTAATGTGTAGCCGTCACTCTTCGCGCCGAAGTCGATGATGTTGTATGTTGCGGCATGTGTAAGCATACCGCAGCAGATAAAATATATAATCAGTATTATTTTCTTATTCATAGCTCATCAGATTTATTCCCATCGAATGATCGGGATAAATTTCTTTATTTAGAAATATTGTTAGATGCTCTTGTGCAATTCGTTAGAGATATTGCGGGTAGTTTGGGATTTGATGGTGAGGGAGTAGCTGTCATGCTATTAAATTTCATATTATCTACCTTCACTGCCTCTATGGCATTGGTGTAATATGGTGCATCTACACCATTCCATCCAATATTTCCTTGATTAAAATATACGTTTTGTACATTTTCCATATAGATGACCGGTATATTTGCCTTATAGAGTTCTTTCCCTGTCACAGTGTTTGGCCGTAAGTCGAAATTACCTCCGGCAGTATTATCCAATGCACTCTTTCTGATTGTGAAGTCAAAATTATTGAATGTAATGTTCTGAATTTTTGTTTCATCGGAAGCATACATCAAAATTGAGTTTTCGCCTACGCAGGTGATATTTGAGAAATTGATATTTTTCACTATTCCAATCTCGCTATCAGGTACTCCGCGTAGTGTTGCTATCTTGATAGGTTCGCCCTGTCCCCACCAGTCGCCAGTGTGTAGGCGTGTTTCGATACGGATGTTATTGAAGTTTACATTTTGTACTGATCCGGAATCGCGCACGCAGATATTTATTCCACAATTTGAATCATATATTGTGATGTTGTTGAAATTGTAGTTTGACATATGATTTTGATCCCATCCGCCAATTCTGATACCACTCGAGCGTGATTGTAAAATGCAGTTCGATATATTGATGTTCGTAGAAGGTCTAAGTATGTTTTTGAAGCCCGGATCTCCAAAGTGGTGTGCATATCCCGAAAGAACAATGGCATCATCCCCACAGGTGAAGATACAGTCAGATACATTGACATTGCTACTCGAAATGATATCTAGTCCGTCGCTATTTGGTATTAAAAGGTTGTTGTTGATAGACAAGCCTGTTACTTTTACCCTGTCGCAATGTACAATCAAGAATGTCCAATATGGAGCATCGATACATTCGAAGTCGGAGAGTGTGACATTTTTACAATTGCTGAAAATAATCATCTGGTTGAAGCGGTCTTTATGGTAAAGTGGTCCGTCTCCAATACCTGCATTTACTTTTCTGAAATCTTGTTTTTGACGTGTATAGTTCAACGCATCTCCTGTGATGATTTTTGCACTGTCAGCATACATAAATTCCATGCCTTGCCCGAAGACCGTTCCTTTTCCTGTAATTGATACATTCTCTGAATCTTCGGTATAGAACACACCTGCTATTCCCTTGTTGTATCTTTGGTATTGCGATAAATCGGTAGAGGCTTTAAGTACAGCGCCTGTTTCGAAGCGGAATTCTACATTCGATTTCAGATTGATAGTGCCCACCAGATAAGTTCCTGTTGGTATATATACTATACCTCCACCATCGCGATGACATTGGTCGATAGTTTTTTGTATATCAGCAGTAGTCAGTGTAGTTCCATCGTTTTTAGCGCCAAAGTCCATTATATTATATGTCGCTGCATATGATATAAGGCTGAGGTTGATGAATATGAGGTATAAAAAAAGTCTTTTTTTCATGATTTATGTATTTATGGTTTTTGGACTTGTTTATTGATATCCTTAATTATTTCTACCGTATTGTCAGAGTGAAATACCGAATATAAACCCTGTTCTTCCTGTGCCGGATCTCCCATATAATCGTCTCCTTTCTCCCAGAATATATGGTCTTTGTTTTGTTTTGCAAAACCGCCCCATGCCCAGAAATTAGCTCCGGCAATAATGCCATTGTCCTTGAAGTTGTTAAGTACATGGTTGAACACAAATGTGTAATATTCATTCCGATTTACGATAGAAGAACCTATCTGGAAATTGAAATCATCTCGTGGATAACCAAATTCTTCTATTACAAGAGGTTTTCTGTATTTGGATGCAATATCCCGGTGCTTTTCTATGTATATGCCGGTTTGCTCTTTCGAGAAATCGAGTGTGCCGCTGAGGTCGTCTTTTTTAGCCCATCCCCAATTGTATGGCCAGATGTGAATGGTGGTGTAGTCTATCTGAGGGTAGGAATGTATAAGTTCCCAAAGCTGAATGTCTCCCTCGCAACCCATATATCCTTCACTACCTACCGATACTAAATGATTAGGGTCTAATTCTTTTATCTGACGGGCAACATCACTTATCCATAATGCAAACGATACTTTATTTTCGTCGGCAAAAGCACGAGGCTCGTTTCCTATTTGCCAAGACATAATGGTTGGGTCTTCTACATAACGTTTGTTGGTATATCGGTTTGTGCGAGAGAGTATATATTCTACATGATTGGCAAAGAGAGTTTTGCATGAATCGCATTTTTGGTATCCTTTCACATATTCAGAAAATGTATTCCAACCGTCAAGAGCAGGAACTGGTGCTTTTCCATGACCGGTCCATTCAAGATACTGGCTGTATCCGCCCGACCATTCCCACGAATTATTGAGAAATAATATGGCGGACATATTTCTTTTCTCCATTTCCATAAGGAGAAAATCAAGACCTGCTAGGATAGTATCGTTATATACTCCCGGCGCAGTTTGCAAAGTAGGTTCTACTTTTGCTTTTATCCCGTTAACACCATCTGCGCCGACAAGTATGCGTAGGTTTTCGACTCCTATAGCCGATAAGGAATCCAGCTCTTTTGTTAGTCTCTCCCTATTGCCGCCTTCACCTTCTGAACCCAGAATGGCCCCGTACCAGAAGTTAGTGCCTATATAGTAGTAAGGTTTTCCATTTTTAATGAACTGTCCATTTTCTGTTACATATATAAATGGATTTTCTTTATTTCTTTTCATAGGGTTACACCCATATATCACCGTAAATATCAGTGATATAAATAATATTTTCTTCATTTTTCTTGATATTGGATTGATGTTAGAATGCACTTTACAAAAGTACTATACAAGGTTTTAAAAAGACAAGTATTAATTTATCCACTTATGATACTTTGTTGACCATTTGTGTATATAAAAGTATTACTTCGTATTGTTGCCTGTAAATGTATGAATGATGAATATATGTTGATTATAAGATTGTTAAATTGATTGTGTTAATGTATTTTTATTCATGTTTTATTATTTATGTCAATAAAGTATTATCATGTGATAATAAAGTATTTGTTTATTTTGATATGCTAGGATAATTTTGTGAGTCTATACATGCCTTATAATATAGGCAAAGTAAATAAGCTTTTTAACCAGTAGTTCTTAAATTTAAACCTTGAATTATGAGAAGAATACTTAATGTATTATTTTTAATTTGCATAATGCCAACCGTAATGTTTGCACAAAACTACCAAATATCGGGTGTGGTAACAGATGCAAAAGATGGTTCTCCTCTGCCTGGTGCAACTGTTCAAACTCAGGACAAAGTTGCCACAATGACCGATGGTGACGGGCACTATACCATCAAAGCCAATAGAGGGGATGTTCTTACCTTTTCTCTTATAGGAATGAAATCACAAAGCCTGAAAGTGGAATCGGATAAAGTGATAAATGTCGCTATGGTAGACGATAATATCGGTTTGGATGAAGTTGTTGTTATCGGCTACGGAACAGTCAAGAAAAGAGACTTGTCCGGTGCCGTAGGGCAGATCAAAGCTGATGATATCATGAAAGGGAATCCAGCTAACAGTATTAATCAAGCACTGCAAGGAAAACTTGCCGGAGTACAAGTTATGCAAAATGACGGGGCACCGGGTGCAGGTATTAGTATTCAGGTTCGTGGAACAAACTCTTTTTCTACAAATTCTCAACCTCTGTATATTGTAGATGGTATACCATTTGATGTGGCGTCGAATCCGAGTAGCTCTTTGCATGACGAAAGCAGCCAGACCACAAATGCGCTTGCTCATGTCAATCCGCATGATATAGAATCTATCGAAGTACTCAAAGATGCCTCTGCTACTGCCATATATGGGTCGCGCGGTGCTAATGGAGTGGTATTGATTACTACAAAAAGAGGACAAATAGGTAACAAGATAGAATTCACGAGCAATTTTAGTCTTTCGCGTATAGGGAAAAAGGTGGATGTGCTTGATCCTTATACTTTTGCTCTCTATCGTAATGAACAAGCTATAAATAGTGAAAGATACAATAATACACCTATTTATAATCTTCCTTATCCGGGTAAATGGTCATATCAGCCGGATGTGAACGGTAATCCTATTTATTCGTCAGGGATTTATGAGCCGTCTCCTGAAGATTTATTATCTCCCGGAAAATATATTAATGATCAACACGGAAATACTGCATATATTGATCCTACAAATTGGTTCGACCAGATATTCCAGACTGGGATTTCTCAGGAATATAACCTTAGCATATCGGGTGCTAACGAGAAGGGATCTTATCTTGTTTCCGGTAACTTTATAGATCAGCAAGGTATTATTATCAATTCGGGATATAATCGTTATGCACTTCGTACAAATATCGTTCGCAAATTGTATAATTGGCTAGAGGTTGGATTTAATACCAACTATACTAATTCTGTAACCAAACTTGCCAATACCAATTCTACTAGTAATACAGGGCTTATTAGTCAGGCGTTGCGTTTTTCACCAACAGTGAGCAAAGATATTCAAAACGATGCATTGGTAGGAGAAGACTGGCGGGCATTTAACCCATATTCGTATGTAAATAATGCAAAGGATGAATTGACATCGCATGTTATTTTTAACTCTACATATGCCAATGTGAAATTTACCGACTATCTACAGTTCAGACAAAATCTAGGACTTTCATATTCTAACAATGACAGATATACATATTATAATAGACTTACAGGTGAGGGTAAAGCGCCGACTAATGGTAAAGGGTCGCAAGCCGATGACTGGTATCAGAGTGTGACCTCGGAGTCGATGTTGACTTTCGATAAAACATTTAAAACAGTACATTCATTAAATGCTTTAGCCGGATTTACATACGAACAAGGCGATTCGGGATACAAAACAATGTCGGCAAGTAATTTTCCTAACGATATTACAGGTGCTTATGATATGAGTACAGCCTTAACTATAGAGCCATTAAGAACAGGACGTTCAAGAACAAGTCTTGTTTCTTTGCTGGGACGCGTAAACTATTCGTATGACGGCAAATATATAGCGACAGCATCTTTTCGTCGCGATGGCTCGAGTAAGTTTATTGAGGGAAATAAATATGCTAGCTTCTTTTCAGGAGCATTGGCATGGAGAGCTTCGGAAGAAAGTTTCATTAAAAGCCTGAATTTCTTTGATAACCTAAAACTGCGCCTAAGTTTCGGACAGACAGGTAATCAGGGTATAAATGCTTATCAGACACTAGCTGTTTTGGCAACAGCTAATTATCCGATAGGAGGATCACAAGCCAGTGGTTTTGCAGATGCCAGATGGAGAGGTGCATTAAATCCTAATCTTAAATGGGAACCCACTAATCAGGTAAATGGAGGAATTGATATATCTGTTTTCGGAGGAAAAGTAAACCTTACGGCAGATGCATACTATAAGAAGACAAAAGATCTGCTACAGTCTGTAAAGATAGAAACCAATAGCGGATATGACCTGATGTGGACTAACTTTGGTTGGATTGAAAATATTGGACTTGAGTTTGGGGGTAAGTTTTATGCTGTTACATCAAAAGATTTCGACTGGGATATTGATGCTAATATATCATTCAATAAAAACAAGATTGGCGGATTGGAAGGTGATCAGTTTGCCAGCCGTTTATGGTCGTCTGTCGACCAGGTATTTATACAACGTAATGGAGCACCTATCGGTGCAATATACGGTTATGTTGAAGATGGTTTTTATGACAACGTAGCTGAAGTGAGAGCTTCTCCATGGTACGCTACAGAGGCTCAACTTTCCGATGCTTCGGCTAATGCCATGGTAGGAGAAATAAAGTACAGAGATATAGATGGTGATGGCGCTATTACTACTAAAGATAGAGTTATAATTGGTGATGTAAATCCCGATTTCACTTTCGGTATTACAAACAATTTCAGATGGAAGAATTTTAATTTGAGTTTCTTCCTGCAAGGAATGGTAGGTAATGATGTGTTTAATGCCAATCTGATGAAGATATCGATGATAGGTAATGAGAATATACCTCAATTTGTATACGATAGCCGTTGGACAGAGGATAATAAAGTCGGTGCTAGTTGGCCTAAAGCTCTGGTGGGAGGATATACTCGCGAGTGGAAAGTTTCGGATCGTTATGTACAAGACGGATCATATTTGAGACTTAAGAATCTAAATGTTGGGTATAGCTTCAAACCTAAATTGAAAGAGATAGGAAATATCAATTTATATGTTAGCGCCACTAACCTTTTCACCATAACAGGATACGATTGGTTCGATCCGGATGTGAATGCTTTTGGTGGTGACCAATCGAGACGCGGGGTAGATATATCTTCATATCCTAGTAGCAGAACATATACATTTGGCGTAAAAGTCGATTTTTAAGATAGAACTTTAATTGTTTAGAAATCATGAAAAATAATATATATAAAATAATGAAGCTGACGCTGTTAAGCGTTTTTCTCCTATCGGTTTTTACGGCATGTGTAGACGAAATGAAATTCGATTTTATCGAACGTCAGGATATTCCTGATTCCGACGAAGGAGCAACACAATTGGTGATAGGTACATACAGCATGTTGTCGGACGATATGTTCAGATGGAATATTTTTCCTACTGTACTCGATTTCGACTGTGATTATGTTACAGGTCCTGATTGGGCTTTCAGAGAGTTTGGAGCCGGAAATTTCCAGGATGTAGAAAATGTAGTTGCTATGTGGGAAAAACCTTATGTTATTATCCACAGAGCTAACGCAGCGATAGAGAGTATAGAGAAAATGCAGAATGTATCGGAAAGATATAGGAAGAATGTATATGGGGAACTAAATTTTCTGAAAGCATACTCCTATTTCCTCTTAGTCAGATCGTTTGGTGATGTGCCTATTCGTAAACGTAGTATCAATGAAACGGCAGAAAGAAATGTACCTCGCAGTCCTGTAAAAGATGTATATGCATATATTATTGAACTACTGAAAGATGGAGAAGATAATATGTATAAAAATACAGATGCAGGATTTATAGAAGGGCGTGCATCGTCAGGAGCAGCAGCGGGAATGTTGGCAAAAGTGTATGCTACTATGGCTTCGGCAGCTATGCCGTCTGGAGAAGTGAAAGTGAAGGGGGGAATACCTTTCCAGAGGATAGGAGATAGTAAGGTATATACAGATCCTCAGGTACAGATATTCAATAAGGTTCAGGTAAGTGGATACGAAGATTTTGACTATAAAGAATATTATAAACTCGCGGCTCAAAAGGCGAAACAGGTAATGGATGGTGAGTATGGTAGTTATGATTTGCTGCCTTACAACGAGCTTTGGAAAAAGGAGAATAAAAACAAGACAGAGCATATGTTCAACCTGCAAGCTATATCGAACGACCCTACTTATGGTTTGCCTTTCTCTGTTGGTTATGCCGGTATATATACAGACCAAGGTTATATCCAAAACGGATTGTGGTATGGCATGCGCGACCATTGGTACAAATTGTTCGAAAGCCAGGATGAGCGTATTGTAACAGGAGTATTGCATCGTTGGGCAAGAATATTCGACGTAAACAATGTGGCTAAGTTAGGCTCTTTCTATCCTGACACAGAAGAATACCGTCAGAAGGTAAGAGAAAAAGTAGCACCATTTGATGATGGTCTTAACTATGTGAATAATAAAGATGCGGCTTTCCTTGCTTATCTTACGAAATATGATGATAGAACTGATAAAAAAATAGAACGTTCCGATGCTACATGGCATTTCCTTCGTTTCGCAGATGTATTACTTACCTATGCAGAAGCTGATGCAGAAGCCAATGATGAGCCTACCACAGCAGCATTAGCAGCTCTCAACCGTGTAAGGACAAGGAGCAAAGCGACAGAAAAAAGCCTGACAGGAACGGGGGCTATATCAAATTTGGTAGATTTTCGTTCGGCTGTATTGGAAGAACGAGCTATGGAATTTGCATTGGAAGGTGACAGGCGTTGGGATTTGATACGTTGGGGTATCTATGTCGATGTTATGAACAATATTGGTGGTACGGACGAAGTAGGAATACATAAACTCAGAACTTCTAAGCATACGCTGTTCCCTATCCCTATTACCGAGATGAATACAAATTCGAGTATCGAACAAAACAATCCGGGTTGGAATTAATATTGTTAACATTAATGCATAATTGACATGAAAATAAAGAATATAATCAATTCCCTTATAATTACATCATTAATGCTATTTGCTGTGTCATGTAGCGATGTGGTTACCTATAATGATGGTTATGATGATCAGCTAACCTCATTTGGACCGCCTACTGTTTCTAAGATAACACTCGCGTCTGATGTGAAAACAGCGATTGAGGATGCTTATATAGCTGACATGATTACCATTCATGGTGATAATCTGGCAGAGGTTGAATCTATTTATATTAATGACATAGAGATTAATCTGTCCACCGTTTATGCAAGGAGAACAGGTATAACACTGCCTGTTCCACGTTCCCTGCCTTTAGAGATAGATAACAAGGTGAAAATAAAAACGAGATTGGGATCGGTTAGCACTCCATTAGAAGTTACAATACCTGATTTGGTAATGGATGGTTTTTATAACGAATTTGCCCTTGATGATGATACCACACGAATAATAGGTGATTTCTTCGATGTATATGATATTACGAAAGAATTGGCTACTGTAAAACTTAATGGTACTGAGCTTCCTATCATAGAGTCGTCCGAAACATTTCTATCTATCCGTATTCCGGAGGGTACTCCGGCTAACTCTGTGCTGACGATATCATCTCCGCGTATGGAGTCGCCTGTCGACCTTAAATTTAGAAATATGGGATACCCTATCTTAGATATGAACGACCTTGGCGGAACAAACTGGGCATGGATAGACGATGATAATGGAAATAAGTATGGCTATAAATATGTGACTGACGGAGAAAATAATGGTGACCCTGAAACATTAGGAGGTAATTTCTTCCGCTTCCATGGCTATAAAGATGGTGCTCCTTACGGACAATACGATTGGGTGAATATCTTGTATGCCCGATTTGATATGACTGATGCCGATATTATAAATAATCCGCAAAATTATTATATGAAATTCGAAATCAATAATAATCCGAAAACACCTCTTAAGCCATTGATAAGAGTGGGCAGAAATAGCGAAGGCGGTAAAAATTATGAATGGGATCCTAAAATATTCAATGGAGGTTTGTCGCTAAATACAAACGGACAATGGAAAACATTGAAATTCGAATTGCTTGATATGTTCCGTAGTAATGATTATCCCGCAGTGCAAAACAAAACAAATTTGTTATTGCCAGAGGATGCTTCTGACAGAAACCATTTCATAATTGTTTACAATCCTCTTGAAGCAGGAGATGCTGATGTAAGCCTTATGAATTTCAGAATTGTAAAAAAATAACAGATAAAATCAATATCAGGCTGTAATGTTGTATTCAGAATGTTACAGCCTGTTTTTATAAAACTCTTTTATGATTTGGAGATGAAGATATTGAACATCTTATTCTTGGTTTATCTTCTCTGTCTTCCTTTATTTGCATGTTCGGGTGATAATGCAGATAAAGAACGGGCGGGAGACATTCCTTCATCTATAGAGACTACTCGCTATGAGGCAGAACAAGCGATGCTGATAGGTGATGCTGTTGTGCAAAATACTATAGCAGGATTTTCAGGTACAGGATATGTAAGTCAGAATGGGGGTGGTATCCATTTTACAATAACGGTACCCGAAAAAGGGAAATACAAACTAAATATACGATACACGACACAAAATCTTAAAAAAGAAAATATTCTTTCTATAAATAATACATTGCATTCTAATCTGATTTTTAAACCAGCTGATGATTGGACAACTCTCACTGTAGGGACAGTATATTTAGAAAAAGGAAAGAATGACATTCAAATAAAAAAAAGCTGGGGTTGGATGTATTTCGATTATATTGAAATAGGTGCGGCGGAAGAAAGTATTCCATACAATATTTCCACAACATTAGTTCATCCTAGTCCATCGGCACAAGCTGTTAAGCTATATGATTTTCTTAAAAATAATTTTGGTAAAAAGACGATATCGGGGGCAATGGCAAACTACAGTACCGGTCTCGAAGAAGCAGTCTGGATGCACGAAAAAACCGGTAAATGGACGGCCTTGGCTTGTTTCGATTTTATCGATTACAACCGTACATGGAATTGGACAGATTATAAAGCAATAGTCAACAATGCTAAGTTGTGGTGGGACAATAACGGAATTGTTTCTATCATGTGGCATTGGCGCGATCCCTTAAAGATTAATGACCAATTCTATACTGACGATACTGCTTTCGATGTGTCGAAAATAAACGATAGTAATTCTCTCGAATATAAGGCCATGATAGATGATATAGATCTAATAGCGACCTATCTTAAACAACTCCAAAAACTGAATATACCTGTTCTTTGGCGACCATTGCATGAGGCTGCGGGAGGCTGGTTTTGGTGGGGAGCAAAAGGCGCACAGCCATGTAAGGCGCTTTGGATTGAGATGTATGACCGTTTGGTAAACCATCACGGGCTGAATAATTTAATCTGGGTATGGACTAGCGATGTAGCCGATAATGCATTAGACTGGTACCCTGGCGACCAATATGTAGATATTATAGGGATGGATATTTATCCCGGCGAGAATCAACATACATCACAATACATTGCTTTTAACAGAATGAAAGAACTATATGCAGGACGCAAAATCATTGCTCTCAGCGAATGTGGCTCCATACCCGATATAGACAGAATGTTTGAATACGGAGATACTTGGTCGTGGTTTATGCCTTGGAATGGCCCCATGACTCGTTCCGATGAGCATAATGGGGAAGCTTATTTGAACAAATTATTAAAAAACAATAAGGTAATTACTCGGGATCAAATGCCGAATTTAAAATAGAAATTAGATAATAATGGCCTAAATAGCCAAAATATATATTGAAATGAAAAAAGTAATCCTCTCCTTCGCAGCTTTTATAGCAGCAATCTCCCTTTCGGCGCAAAATGATATGAAGCCCGAAAGTACAGAATGGTATTATCCTCAACCGGCGAAAGTGATACCAGCTAAAAATCCGTCACAGGCTCCATCCGATGCCATCATTTTGTTTGATGGAAAAGACTTGTCCAAATGGGCAGCATCTGATGGTAATGAATCTAAATGGAAATTAGCCGATGGAGCAATGACTGCAACAGAAGGAGCAGGCGATATTTATACCAGAGACTATTTTGGAGATTGTCAGCTGCATATCGAGTTTCGTTCGCCTTTTCCTGTGAAAAGTGGAGGTCAGGGGCGTGGAAACAGTGGAGTATTTCTTCAAAGCATTTATGAAGTACAAGTACTTGATGGAGATGACAATCCTACATATGTAAACGGTATGGTAGGTAGCATATACAAACAACAGGCACCTCTGTTCGATGCTTATACCAAATCGGGAGAATGGCAGGTATACGATATTTTCTGGAAAGCACCTGTATTCGGTACAGAAGGAAAGCTGGAGTCTCCGGCTATGATAACTGTGCTGCTCAATGGGGTACTTATTCAGAATAATTACGTGTTGAAAGGGAATACTCCGTGGATCGGATTTCCGGAATACCATGCACATGGGCGCTTGCCATTGATGTTACAAAATCATGGAGACCCGGTGTCGTACCGTAATATATGGATCAGAAATTTATAAGAAATAACAAATCGTATTGATTATCATACCATAACGATATATAAAAATATAGAAAGAAATGAACGAGCTTTTTAAAAAACGTCTGGAGTCTGTAACAGCAGAATACGAACAGTTGATTACGTTAAAAAATGAGCCGATGCTTCCGGGTAATGGCATCTTTGAACGATATAGAAATCCTGTATTGACGGCAGGTCATGCACCCGTATTTTGGCGTTACGATATGTCGCCCGATACCAATCCGTACTTTATGGAGCGTTTTGGAATCAATGGTACATTCAATGCCGGGGCTATAAAATGGAATGGTAAATATTTGATGGCTGTACGTGTAGAAGGTAACGACCGCAAATCGTTTTTTGCCATAGCCGAAAGTCCTAACGGTATCGATAATTTTCGTTTTTGGGATTACCCGATTACGATGCCCGAAACCGATACCCCTGACACGAATGTTTACGATATGCGCCTGACGGCTCACGAGGACGGATGGCTATATGGAATATTCTGCTCGGAGAGGAAAGATCCTAATGCACCCGCAGGCGATTTGTCGTCGGCTGTTGCTGCAGCGGGAATATCCCGCACTAAAGACCTTGTGACATGGGAGCGTCTACCCGATCTGAAAACGAAAAGTCAGCAACGTAATGTTGTCCTTCACCCCGAATTTGTTGATGGCAAATATGCCCTTTATACTCGTCCGCAGGATGGGTTTATAGATGCCGGCAGCGGTGGGGGTATCGGATGGGCGCTAATTGATGATATTACAAATGCGGAGATAAAAGAAGAAAAGATTATAAATTTTCGCCATTATCATACCATCAAAGAATTGAAGAACGGAGAAGGTCCTCATCCTATCAAAACATCTAAAGGATGGCTGCATCTGGCACATGGTGTCCGTGGATGTGCTGCCGGACTAAGGTATATACTTTATCTTTACCTTACCGATCTGGAGCAACCGGATAAACTGATAGCTGAACCTGCAGGACATCTCATGGCGCCGATTGGAGAAGAACGTGTAGGCGATGTTTCTAACGTATTGTTTACAAACGGATGGATTGCTGATGAGGATGGTACAGTCTATCTTTACTATGCTTCGTGCGACACGCGTATGCATGTTGCTGTTTCGTCAATAGACCGTTTGCTCGACTATTGCCTCAATACAGCATCTGACGGTTATCGTTCGGCTACTTCAGTGCAAACATTGACAACATTAATAAAGAAAAACCTCGAATTGAGGAAGTGATTTATACGGGCAAAATACAAGTTACAGAGTTTATGTCTGTAGTTGATTGTAAAACTTTGATAACTTGTATTTTGTTTATTCTTCAATTTGTATCTTAATATCAATATGAATACAATAAAGATATCACTAAAAGAAAAAATAGGCTACGGATTCGGTGATGCGGCATCATCCATGTTTTGGAAGCTGTTCGGGTCATATCTGATGATTTTTTATACAGATGTATTCGGCCTTCCGGCAGCAGTGGTAGGCACAATGTTTCTTATCACCCGTATATGGGACTCGGCATTCGACCCTATTGTAGGGATTGTTGCAGACCGTACGAATACACGGTGGGGTAAGTTTCGCCCTTATTTACTGTTTCTGGCGCTTCCGTTTGCTATTATTGGGGTATTCACATTCTTTACACCCGATTTTGACTATACGGGCAAGGTGGTATATGCCTATATTACCTACTCGCTGATGATGATGGTCTATTCTGCTATCAATGTGCCTTATGCATCGTTGTTGGGAGTAATAAGCCCTAATCCGAAAGATCGGAATGTATTGTCTACATTCCGTATGGCATTTGCCTATATAGGCAGCTTTATAGCATTGCTATTATTTATGCCTTTGGTAAACTTCTTCAGCAACAATAGCAAAGTGGCAACTGACCAACAACACGGTTGGTTTATGGCTGTTGTGGTCATTGCTGCCATGTGCGCGGTATTATTTTATTTTTGTTTTTCCTTTACCAAAGAACGGGTTAAACCTATAAAAGAAAAGCAAGCACCTTTGCTTGATGATCTACGTGATTTGTTGCGCAACAAGCCTTGGTGGATATTACTCGGAGCCGGAGTTGCCGCACTTGTGTTCAACTCTATCCGTGATGGGGCTACCGTGTATTATTTCAAATATTACATTGTAGAAGATAATTTCGGTACGGTGAGCCTATTAAGTATTCCTTTTGTGCTTAGCGGGATATATCTTGCACTAGGACAGGCAGCCAATATTCTAGGAGTCATCCTTGCTGCGCCGGTCAGCAACCGTATAGGTAAAAGATATACATACATGGGAGCAATGTTGATAGCTACTGTGCTCAGCATTGTTTTCTTTTGGCTCGACAAGTCTAATCTGGCGCTTATATTTGTATTTCAGGCATTAATAAGCGTTTGTGCGGGAAGTATATTCCCTTTGCTATGGTCGATGTATGCCGATTGTGCCGACTATTCCGAACTTAAGACCGGCAACCGTGCTACAGGGCTAATATTCAGTTCGTCGTCCATGAGTCAGAAATTCGGATGGGCAATAGGTAGTGCCCTCACGGGGTGGTTGTTGGGTTATTATGGATTTCAGGCTAATGAGGTTCAGACTCCCGAAACTATTAACGGAATAAAAATGTTCCTCAGCTTCCTGCCTGCTATCGGGACCATATTGTCGGTTATATTTATATACTTTTATCCTCTTACCGAAGATAAGTTGAAAGATATAACAGCAGAATTGGAAGAGAAACGGAAGATTAAGCAAGAATAACGTATGGACGGATTTAAAGAGGTATTGACAGATAATATATTATCCTTTTGGATAGATAAAATGCAGGACGATACAAACGGTGGTTTCTATGGATGTATCGATGGCAATGATACGCTTCACCCACAAGCAAATAAGGGTGCGATACTTAATGCGCGTATATTGTGGACATTCTCTGCTGCATACCGTATTCTTAAAAAAACGGAGTATCTGGCTATGGCTCAGCGCGCGTTCGACTATATAACAAGCTATTTTATAGATAAGACGTATGGCGGAGCTTATTGGGAGCTTGATTATAGAGGTAATCCTGTAAATACGAAAAAACAAACGTACGTACAGGGCTTCATGCTTTATGGCTTTTCAGAGTTCTATCGTGCTACAGGCAATGAAAGGGCTTTTGAGTTGGCAAAAGATTTTTTCTTCCTGATAGAGAAATGCCACGATAATGAGCTTGGGGGTTACCCCGAAGCTTATACACAAGATTGGAAGCCGATAGAAGATATGCGCCTGAGCGAAAAGGATGCTAACGAGAAAAAAACGATGAATACACATCTGCATATTCTCGAACCATATACAAACCTTTGCCGTGTGTGGGATGATCAGCGTATAAAAGATGCACAAAAGCGCTTGATAAATATATTTACGGAATGCATACTTGATAAAAAGACGAGTCACCTCAATTTGTTTTTTGATGAGAGGTGGAATATAAAATCTACGGCTATATCTTACGGACATGATATTGAAGCTTCATGGTTACTGTTTGAAGCCGCTGAAGTGTTGGGCGATAATGAATTATTGAATCGAGTTAAGGTCTTGTCGCTGAAAATAGCCGATGCTGCATCTGAAGGATTAGAGGCTGACGGCAGTATGATATACGAAAAGGGTGGGCAACATATCGACAGCGAGCGTCATTGGTGGGTACAGGCCGAGGCTATAGTTGGGTTTATGTATGCTTATAAAAACTCAGGCAACGTTGCTTATAAAGAAAAAGCCGCTCGCCTGTGGCGATATATACAAAACCAGATGATAGATACACAGAATGGCGAATGGTATTGGAGCCGCCTTGCTGATGGTGCAATAAACCGTAAAGACGATAAAGCCGGATTCTGGAAGTGCCCTTATCATAATGGGCGTATGTGTATGGAAATAATTGAGCATTTTCAATTTTAATAATGATCTAAATAATAACAATGAAAAAGAATATAATAGTATTGGCTGCTCTATTTGCCGGACTTGTGTCGTGCAAGCAACAAAGAGAAACGTCGGCCGATATGAAACAACCGATAGATAATAAAGCGACGGAGGAAACTGTTAGGCTTTATAATAAACTGTTTGCCACAATAGATAAAGGTATCATGGTGGGGCATCAGGATGATCTGGCCTATGGTCACGGATGGTTCGGTGAGCCCGGCCGTTCCGACATAAAAGATGTTGCAGGCGATTATCCTGCTGTGATAGGATGGGAGCTTGGACATGTAGAGCTGGGAGCACCAGTTAATCTCGATTCAGTCTCTTTTGCCGATATGAAGCGTTATATCCGTGAAACACATGATCGTGGTGGTATCACTACATTGAGTTGGCACGGCGATAATATCGTGACGGGTAATACGGCATGGGATTGCGCTCAGGATTCGGTGGTGCGTACTATCTTGCCAAACGGCTCCAATCATGCCAAATATATGGAATGGCTGGACCATGTTGGTGATTTTTTCCTCGACCTGAAAGATAAAGATGGAAGATATATACCTGTTGTGTTCAGAATGTATCATGAGCATACGGGCGATTGGTTTTGGTGGTGCAGAAAACAATGTACACCAGAGGAATACAAACAATTGTGGAGAATGACAGTAGAGTATCTGCGCGATAAGAAAAATGTGCACAATCTGCTGTATGCATATTCTCCGTCAGGGGTGGCGGATGAAGAAGAGTTTCTTGAGCGTTATCCGGGTGATGAATATGTGGATGTTGTGGCTTTCGACTGCTATGCGCCTAACGCTACACCTGAAGGGATAGCGCACTATAAGGAAGAGATGAACCGTAATTTACAAATCATCACTGCATATGCCGCTAAATCGGGTAAGCTTCCGGTTATCGGCGAAACAGGATTAGAAGGAATTCCGAACAGTACTTATTTTACAGAAGCCGTATATCCTGTTATTAGCCAATATAAGATAGGTTGGGTGTTGTTTTGGCGTAATGCATGGGAGAAAGATAAGCCGAATCACTTTTACGGACCGTTTGCAGAACATACATCTGCACCTGATTTCGTGGAGTTTGTGAAGAAACCGGATATATTGATGAATACTGATATAAAATAAAAACATAGAGAGGTCGGATTTAGAAAATCTGACCTTTTTATTTTAGTATTTATATGCTTATAAAATCTAAAAGCTCGGATGGTTATTAAAAAATAGTTTAAACCATATTCAGAGAAGTTAAATGTTGTACTTAAGAAAAACGGTTTAATGAGAAGAAAACTATATTTGTGATAAGAGGTAACAAAATGCTATACAATAAGAGATGAAAGATACAATACTTAGAGAGGTTACACCTCTTTCGCAACGGGATTGTTTTATGATTTTCTCGCGGGTGAAGAATCAATTTACATTTCCTATACATGTACATGCCGAATTTGAATTGAACTTCATTGAGAATGGAGCAGGAGCAAAGCGGGTTGTAGGAGATAGTATCGAAGATATCGAAGATCTGGAACTCGCCCTTATCACCGGCTCAAATCTTGAACATGGTTGGCTCAACCATAAATGTAATTCGGAAGAAATAAAAGAAATAACGATACAATTTCATGGCGATTTGTTGAATGAATATCTTTTGCAGAAGAATCAGTTTCGTTCAGTTAAAGATATGTTCGATAAAGCTACCTGTGGGGTTGTTTTTTCTCGCGAAACAATAAATAAAATAAAAGAACGCTTGTTCTCATTGGCGTCAGAGTCGGAAGGAGCGCATTCGGTACTGAAACTTTTCGGAATACTCTATGATTTGTCTCTCTCGCCTATGCGCGAATTGTCGAGCCGTTCGTTCAATACCTATGAGCAAAGTTATGATAGCAGAAGAATAGAACGGGCATACAATCATATGCTAGAGCATTATAATAAAGAAATACGACTATCTGATGTGTCCAATCTGGTAGGAATGACCGAAGTAGCCTTTAGTCGCTTTATTAAGAAACGCACAGGTCGTAACTTTATCGATTCACTTAACGACATAAGGCTGGGGCATGCCACCCGCATGCTTGTAGATACTACGCATAGCATAGCTGAGATATCTATGGTCTGCGGATTTAATAATTTATCCAATTTTAACCGGATTTTCAGGAAGAAAAAAGGTTGCACCCCACGCGAGTTTAGGGAAAACTATAAAGAGTCGAAATTTTTCTTATAGTTTTTTATATTTACAGATGTTCATAATTAATAAAAACCTGATTTTCGTCTTCTAAATATCCTGTTTGGTCTCAATTTTCGTAAAGACTTTTCATCAAAAGCTAGTTTTGTATCGGACTAATAAAAATATCTAAAATTAGAATGATATGAAACTTATACAACAACTATGTATTTTATGTTTTCTCTTATTGTCACTGACAATTGGTGCACAAACTAAATTCCCGACTCAGACTATCAGGGGGATAGTAGTCGATAAAGCTTCCGGCGCACCTTTGCCTCATATATCTATCGGACTACTGAATATGCCTCAGATAGGAGCTTCTACAGATGATGACGGTAAATTTGTGTTGACGAATGTTCCGGTCGGACGTCACGATATTCAGGCTACATCTATCGGTTATGAGCCGGCCACCTATCGTGAGATAATGATAACTTCGGCAAAGGAGATTTTTCTCGAAATCCAACTTAAAGAAAATGTACACGAACTAGGGGAAGTGGTTGTTGCCTCTCAGACCAACAAAGACCAGCCCCTTAATAATATGGCTCTTTCGGGTGCACGTATGCTGAGTGTGGAAGAAGCGAGACGTTATGCAGGGGGGCTGGACGATCCTGCCCGTCTGGCTAGTTCATTTGCGGGTGTATCGCCAAGTGTAGGGAATAATGGTATATCGATTCATGGTAATGCTCCTCATTTGCTGCAATGGAAGCTAGAGGGGATTGAAGTGCCTAATCCCAATCACTTTGCTGATATCGCAACGCTGGGTGGTGGTGTACTTTCATCTTTGAGCAGTAATGTTCTGGGTAACTCCGACTTTTTCACAGGGGCTTTCCCAGCTGAATATAGCAATGCCGTATCGGGTGTGTTCGATATGAAAATGCGTAACGGAAATAATCAGAAGCATGAGCATGCGGTTCAATTGGGGATATTAGGCCTCGATTTTGCATCGGAAGGGCCATTGAGTAAGAAGCATAATGCGTCTTATCTTATCAATTATCGTTATTCGACGGCGTCTTTACTCAGCAAGATGGAGAGTGATTTGGCAGAAACGATTGATTATCAGGATTTGAATTTCAAATTTAATTTTCCAACTCAAAAAGCAGGTGTATTTTCTGTATGGGGAACAGGGTTAATAGACAAATTTGGAGAGAAACCGGAAAAGGACACCGATAAATGGGAAAATCTTGGAGACAGAGGTAGTTCTAATGCAGATCAGATAGTAGCTGCGGCAGGTTTGAATCACCGCTACTTTTTGGGTGATGGTACTTTGTGGAAGACTTCTTTAGCTACTACATTTGCAAAGTATAAACTAGGAATGGAATTGGTCGACTATTCTCAGGTTACGACTCCGTATCTGGATTCATATAACAAATATACAAACCTGATATTCCAAACTGCATTCAATAAAAAATTCAGTTCGCGTTTTACGAATATGACAGGGGTTTCATATACTAAAATGCTTTACAATATGAGATTTGATCTTGCTCCTCAAGAGGGAAACCCTCTTGACAATATTTCGGAGGGTGATGGGAATACAGATTTGATCTCAGCTTATAACTCTTCGTTAATAGGGTTGAGCGATAAGGTAGACCTAAGTGTAGGTATAAATACTCAGACAATGACACTCAACAAAGAATGGACTATCGAGCCTCGCGCATCGGTACGCTGGCAGGCGTCTCAGAAGAGTTCATTCGCTATAGCATATGGATTGCACAGCCGTATGGAAAAAATGGATGTTTATTTTGTGAAGACTAAGGGTACGACCGAATCGGCAAATGAAAAACTGGGATTTACAAAGTCTCATCATTTGATGCTTACTTATAATTATAAAATCAATGATGAAATGCATATTAAGATAGAACCTTATGCTCAATTTTTATATGATGTTCCTGTAATGGCAGATAGTTCGTATTCAGTTCTTAACCGTAGGGATTTCTGGGTTGAAGATCCTTTGGTGAATAAGGGTAAAGGAGAGAATTTTGGAGTAGACATTACTTTTGAAAAGTATATGACACGAGGGCTATATTATATGGTAACGGCATCTTTTTTCGATTCGAAATATTGTGGGGGTGATGGTGTCTGGCACAATACAAGGTATAATCGCAACTATGTCGTAAACGGGCTTATCGGCAAAGAATGGATGCTGGGTACAAGTAAACAGAATGTATTGAGTGTAAACCTGAGACTGACGCTCCAAGGTGGAGAGCGTTATTCGCCAATAGACGAGCAGGCTACGCTGGACGATCCTGATAAATTGGTTCAGTATGATGAAACAAAAGCTTTTTCGAAACAATTGTCGCCTATGCTACTGGCAAATTCATCTATTAGTTATAAAATAAATAAGAAAAAAATATCGCATGAGTTTGCTTTTCAAGTAGTCAATCTGGGAAGGGCGAAGGAGTATTATGGACATGACTATAATACTAAGACGAATAGTATAGAAGAGAATTATGGAAAAACAGTTCTGACAAATATCAGTTATAAGATACAGTTTTGATGGTATGAAAGGGCATACACAGGACGTAAGATAAATGGCGGAGTTCTGTGTACGTTTTTTAGGAAATAGTTATCTTAGATGTTTATATTATTGAAATCTGCATGAATCAGCAATCTATTATATATAAATTCTTACTGACGCCCCGATTCAGAATATGGAGGTATCTCGCCTTGGTTATCTTTTTTATTATCGTATCGGTCAATCAGGCTTTGGCCGGTTATAAAGAGATTATACCCTTGATGGGAAATAAGGTGTATTGGATTGTAATAGGTACGGTGCTTGTTTATATGGCAACAATCGTTCTGTTTAACGGGTTTATTATCAAATATTTGATTTCTGGAAGATATTTGCAATTTGTTTCTTATATCATTTTTTGTGCATTTCTATATGTTGTCGTATCTGGTAGTGTATATGCTCTATATATAGATGATTATGATTTTTTTTCTGAAATTGAAATTGTTGATAATTTATCGGCTTTCGTGATTTTCATTCTATGTATTTCAGGGATTATTATTCCTGTTTTTCTGAGATATTGGCTGAGATCTAAACAGCATCTCAATCAATTGAAAATTAAGCAGGCATCGTCTCAAGTGGAGCAATTTAAAGAACAAATCAATCCTCCCTCTTTCTTTAAGATATTGAGTAGAAGTAAAGATTTTGTAAAGACAGAGCCTGAAAAAGCTTCAGCTATGTTGATGAAATTGGGGCAGCTGCTTCGCTACCAGTTATATGATTGCAATAGGAAAGAGGTGTTACTTACTGCCGAAATATCTTTTTTACGAAATTTTCTTGAATTGGAAAAGCTATATTCCTCTAAGTTCGATTACACATTGGAAACAGAAGGAAATGTAACTGGAATTTTCATTCTTCCGTCTGTTCTCCTTTCATATGTGCAGAGTGCTGTAAATGTGTTTGATAAAGAGAAAGAAAATTATATTGTAGATGTACGATTCAGTAATACGGATAATGCTGTTTATATTACTCTTGATGTATTAGGTGTCGGTAATAATGCCTTGTTGCAGAAAGAATTGTTGAAAGTAAAAGAACGCCTGAATGCCTTGTATAAAGATTGTTATGAATTGGCTGTTACTAACGATAAATCTACCCAAAAGACGGAAATGGTTTTAAAATTAGACAAGAAATAAGATATGCAAGCGAGTAGTCATAATACAATAATTCAATTGCTAATATCTCCTTCATTAAGGATACTTAGATATTTCGTTCTGTTTATATTTGTCCTTTCCATTTCTGCCGGACTTGTTTGGTTTATGGAAGAACAAGGATTTGGACTTAGCAGTTTCGAGAAATATGGAGTGTTACTTTTTTTTGCATTTCTCTTTTTTTTCGCGTGCTGTTTTAATATTTATGTGCTGATACCTCATTTTTTATTGAAAAATAAGTGGTGGACTTACTTCTGCTCCTTGTTTGTAGTTGGCTTTTCGATATTGATATTTGTTATCGTTTCTCAAACAATTTTTGCTAAAAATAACAATGGACCCCTCGACCCTGAAATTGTAAGCATAACCCATCTTTTTCAGGGAATAATAAATATTGTATCATCCTCTCTTGCTTTCTTTTTCTTATTAGTAGGTACTTCATCGATGGTTTTATTTAAGAATTGGATTCTGGATATGAGACAGTCAGAAGAGTTGGAGTCAGCAACGTTGCAATTGGAATTAAAACTTTTAGAGAATCAGATCAATCCGCATTTTCTTTTCAATATGCTTAATAATGCTAACATCATGATTAAGAAAGATCCTGATGAGGCATTACATATTATTCAAAAATTGGAAGAGATGCTTCGTTACCTTATGAATAATAATATTCAAGAAAAAGTATTGTTAAGAAAAGAGATATTATTCTTAACTGATTTTCTGGAACTAGAGAAAACACGGAGAGATTTTTTCAACTATACGGTATCTGAAGAAGGGGGTTCTGATGATATACGGATACATCCTTTACTATTTATTGCCTTTGTGGAGAATGCTGTTAAACATAATCAGGATAGTCAGACAGCTTCGTATGTGCATATATTGTTTAGGATAGAAGGATGTGAGCTGACCTTTATCTGCGAAAATTCAATCCCGCAAAAGATGGCCAATAAGCAGACAGGAGGGATTGGGCTTGCTAATATGAAACGTCGGTTAGACTTATTGTATAAAGGTAACTATTCTCTGGAGCAGTCTAAGACAGATACCAGTTACACTGTAAAATTAAAACTGAAATTATGAAATGTATTATAGTTGACGATGAACCTATAGCCCGCGAAGGCATAAAGCTGTTGATAGAAGAAATATCGCAGTTAGAATTGCTGAAAAGCTTTAATAATGCTGAAGATGCATCTGTGTTTATCAACGACGTAGATGTCGATTTAATATTCCTCGATATCAATATGCCGGGTATCAGCGGGATCGAATTTGCACATACTATACCTAAGCAGACTCTGATTATTTTCACAACTGCTTACTCTCAATATGCACTCGATAGTTATGAAGTAGATGCAATAGACTATCTGGTGAAACCTATCGATCCTGTAAAGTTTCGCAAGGCTGTGAATAAAGCTATTGTGTATCACTCCCTTTTGATAAATGAAGAGAAGAAAAGGGTAGACACCATAGAGGATGAATTTATTTTTGTAAAATCGGACAGAAGATTCTTTAAAGTCAATCTGGAGGATATTTTATTTGTTGAAGGGCTAAAAGATTATGTCATAATCCAGATGGATAATCAACGTATTATCACTCGTATGACATTAAAGGCTATTCATGAATTGCTTCCGGCGAATATATTTTTCCGTATCAGTAAATCATATATAGTCAATAAAGCTCGCATAGAATCTTTTGACAATAATGATGTGTTTATTGGAAAGTATGAGATTGCAATAGGGAATTCGTACAGGGATGAATTTTTTCAGGTTTTTACGAATAAGAAATCAATTTAGTAAAAGCAACTCAAATATGGAAGGGAAAGAGCAAAGCAGTTTATCGAAAAGCGGAGTGAAATATATCTTCAGGATAGGATTTCAGTTGGTCTTACAATTTGCTATTATTTTTATTGCAGCAGGTACTTTTAATGTTGGCAGGCAAATAGTAATTTATCTTGCTACTTTATTTGCGAGCTATATAATCAGTATCATGGTGATTCAGCTTTACAACCCCGAAGTATTGAACGAAAGAGTTAAAAACATAAAAGTGAATACAAAGTCGTGGGATAAGGTATTACTATCGCTATACGTAATTTTTACTTTTGTGATTATGAATATCTTTATCGGACTGGATGTAAGATATCAATGGGTGCATATAAATTTTCATTTTTATTATATAGGGCTTGGGTTATACATCTTTTCGACTGTGATGAATACCAGTTCGTTGATTGAGAATAAGTTTTTTGAATCTTCTTCTCGCATCCAGACCGAAAGAGGTCAAACGGTTGTATCTACAGGTATGTACTCAGTAGTTCGGCATCCGGGCTATTCTTCCATTCTGGTTTGGGCATTGTCTATACCATTGCTGACAGGAGCGGTCTGTACCATAATTCCTTCGGTTACCATTATCATCATAATAGCAATCAGGACATATCTGGAGGATAATATGCTGAAGAAAGAATTGGAAGGCTACATTGAATACTCTCAGAAAACGAAATATCGTCTGATTCCTTATGTATGGTAATGTGAAATATCTTCTTATTTGTAAAGAATAGGAGATGTTTCGTAGCCTCAGTATGACAATCAAAAGTTACGAGACGAAATATATGGAAAAGTAAGATTCAAACTGTTACAAAGATTATGAACGAAATACTTGTATTAAAACCAATTGAAGATAAGGATATAGATCGGATGAAAGTCTGGCTGAATAAAGAACATGTACTTAAGTGGTATCACGATGCCGACGAATGGCTGAGTGAAATTGAAGAAAGGAAGGGGAGTTTCAGTTTTTTAAATCACTTTATAGTTTTCAAGGAGGCTATACCTATTGGATTTGGCCAATATTATGACTGTTTCGATGCTCAAGAAGAGTGGTATTCTATAGAATGTCCGAATGAAATTTTCAGTATCGATTATTTTATCGGAGAAGAAAAATATTTGAGAAAAGGATATGGCAAGGAAATAGTGAAACTATTGACTGGCGAAATATATAAGCGATGCAGCAAAGCTATGATTATAGTTCAGCCCGAAGAAGAAAACACAGCCTCATGTAAATCTCTTTTGGCGAATGGTTTCGCATACGATGAAAAAAAAGGTTACTATATAGCACCACATCATATCTAAGTGCAATAATGCTTAAGGAACTCATAGCGCAAGATGCAGACTCAATCTGTCAACTATTGCTCAGAAGGAAAAGCTTAACGATAGATGAACTTCGTGAGGCTACTGGCTATAGAGATATGTATATTTATCTTGTGATAGGCTGGTTGACAAAAGAAGATAAGATAATTTGTTTAGATGGCGGTGGTGATTTAAATATTACTCTGAAGAATAAGGCCTAGTTTGTCTAGTTTTCGATGGACATATTGGTGGGCTTGTCTCTTTTGATTTATAATATTTCTTTAAATCTCTTAAATTTTTTCATAGCAGATCATAATTATTTACATTTGCATTGGATATATGTTTATACATATGGACATATAATTTCATAAAAACCCTGTTTGACTTGTAATTAATCTTCGTACTTAACCTAAATATATACGAATTAATATATTATGAATGCATTTAAGACATTAGCTTCTTTTACCCTATTCCTGTTTATCAGCCTCGCTTACACTCATGCAAAAGATAAAGAACCTGTCGATTATGTCGATATGTTTATCGGCACGTCCAACTCGCGCTGGATGCTGGGACCCTATGCGCAGGAACCATTCGGTATGATTCAGCTTGGCCCCGATAATCAGGGTAATGTCTGGATGGGTGGCTATGAGTATGCTATCAACAGTGTTTCGGGGTTTAGCCATATCCATGCCTGGACAATGGGTGGATTGATGCTGATGCCTACGACAGCCGATTTAGCTCTTGGTAATCCATCAGTCGACTCGCCTTACAAGGGTGCTAATGCAGGGTATCATTCCCGCATTATGAAAGAAACGGAGGTTGCCTCGCCCGGCTATTATTCGGTGTTTCTTTACGACCATGAGGTGAAGGCAGAACTGTCTGCTACTACCCGTTGCGGTATTCATCGTTATACCTTCCCAAAGAGAAAAGAGTCGAGGATATTGGTCGATTTGCTTTTCCCTACCGAGTGGGATTATGGGTTTAAGGTAAGGGATGCTAAGATAACAAAAGTGAGTAATACAGAACTTGAAGGTTATGCTGATTGCCAGTCCGGCCCATGGAGCGGATGGAACGAATACAAGCTACATTTTGTTATTCGTTTTAGCAAGCCTTTCCAGAGCTTGAATGGCTGGAATGAAGGAAAGGAGCAGAATGATATTCAAGCCATTTCCGGTAAAAATGACATTGGAGTTTATGCCCTATATACAACAGAGAAAGATGAAGAGATAACTGTATCGACAGCTATCTCTTTGGTGAACATTGAGCAGGCACGGCTGAATATGACTACTGAGTTAGGAGCGTTGAACTACGACTTTGATGCTGTCCGAAATAAGACCCGTGAAAAGTGGAATGACATCCTGAACAGAATAATCGTAGAAGGAAACAATGAACAGGATAAAATCAAATTCTACACCAACCTTTACCGTGCCTATGCCGGCAAACAGACATGGAGTGATGTGAACGGTAAATATGTAGATGCTTGTGAAAATGTGCAGCAACTCGAATCAGGAAACATGTACGGAGGCGATGCCTTCTGGAATTCTTTTTGGAATCTGAATGGACTTTGGTCTATTATCACTCCCAATATTGTTGACGATTGGGTGACCACTCAACTCGAAATGTATAAGCATACAGGCTGGACAAGTAAGGGCCCGGCCGGGCTTGAATATTCGGGAATTATGGAGGGTTCACATGAAACGGCTCTCATGGTAGCTGCCTATCAAAAGGGAATACGGAAAGATGGAGAAGCCATTTATCAGGCGGTACATAAGAATGTAACTGAAACGGGGATAGACCATCCATGCGGGGGAAATTGTGGTAATCCATTACTAGATGTATATATTAAATACGGGTATATGCCGCAAGAGAGGGGAGTAGTCTCAAAAACACTTGACTATGCCTATGACGACTGGTGTGTGGCGCAGCTGGCTTCCGCACTTGGTAAGAAGAAGGATGCTAAGATGCTCAGCGAACGGTCTATGAATTATAAGAATGTATTCAATCCGGATACTAAATATGTGACTCGCCGTGATGAAAACGGAAATTGGGATCCAAATTTCGATGCCTTTTCAAATCAGGGATTCATCGAGGGTAATAGTTGGCAATATTCATGGTATGTACCACATGATATTCCGGGCTTGGTAACCTACTTAGGTAAAGACCTTTTCAATAGCCGTTTGGAAGAGGGTTTTGAAAAATCAGTCGAACATAAGTTTGCTGCTCATGTTTTCGACCGTACAATGGGGCAGTCCGCCGAGTTTTATATCAATCAGGGTAATGAGGTAAATATGTGTATGCCCTTCCTGTTCAATTATTCGGGAAAGCCGTGGCTCACACAGAAATGGACTCGTGCCATATTGGATAGTTTTTACGGAGCTTCGCCTTATCATGGATGGGAAGGCGATGAGGACGAAGGTCAGATGAGTGCATGGTATGTGATGGGGGCTATGGGTATGTTTGAAATGACAGGAGGTGTTTCTCCGAAGCCGGAAATTGATTTGGCTAGTCCTATCTTCGATAAAATAACAATACAACTCGATGAATCTTATTATAAGGGGAAAACATTCGTTATTGAAGCCCACAATAATTCGAAAGAGAATATATATGTTCAGCAGGTTTATCTGAATGGGAAGAAACTGAAAGAACCGAAAATTCCTTTTTTCGCGATAGCTAATGGTGGTCATCTGTTATTCGAAATGGGCAATACCCCCAACATGGCTCTTTTTAAATGATCTATCAGATAAAATACATATCCGCCTGTAATACTTTGTTTAGGGATTTTGTATCTTTGTATCTAATCTAAAAAACTCTAATAAATGAAGGGAAAAATACTAGTTACAGGCGGAACCGGATATATTGGTTCCCACACTGTAGTAGAATTGCAGAATGCAGGCTATTCTGTGGTTGTTATAGATGACTTATCTAATTCAACTGCTGATTCTATTGATGGTATTGAGCGTATTACGGGTATCCGACCTGTTTTCGAAAAACTTGATTGCAACGACCTCGAAGGACTAAGGAAGCTGTTTCAAGCACATTCTGATATCAAAGGAATCATTCATTTTGCAGCAAGTAAGGCTGTAGGCGAATCGGTACAGAAACCGTTACTTTACTACAGAAACAACTTAAATTCACTGATCAACCTGTTGGACTTGATGCCGCAGTTCAATGTTGAAAATATTGTATTTTCATCATCTTGTACAGTATATGGTGAGCCTGACAAAAATCCGATAGATGAAACTGCACCTATCAAACCAGCTGAATCTCCTTACGGAAATACAAAACAGATAAACGAAGAGATTATTAAAGATGCGGTTCGTTCCGGATCTCCTGTCAAGAGTATAATTCTTCGTTATTTCAACCCTGTGGGGGCACATCCTACTGCTGAAATAGGTGAGCTACCCAATGGTGTTCCTCAGAACTTGGTACCTTTCATTACTCAGACAGCAATGGGCATCCGTCAACAGCTCAGTGTGTTCGGGGATGACTACAATACGCCTGATGGTTCTTGTATCCGCGACTTTATTAATGTAGTCGACTTAGCTAAGGCTCATGTGATTGCTATTGATCGTATGCTCGGAAATAAGGCTGAAGATAAAGTAGAGATATTCAATCTTGGTACGGGCAATGGTGTCTCTGTTCTTGAGCTTATCAAAGTATTTGAGAAAGTTTCGGAAACTAAACTTAACTACAAAATTGTAGCACGTCGCGAAGGTGATATCGAAAAGATATGGGCTGATCCTAAACACGCAAACACCGTGTTGGGCTGGACAGCAAAGGAAAACATTGAGGATACTATGGCTTCAGCTTGGAAATGGCAATTGAAGTTGAGAGAGAAAGGAATTATGTAAGATTTGTTTTGATATATTATAAAAAAGCCCCAATTGTTTGATTGGGGCTTTTTTATTGAATGTAAAATTTGACTCATTTAGTGTTTGTTCTATTTAGCTCAGCTTGCCGGATGGCCCAAGCCATGATATTACAATATATTACCGAATTGTATACCTCATAAGTTTTTGGCGAATACAATGGTTTAGAATTTCCATAATTATATTTAGGCGTTGGTATGAATTTCTTACCTCCTTCGTTTTTCCATGCAAAAGGATTGATGGTACGATGTTCGAGAAGAGGAACTCCTGGATTAACTGTCGGCAAATCGTTAATGATAGTGGAAGAAGTAAACCCTCCATCCCCAAAATATATAAAATTCTTATATTTATGTCTGAATGCACTGATCATTGTTTTATTATATTCTAAATTATCAGGCTTTTGCGATACTAGACTTTTTCCTCTGGAGTATACTATAATATCTTCTTCCGGAATATTTGTCACACCTCTTGCCCAAGATGCATCCTCACCCCATTGTTTTCCTCTCACATCGCCGAAAGGCCCATTCAGTATATCGTCATTTATGTCTGTCAATGGATAGACTGCACCAGGATAACCACCATAGAGTGTTGCTCCTACTAATACATTGTCACACGCAAGATCGGCATTAATGATCTTGCTATGCCCGAAGTTTCCTGTTGTTTTCCCCCAGATGGCTTGTAATAGATTTGTTATAGTACCATTTTCACGACAAGTGGCATCCGATCCAAATCCACCTCCGTTTCCTTCATTGAAAACAATAAGTACTCCTCCTTTATTCAGATATTCTGCGTATATAGCGGCCATAGCAACATTGATATATACATCTTGTGCTAAAATACATATGCTCACCGGATTTGTTCCTAAAAGATACTCCCTGATCGCCGATTGTGCCGAAGCATCTGTAGAAGGGCCTCCTTGCAGATTGAGGTGTATCAAATCTAGTCCTTCAACAAGAACAGTACTATTTATAAGTGAGCCAAAATTTGTGGCTTCTTTGGTGACCTTGTAAGAGCCTGTATTAATAGCGGTAGGTGTCCATCCGTAAGTACCACCACCTATACCTAAAATTCTTTTTCTAGGTATCAAAACCACAACTTGTGCACTGCATGTAGTATTTGATTTGATGCTGTTGGATGAGATAATCATATTCTTAACAGCAGTGGATGTTGGTGTACCTTTCCCCTCCAATATTACGGTTTGTGTACCGGCAACGAGTTTACCTTTTCCTTCAAAAAAGATACCATCTACCGTGTTAGTAGTTATGTGATAAATTGCTCCATCTGCTTTATCCTCTGCTATCACATCAATTATTATATAATGTTGGCTAGGGTTGAGCTGTTGATTTTCTTTATATAATCCGACAACCTTAACGGAGCTACAGTCTATACTATAATTGGCATTGCTATTAAGACAATCCCACTGACTACCATCCCAGAAATTGACTCCAAAGCATAAGACTTCATCAATATTCTCTTTTGTATTAAAGACAGTTAGTCCTGTATGTTCTAAATCCAGTGTCGATTTATTGATAGTATATTCTGAGTTGGCACCTGATGTGGGGTCTTCCGCGTCATTCAGAAACATAGGATAAAGCTCCTTCTTCTTAGATAGTAATACGCGGGGAAGCAGTAGCCCCTTTGTCGAATTAGCTTTTCCATTTGGTACGTTTGTTATATTTTTCAATTGCAAAAGAGATCCTGAGGCAGGAGTTTCATTAGCACCAATAGTAACTTGAGCCATTATATTTGACTGGCTACCTGATATAAGGATTATAAACAACAATCCCCTAAGAATCATAGTCATACGTAGTAAATATTACTGTGTTGCGTTGTTTGTTGTGCGCAAAGATAGCGCTAAAATCTGAGAATATTCAAAACCTATAAAAATGCCACTGACATTTATTTTTTATTTTTTGATTTCAACTCGTCTTCTAATCGTATCAGATGGTCGCGATATTGTGCAGCTTCAAGAAATTCCAACTTTTTAGCAGCTGCCGTCATTTGCTTTTTAGCTTTGGCAATAGCCTTTGTCAATTCATCCTTGCTCATGTATTGTATCTGATCTTCTGAGGCAATAGCTAGAGAAGTATCTTGTGTATAAGTTTTTGAAGTATTCTGACCTTCTCCTCTCCGTTGGCTAAATACAGATGTCCGGGCTTTTTGTACTTGTCGTGGGGTAATACCATGCTCCTGGTTGTAGGCCATTTGTATTTCTCTACGGCGATTGGTTTCATTGATAGTTTTTTCCATACTCTCGGTTATTCTGTCAGCATAGAAAATAACCTTACCATTTACGTTACGCGCTGCACGTCCCACTGTTTGTGTTAGTGAACGATGCGAGCGTAGAAATCCCTCTTTGTCCGTGTCAAGTATAGCTACAAGAGAGACTTCCGGCAAGTCAAGACCTTCACGTAATAGATTTACTCCAACTAATACATCATATTCTCCCGTACGCAGATCATCCATAATCTGTACGCGATCGAGTGTGTCCACATCGGAGTGTATATAATTACATTTGATGCCATTGTTAGATAAATATGTGGTCAATTCCTCAGCCATACGCTTAGTAAGTGTTGTTACTAATGTGCGTTCATTCTGTTCAATTCTTTGCTGTATCTCTTCCATCAGATCATCTATTTGATTCAGGCTGGGACGTACATCTATAGGTGGATCGAGTAGACCTGTCGGACGTATAAGCTGTTCCACGACGATTCCTTCCGACTTTATAAGTTCATAATCTGCGGGAGTTGCACTCACATATATGGTTTGAGGTACGAGTGATTCGAATTCTTCAAACTTTAAAGGCCTGTTGTCTAAAGCAGCAGGCAAACGGAAGCCGTATTCTACAAGGTTTTCTTTTCGAGAGTGGTCGCCTCCATACATTGCCCTTATTTGTGGGATAGTAACATGGCTTTCATCTATTACCAACATAAAATCGTTTGGAAAAAAGTCAAGAAGGCAGAACGGTCTTGTTCCCGGTTTTCTGTTGTCGAAATAGCGAGAATAATTTTCAATTCCGGAACAGTGCCCCACTTCACGAATCATTTCTAAGTCATAAGTAACCCTCTCATACAACCGTTTGGCTTCAAGAGGTTTTCCTACAGATTGAAGAAAATCAACCTGACGTCCTAAGTCTATTTCTATTTCGGTGATGGCTCTTACCATACGTTCCTTAGTAGTTACGAACAAGTTGGCAGGATAGATTCGGAAATCATTATAGTGACTTATCTTTACTCCACTCAGAGGATCTATGCATTCAATACTTTCTATTTCATCTCCCCAGAATACCACGCGCACCATAGGATCGCCATAGGCTAGAAATACATCGACCGTATCACCTTTCACTCTGAAGTTTCCGGCTCTTGGATCAATCTCATTGCGGGAGTATAATGCACTGACCAGTGAACGAAGAAATACGTCACGGACAAGTTTCTTTCCCACCTTTATCGATATTGTTGAATTTTCGAAGTCTTCGGGATTACCCATACCATACAGACAGGAAACGGAGGACACAACAATAACGTCCCGTCTACCGGATAAGAGAGAAGTTGTGGTTGCCAAACGCAATTTCTCTATTTCGTCATTTATCGATAAATCCTTTTCTATATAGGTATTCGTTGATGGAATATAAGCCTCCGGCTGATAATAATCGTAATAGGAAACAAAATACTCCACTGCATTATCGGGAAAAAAAGTCTTGAATTCACTGTATAGCTGTGCTGCTAGTGTTTTGTTATGACTGAGTACGAGAGTTGGCTTCTCGACGTTTTGAATTACATTGGCTATCGTAAATGTTTTGCCGGAACCTGTGACCCCTAGTAAAGTCTGTGATGGTATGTCTTGAGTTACTCCTTCGCAGAGAGCAGCTATCGCAGCAGGCTGATCTCCGGTTGGACTGTAGTTTGAGGATAATTTGAAGTTCATTACTATATTTGTCTTTCGTATTCAAAGATAATAAGAAATATACACCTTTTTTTTGTAATAAGTACTATTAACTCTTTATGTAAAAAGAAGTTTAAAAATATCGTGACATGGTTGTATTTTTAAATATACTCTTAATTAAAAAATGTACTTTTGCATATTAAACCAAATATCATGATTATGAAGAAAGTCATACTTTTTTTATATGAGCTGCTTATATTCGCTCCTATTTTTGTTTTGGCGACTATTATTACGGCAGTGATAGTTATGATAGGTTGTCTTATAGGTGACCAGAAATTCTGGGGGTATTATCCTCCCCATTATTGGTCGAAGTTGGCATGCCGTTTGGCTTTGTGTCGGATTAAAGTAGTTCGTCATGGAGAATTAGATCCCGAACAATCGTATGTGTTTGTGCCTAACCATCAAGGGGCTTTTGATATATTCCTTATTTACGGATATCTTAATCAAAATATAAAATGGGTGCAAAAGCAAGAGCTGCGTAAAATCCCTTTTGTCGGTAAAGCATCCGAAATTGCCGGACATGTTTTTGTTGATCAGGCAAATCTGAAATCGATGAAAGATACAATCGAAAAAACAGAGGCACAACTAGGGAAAGGTTCTTCTATGGTTATATTTCCAGAGGGAGCAAGAACGAAGACCGGAAAGATGGGACGGTTTAAACGAGGGGCTTTTATCATAGCTAAAGAAATGAATCTGTCGATTGTGCCGGTTACGGTAAACGGCCCATATGATCTGATGAAAATAGGAACATTTCTGATCAATCCTTGCAAGCTTGAGATGATTGTACATGAGCCTATTTCTACAGAAGGTCTTACAGACGAGAATATGCCCGAATTTATCGACGGTTGTCGAGAGAAGGTCTATTCGGGTTTGTTGGATAAATATAAATAATAAAGACTAATAAAGGACGTTACAACTAAATACAATGCCATTTTTTTGTATTTTTGTGCCGTCACTTAACAACATTCTGTATGAAGTTTAAATATATACTTTTCTGGTCATTTGTTTTTATAATAGGATTTACAAATAACTTATCAGCATTTGTAGATAAAGATTATAATACGACAGAGATTATAGCGGAAGCTGCTGATGATATTCTTATCCATACTGTGGAGAAGGGCGAGACTGTGTATTCTATTGCTGCAGCATATCGCACGACAGTGCAGGAAATATACAGGCTGAACCCAAGTGCAGAAAAAGGGATCAAGGCAGGAGATAAATTGAAAATACAAAGATCGAAAATAACAGGATATAGCAATCATCAGATAGATGCGAAGGAAACGCTCTATTCTGTATCGCGAATGTATAGATTATCTGTAGAAGATATTAAAAAGGCAAATCCCGGATTGGACGAATCTAATTTCAAAATAGGAAAAACAATTAAGATACCTATATTTGGCAGTAGCTCAGCTGCGGATGTAAGCGATAATAGAAATGTGGGAACAGTCTCCATGCAAAAATATCAGGTACAAAAAGGCGAGACCTTATATAGTATAGGAAAAGCTTATGATATTTCTGTGTCAGACTTAATGGAAGCTAATCCGTCTGTAAGAGAAAGTGGTCTTAAAGAAGGAATGGAATTGACCATTCCAGGAAAAGGTATTCAGAACGGAAATGTTACAAATTTGCAAAGTTCTATACAAACGGTAGAGGCTCCGTATGCCTATAAAGGAGAGACGGTTCGAGTAGGTATTCTTCTCCCTTTTTTAGATGACAAAGGCGATGTTTCGACTGATAAGCTTACAGAGTATTATGAAGGCTTTCTGCTTGCTGTGAAAACTTTAAAAGAGAAAGGACTAAATGCAGAGATATATACCTTCGATATAGGTTCGGAGAAGAATACGAAGAAGCTGGAGAGTCTGATGGGTACAAATGAAATGAAAAACCTACATCTCATTGTTGGAGGAGTATCAAAGCAACAGATAGATGTTTTGACAAAGTTTTCTAAAAAAACGGGTATAAAGTATATGATTCCCTTTGGTTCGTCAAACGAAGTTAATATCAATCCTACTTTGTTTCAGATAACATCATCTCACACAAGCCTCTATGCTGAGGTGATAAGTGCATTTAAGTCTCAATATAAAAATTATAATATAGTGTTTGTCTCAGAGGCAGGTTCTAATAATGATAAATCGGACTTTGTAGATGAATTGAAAAAAGAACTTGCCAAGTCCAATATCTCGTTTCAGACAACAACTAGATCAAGTAATTTGACTGAAGATATAACGAGTACTCTCGACACCTCGAAGAAAAATGTATTCATCCCTACTTCATCAGCTGAAGCTACATTAAGGCGCATCATTAATGCGATTAATTCAATAGAAGCAGAGAATCTGACACTTTTCGGGTATCCCGAATGGCAGATATATGCTCAGCACAGAAATGCCTTACATAAATACGATACCCGTATTTATAGTATTTTCTTTGTCGATGATCAGCAAAAAGAAGTGCAAGCCTTCCTAGGAGAATACAAGACCTGGTATAATAAGGATTTAATCAATTCGTATCCTAAATACGGATACTTAGGGTATGATATGGGTCTTTATTTCCTAACTGCATTGAATCGCTATGGAAGTAGCTTTGAAAATAGTCTGAATAATATGAAAGTTCCTACTTTACAGTCGGCAATTCACTTCGATCAGGTAAATGGCAGTAAGGGAGGATTTATTAATAACGGAATATATTTCGTACACTATAAGGTGGGGACGGATATAGAAAAAACAGATGTAAGTAATTAATGATAAAAAAACATATCATATCTCTATTGCTTTTTTTACTTATAACAACAGCAAGTGCGCAAAAAAAGCAATTTAAACCCGAGTGGAATGTCGGAATCGGATTTGGTCCTACTTTTTCATCAATGTCTTTTGAAACTAGCAAATCTGTTAGAAACCTGAACACGAAGAATAAACAACAATTCTTAGGCGGTATTGCAGTGCGTTATTTATCAGAAAAAAATTTAGGGCTTATTGCAGAGTTGAACTATAGTCAGCAAGGCTGGGCGCAAGATTTTAGAGACACTCCTCAATATGAACATTCTCATCAATTGAATTATTTTGAGCTTCCTATTCTTACCCATATTTATTTTGGAGATAAGGTAAGGTTTATCGTTAATCTTGGGCCTAAGCTCAGTTTCTTGCTGAGTGATAGCGAGAAAATAAATCAGAAGTTGATAGATTACCTTGCCAGTGGAGGCTTTCCTCAAGGATCGCCTAGTTATCAGTATTACCATATGGCTGAACGAAAAATAGACTATGGACTGATGGGTGGTATAGGACTTGAATTCCAGTCTGGAATTGGAAATTTTGCATTAGAAGGACGATATACATTTGGATTAGGAGATATTTATAATAATAGTAAGGCTGATTATTTTACTCGTTCCGCCAACCGTGTATTATCTGTCAAATTAACATACTACGTTAAGCTATTCTGATATGCCGCGTATATATAAGCTTTCGAGAACAGGACTAAAGTTATTATATAAGATACGCCACCATAGGGGGCATGGTATACATTCTCCTTTCGTTTTCAATTTGGTTACAAGAGTAATAGAAGAAAAAACGCATTATCATGCATACGAAGATGTAAAGTTTATATTGGATAGTATGCCTGCTAAGTATTACCACTTAAATAAATATAACAAGTTGTATTTCAGGCTGGCGAATCATTTCAAGTCAGAAAAGATATTAGAAATCGGCTCAGGTTATGGTGTAAATTCGTTGTGTCTTACGGCTTCTTCTGCAAATGCAGAATGTGTCTGTGTAGAGGTTTCGAGTGAAATATATTCGAAAGCAAGATCATTATATGAAAAGTGGAATAGAAAGATAATTTTATCTAGAGAAAAACAATTGCCTGTATTATCAGAAAAACAGGATTGTATATTTATCAACCTATTGAACTATAATTTCTTTCCTTCAGATTTAAACCAATACCTCGTAGATCTGTCTTATGAGAAAACGATTATCATAGTGGAAGGTATTCGAACAAATAAACGGTGTCAGATGTTATGGAGGAGTATTATGGATATCGAATCACGGACAGTGTCTCTGGATCTGTTCAATGTAGGGATTTTATTCTTCGATACAAAACTGTATAGATGGAACTATAAAATTAGTTTTTAATAAAGAAAGATAGATGAAAAAGAGTTTGGTATATACAAAAACAGGAGATAAGGGGATGACATCTCTCGTTGGCGGAAAGCGTGTGGCTAAAGCTCATGTGAGGCTGGAGGCATATGGTACTGCCGACGAATTGAATTCTTTTGTCGGGTTTTTGATAGAGCAAATAGAAGATAAGCACGATCTGGAAGTGTTATCGTATATCCAGCATAAACTTTTTACCGTAGGATCGTATCTTGCGACAGAGACGGAAGCTATGTCCCCAAAGGCTGCAAGTATTATTACAGATAAAGATATATCTCTGTTAGAGAATGAAATGGATAGAATGGATAGTGAGCTGCCTCCATTGCGACAGTTTGTCTTGCCCGGCGGAAGCGAGTCTGCGACAAGAGCTCATATATGTCGTACTGTGTGTCGCCGGACCGAACGATGTATTTATCGGGTTAAAGAAGGATTTCCTGTTGATGATCAGGTTCTTATGTTCGTAAATCGCTTGTCTGACTATTTTTTTCTGCTTGCAAGAAAGGAAAGTAATAAAAAAGGAAATGAAATATTTTGGAATCAGGCTTTGATATAAGAAATATTATTCTATTTTTGCGAAAAATATAACCAAACTGGCAAATAAATTAAACTTGAATATACTATGTACTGGACTTTAGAACTTGCATCAAAATTAGAAGATGCGCCATGGCCTGCAACAAAAGAAGAGTTAATAGACTATGCTCAACGTTCAGGTGCTCCCTTAGAAGTTATTGAAAACTTACAGGAGATAGAAGATGAGGATGAAATCTTTGATACGATAGAGGATATCTGGCCGGATTACCCGAGCAAGGAAGACTTCTTCTTTAACGAAGATGAGTATTGAAAACTATTTGTATCATATAAGGAATTAAATGGTTAAGCTGCTTCGGATCTGATTGAGGCAGCTTAATTATTATTTCTTCTGACAGGATGCTTACTTCTTTGCAATATTTTATATACTTTTGTAGCCTCTATTTATAAAAAATAAGGTATGTCTCAAAAAGTTAGAGTACGTTTTGCTCCTAGTCCTACTGGACCTCTCCACATAGGAGGTGTGCGTACCGCTCTATATAATTATCTTTATGCCAAACAAAATAACGGAGATTTTATTCTTCGTATCGAAGATACTGATTCGCAACGTTTCGTTCCTGGGGCGGAAGAGTACATTATAGAAGCATTAACTTGGCTAGGATTGCAGTTCGACGAAGGTACTCATGTTGGTGGTTCTTATGGACCATACCGTCAATCCGACAGAAAAGAGATATATAAGAAATATGTTGATGAGCTTCTTGAGAAAGGGGCTGCATACATTGCTTTTGATACTCCCGAAGAGTTAGAAAGTAAACGTGCCGCTGTGTCTAATTTTCAGTACGATGCTTCTACGCGTGGAGAAATGCGTAACTCTCTGACACTGGGCGATGCTGAAACAAAGGTACTGATCGATGCTGGAAATCAATATGTAGTAAGATTTAAGATCGAAGCAAATCAGGAAGTGACTGTAAATGACCTTATCCGTGGAGAGGTGAAGTATAATTCTTCTGTGCTCGATGATAAAGTATTATACAAGTCAGCTGATAATTTGCCTACATACCATTTGGCAAATATAGTTGATGACCATTTGATGGAAATTACACATGTTATACGTGGCGAAGAATGGTTACCCTCAGCGCCATTACATGTTTTATTATATCGCGCTTTTGCTTGGGAGAATACAATGCCTCAATTTGCTCACTTACCTTTATTGCTTAAACCTGAAGGTAATGGGAAATTAAGTAAACGAGACGGTGATCGTCTCGGATTTCCTGTTTTCCCATTAGAATGGAAAGATCCGAAAACCGGAGATATATCTTCTGGATATCGTGAAAGTGGATATTTACCCGAAGCAGTTATAAACTTTCTTGCGCTATTAGGTTGGAACCCCGGTAATGATAAGGAGATAATGTCGATAGAAGAGCTTATACAACTTTTCTCTATCGAGAAGTGCAGTAAAAGCGGAGCCAAATTTGATTATGAAAAAGGGAAGTGGTTCAATCATCAATATATACAACTTCATCCAAATTCTGAAATAGCTAATATATTCTATCCAACTCTGGAAGAAAAAGGCATAAATGTCCCAATAAAATACGTTGAGGCGGTAGTTGGCTTAGTAAAAGAGCGTGTTAGCTTTGTCAAGGAACTGTGGGAGCAGTCATCATTTTTCTTTATTGCTCCTGTATCTTATGATGAGAAGGTTGTAAAAAAACGCTGGAAAGAAGAATCTCCGGCTCAAATAGCGGAATTGGCTGACGTGATAAAAGGAATAGAAGATTTCTCTGCTCACAATCAGGAAGAAATTGTAAAGGCTTGGATAGAGTTGAAGGGTTACCATCTGGGAAATATAATGAATGCTTTTCGTCTGGCAGTCGTTGGAGAATCGAAGGGACCGCATATGTTCGATATTACTGCAACAATAGGAAAAGATGAAACCGTTGCACGCCTCGAAAGGGCAATAAAGGAGATTAAATTTTAATAATATGTTTTTTTATCATCTGGCCATATATTTGTATGCCTTAGTCGTACGTGTAATTTCACCTTTCCATAAGAAAGCCAGGAAAATGATAGTAGGGCATAAGCAGACCTATAAGATATTAAAAGAAAAAATTGACCCTAATGCTGAATATATATGGTTCCATGCAGCATCGCTTGGAGAATTTGAGCAAGGTAGGCCAATTATAGAAGAAATAAAAAGAAAATATCCGCAATATAAAATATTACTGACATTTTTTTCACCTTCGGGGTACGAGGTTCGTAAAGATTATCCGGTGGCAGACATTGTTTGTTATATGCCGTTCGATAAACGGAGAAATGTAAAGAAGTTTCTGAAGCTTGTACAGCCCAAGCAGGTTATATTCATTAAATATGAATTTTGGTATAATTTCGTAAATGGTCTTCGTAAACGAAATATTCCTGTTTATATGGTTTCTGCCATTTTTCGTCCTTCACAGATATTTTTCAGATGGTATGGATGGATGATGAGAAAACTGTTGAGATATTATAAATGCATATGCGTACAGGACGAAAACTCAGCGAAGCTATTGAGCTCTATCAATGTTACTAATGTGAAAGTTTGTGGCGACACCCGCTTTGATAGAGTCTTGGATATAGAAAAGCAAGAAAAGCCATTAAAGATAATTGAATCTTTTGCGCGGAAGGCTACGGCAGAAAATGAACATATCTTTGTTGCCGGAAGTACATGGCCAAAAGATGAAGATATAATTATTCCCTATTTTAATATAACTACAGACCTGAAATTAATAATTGCGCCTCATGAAATAGATGAAGCACACCTGAAATATATTGAGAGTAATCTGGAACGTCCACATATTCGTTATTCACAAGCTATACCAGAGGTTATGGGTGATTACGATTGTCTGATTCTTGATAGCTTTGGTATTCTTTCATCTATTTACCGATGTGGGCAGGTTGCATACGTTGGTGGTGGATTTGGCGTAGGTATTCATAATGTGCTCGAAGCTGCTGTATATAATATCCCTGTTATTTTCGGACCTAATTTCAAGAAATTCAGGGAAGCTCATCAATTGATCGAACAAGGTGGTGGGTATTCCATCGCAGATTATCAATCGTTCCGAGGACTGATGGATGAATTTCTTCAATACGATGAAACTCTTAAAGCCGCCGGAAAGCACGCTGGTGGTTATGTTCGGGAGAATGGAGGAGTCGTAAATAAAGTGCTTGAAGTATTGAACCTCTAGCCCTTTTAGATATATATTATTCTTCTAATAAAAAATAATCTTGTAGATTTGTATTTTAAAACCATAGCATTATGGCACAAATAGATAAGATTAATAGTGGGAGCATAAAGATACCCACGCCTGTATTTTTTATCGCTGCAATCATAATCATTATGTATTTTTTGCCTCGCGAGGGTAAATATAAATATACATATACTGAAAATAGACCTTGGCAATACGGCTTGTTAACAGCACCATTCAATTTCCATATTCACAAATCGGATGAACAAATCGGGCAGGAGAAAGATAGTATTTTGTTGTCATATCAACCTTATTATGAGGTAGATATTTCTGTGTCAAAAAAATCAATATCGCAGTTCGAGCAAAATGCGAGGGCTATGAGCGTAGCCTCAGAATATATTATATACGTAAATAAAAAATTGGCAGAAGTATATAAAGCAGGTATTATTTCGGCAGAAGACTACGATAAGGTACAAAGACTTAACAAGAAGCAACTCCAGTTGCGAAACGAAGATAAAATAGCATCCACTCGTCATTTAGCCTCATTTTATACGCCGAAACAGGCTTATGATAAAATTATAAGTGATGCTCCTTCTTATATTCATCTAGAAGGACTCAGAGCAATAAATCTTAATGACTATTTAAACGTAAATATACTTTTCGATGAACGAACATCATCTAACGAAAAGCAGGAACTGCTCAAACAAGTTGCATTATATGAAGGTGAAGTTCAATCGGGAGAAAAGATAATAGACAGGGGGGAGATAGTAGATTCTCGGACAAAAAATATCTTGGATTCGTACAATAGGGAAGTCGAAAGTAAAATTGGAACCAAGGCCAAACCCGGGTGGTTGATATTTGGAGAGTTGATTATGATTACTATCCTGATTATGGCACTGATGGTTTACCTCCAATTTTATCGCCCAAGAGAATATAGAAACCGTAAAAATGTAATTTTTATTCTATTGATGGTGGTCATATTCCCTGTTATGACAGGAATAATGGCTGATACAAAGATGTTCAGTCTCATGTATCTTATACCTTTTGCCATATCCACCATACTTATACGAACGTTCATCGACTCGCGCACTGCGATGAACACACATTTGGTAACTGTCTTGATCTGTTCACTGATGCTGCCTTTAGGGCAAATGGCTCAATTCATAGTTATACAGCTCTTGATTGGTTATATGTGTATTTTCAGCCTGAGAAATCTTTCGGAGCGTTCACAGTTAGTATATTGTTCTCTATTCATATTGCTTACGTATATAGTTACATATACGGGGTGGGTATTGTGTACAGAAGGAGATGTTACTCTCATTAAGGAAAATTCTCGTTTATATATCTATTTCTGTATCAACTTTGTATTCGTTTCATTTGCTTACTTATTAGTTTATGTCTGCGAACGCGTATTTGGGTTTATGTCCGAAGTGAGTATGATAGAATTATCTAATACAAACAGGCCGTTGTTACAGCAATTGTCGGAAGTGGCTCCCGGGACATTCCAACACTCTATGCAAGTTTCTACTCTTGTCGTTTCAGCAGCTCATCGTATTGGAGCGAATGCTACATTGGTACGTACGGGTGCCTTATATCATGATATAGGTAAAATGGTGAATCCTATATTCTTTACTGAGAACCAATCGGAAGGAATGAATCCTCACGCTGGACTTACCGAAAAAGAAAGTGCACGCATCATTATCGACCATGTGGCTGAAGGTGTGAAAATAGCTAAAAAGCATAATTTGCCTCAGCAGATTATCGACTTCATCGAAACACATCATGGAAAAGGAAAAGCTAAGTACTTTTACAATTCATATGTGAATAGTCACCCTGACGAAGTTGTGGACGAAGCTGACTTCACTTATCCAGGCCCTAATCCTTTCACTAAGGAGACAGCTATATTGATGATGGCTGATACAGTCGAAGCTGCTTCTAGGAGCCTGAAAGATAACAGTAAAGAAGCGATTATCGAATTGGTGAACAGGCTGATCGATTTGCAGGTGCTTGACGGATTGATGAAAAATGCTCCGATTACCTTTAAGGATATAGAGGATGTAAAAGAGGTCTTCTGTGAAAAGCTTATAAGTATGCGTCATCTGCGTGTGGCATACCCTGAGATTAAGAGAGAAGAATCGGCAGAAAAAATGTAATTTCTATAAAAATAAAAGGGATATATGAGAAAATTATTTGTATTGTCAATTATTGCATTAGTAGCAATAGGGGCGTATGCACAAGACCCAAGTGCAGGTTATCAATTTACTGTAATCAAGGAGAATCCAATTACATCGATCAAAAATCAAGCAAGTAGCGGAACATGTTGGAGCTTTTCCGGTGTGGCATTTCTCGAATCGGAGGCTATTCGATTAGGAAAAGGTTCGCACGATTTATCTCCGATGTACATTGTTCGTCGTAATTATGCAGACAAGGCTGATAAATATGTAAGAGTAGGAGGAAATCTGAATTTTGCACAAGGAGGTTCTTTTGCAGATGTTGTAGAATCTTTGAATGAATACGGAGTTATTCCAATGGATCTTTACACTGGGCTTAATTATGGTATGACTACACACAACCATGGAGAAGTAGAAGCTGGACTTTCCGGATATGTAAAAGGAATTGCCGAGAATAAGAATAAACGTATATCTACAGCATGGCTTAATGGATTTAATGGAATACTAGATGCTTATTTCGGGCAAATTCCGGCTGAATTTGATTATCAAGGCAAAAAATACACACCTCAATTGCTTCGTGAATCATTAGCTTTAGATGCAAATAACTACATCTCACTTACGTCATTTACTCACCATCCTTTTTATACTCCGTTTGCATTGGAGATACCTGACAATTGGCGTTGGGCATTGTCTTATAATCTTCCGATTGATGAATTTATGCAAGTATGTGAGAATGCTGTTACAAAAGGATTTACTATAGCATGGGCTTCTGATGTGAGTGAAATAGGATTTACCCGCAACGGAATAGCTGTAATCCCCGACGACGATGCTCCTGAAAATGTAGGATCGGATCAGGCTCGTTGGCTAGGTTTGTCTCAAGCAGAAAAGAATTCTCGCTTAAAAACTAAATTGGAGCAGGGACCGGTAAAAGAAAAAGAGATTACTCAGGAAATGCGCCAAATTGCATTTGATAATCAGGAAACAACTGACGACCATGGTATGCAGATATATGGTATGGCAAAAGACCAAAACGGAAGTAAATACTATATTGTAAAAAATTCGTGGGGTGAAGCAGGTACGTATAAAGGTATTTGGTATGCTTCGGAAACTTTTGTGAAATATAAAACTACCAATATTATGATTCACAAGGATGCACTACCTAAAGAAATTGCTAAAAAGTTAGGAATAAAATAGTCCTAAACTTTTAGCTTTATTGTAATGATTTATCAAGGAGAGGCTGCTTCATGAAGCAGCCTCTCCTTGATTTTACCAACTACATATTTCTTCTTTTACTTAATAATAACGCCGTATCTCCCAATAAAAGGAGATACGGCATTAACTCTAATCTTTAAATATGGATGTTATTATTTGATCAATACATTCTGTCTCATTGATACTGAACCTTGAGCTCTTACAACAGGTCTGTCGTCCAGAGATAGGTCTTTAAATGTGTATTGGAGAGTAAGAATAGTTGTTACTATTTCGTATCGATTATCAGTCGGATGTGGTTCACTGGTAATTTCTACGGATGCTTTTTCTTGTTTTAAATTTAAATCAGAATTGGGACTATCCATAGAGATGGTTTCATCGTCATTGATAGTAATATTCACGATGAAGTTATTTCTTTCTGTCTTTGTTCTGTCATATTGCCCTGCATAGAAATAGCATTGATCGTCAGAAATAGCATAAAAAGTTTTAGTACTTACTGTGAATTTATTATTAGTATCATTCGATCCATCACTTTTGGTTTTATAGACTCCTATTTCTCCTGTATAGTTGCCTGAAAAGCTATTTTTCAACACAATATGAATCAGTGATTTACTATATTTGTCCTCTGCTACTCTATATTCCGATGTATTTTCTATCATTACAGGTACTACATAATCAGCATATTTGTCTGCCACCTTGTTCAAGTCAAGTGTCATATTGGATATACCTTTCAATGCATTTGAGCCTATAGTTATTGTTTCATCATTGAAAGAGATTGCACCTGAAGGAAGTTCGCTATAATATAGAGAAGTCTGATTTCTATATTTCTCGAAATTATATCCTGACAATGTATCCGGGTCAAACTTTACGCCTACAGCTATTGTTTTATCATTATCGGAGGTTCCGTTGACAGAGACTACTAAAGGAATCTCTATCAATCCAGTAGAAGTTATTTCGAGATTTTGGTCTATCCATCCGTTTTGAGTGAGAAGGACGAACTTCTCAAACAACTCATCATCTAGTTCATCATTACATGAATAATTCAGACTGAGAGCTAATATTGAAATACATATAAATAATATCTTTTTCATAATAATCTTTATTTTATAAATTACCAACCTGGATTCTGAGTAAGTCTTTTGTTTCTAGTCATCTCATACTCAGGTATAGGCCACAGATACATTTTTTCAAGGAATATTTTTGGATAAGAACTCACTACGGTTTCTTTATAAAATTCCTGTTTTTGAGCATCGCTGTTAGTCATTTCTACGTTGCAACCTGTAAGAGGTATATTTTCTTCTACCATTGCATCTTTCCATCTTCTAAGGTCGTAGTAACGTTTTGCTTCTGCGAAAAGCTCAATTTGACGTTCTTTCTTTAATGCTCTTCTGAAGGCATCTGCATCATTGTATACATTGTTTGCAAGATCTGGTAGCCCTGCTCTTAGTCGTACGCGTTTCATTGCATATCTCATTTGGGCAACATCACGCTTAACTTCTATTTCATCACCTTTGTGTGTTGGGAATGAATAAGATTTACCAGATGTAATTTCATTTAGAGCTTCAGCATACCACAATAATACATCTGCATATCGGATTGCGGGTTCGAATTTCGTAACAACATATCCTCCAGTACCTCTGAAATCTTCAGGATTATAAAATTTCTTTAATCCAATTCCTGTTACAGGGAATTTATCTGCATTATTATATAACTTACCATCTGTCTGGTCTTTGTAATAGAAAATTTGCTGGTTTCTGAATTTTGCTTCTGATGCACTTTCACACTCCCAGATACTACCATTGTAGGCTATAGAAGCATAAAAACGAGGTTCTCTATTTGCATATTGTAGAGAAACATTTGCCGGAAGGAAATCATAATCTCCACCTGATGTGAATCCCAACTCTTTATAATCTCCTGTAGTTTTTGCTTCATCTATTGTTCGTCCATCTTTCATATAATAAGCATTTACCTGTTTTTGAGTAACTGCAAGGGAATTGTTTCCACTCAAAGTAACAGGCATCATCAGACGGATTAGATCATCTATACCATATTTCGAATCGTTTGGACGAGTAAAGATAATTTCTGGATTCTTCGATGCTGCTACCGCACCGTTAAATACTTGCCTGTATGACTCGAACGGATCGATGTCTGCCCATCCTTCAGGATAAGGTTTAGTCGAGTAGTCTGCATGATGAGGAGGTGCGATTGTTTTTGCTGAAACAGGTATAGTGAGTAAGTCATATTTTTCTAACTGGATTACTTCCAAAGCTGCTGCAGCTGCTCTTGCCCATTTACTTTCATCATACGTTTGAGGAATTAATTGTGTTCCCTGATAATTCTTTAAAGAGAATAGTTCTGTGTTACCATTGTATAAAGGACTGGCAGCATAAAGATATAGTCTTGCCCTTGCAGCCAAAGCTGCTCCTTTAGTGGGACGTCCGATATTATTTGCAGTTCTTTCCAATGGTAAATTTTGTGCTGCAATTAATAAATCATTAGCAATGATTTCAACACACTCGTCGAATGTATTACGTTGTACAGACAATTGATCGTATGTCATACTTATATCAAATCCTTCCTCAGGTATGAGAGGTATAGGTCCATATTGACGTAGTAAAACCCAGTAAGCATATGCCCTTAAAAAACGAGCTTGAGCTTTTGCATCTAGCCTCTCGCTCATAGTCATTTCTTTACAATTGTCGATGTAGTTGATAAATGTAGAGGCTTTCCTTACGGGTTCGTAAACCCTCTTCCATTTATCTTCCGTCAACGTATTTGCGGCACTATATTCTCCATTCTGATATTTTTTACACATATCTCCATTATCCATGCGCAAGAGATCATCCGAGGCAAATAAGGCATATCCACCTTTATCTCCAGTAGCTATATCACATACTTCATCCCACATCACTTCGAACGCATTCGATAGGAATCCTTCGGCATATACCCTCTTTGTAAAGGCTGAGTCGAGGGTTAGAATGTCATCAAAGTATTTATCTACATCCAAATAGTCCGAGCACGAAGAAGAGAATAGTAACGAGCCGGATGCGATAAAACCTAAAACTATTTTTATATATTGTTTTTTCATAATTATTAAAATTAGAAGTTGACTGTCAGATTGAATGAATAGGTTTTAGATATCGGGTATTTAGCACCGTCACTGCTTCCAATTTCTGGATCCCACCAGTTGAAAGAACTAAATACAAGTAAATTATATCCTATGAATCCAATACGTGCACTTTCTGCAAAAATCTTCTTTGTTATACTTCTCGGAACTGTATATCCGAATTCTAAACTTTTGAGACGAAGATATTGCCCATTTCTAAGCCAGAATGTAGAAGATCTATAATTGTTATCGTTTGCTCCGTAAGACAAACGAGGTATAAGCGCATTTGGGTTTTCAGTAGATGGGTCTCCAGAGATTTCCCGTGAAATCCATCTGTCAGAAGGACTCGAAACTTTCGTTAATATGTTACCTACTTCTGATGCAGCAAATGGATATATACTATTTCCACCTATGAAGAAATCAGACTTGCCTGAACCTTGAAACAAAACATTAAAATCAAATTGTTTCCAGACTAGGCTCAATCCTGCTCCGTAAACAAAATTGGGAACAGTAGTATATCCTAAAGGAACCACATCTTTATCGTTGATTATACCGTCTCCGTTCACATCTTTGTATTTGATATCTCCCGGAAGGTATGCGCCAAAAGTTTGTTTAGGGCTAGTATCTATATCTTGTTGATCTTCAAATAAACCTAATGCGATTAGACCTCTGGTCTGATTCAATCTGTATCCTTTAGTCATTTGATAAGTAAGAGCATTGTCGGCTTCATCATAATTGATGACATTCGTTTTTGCATATGTGAAGTTACCTCTGAGTGTAAAAGATACTTTCCCGATTTTATCGCTGTATGAACCTGTTCCATCTACCCCTTCCGATTCCATTTCGCCAATATTTGCATATGGGCGTAAATCTTGCAATCCTGTAGAATAAGGCATCTGGCTACGTTGCATGAATATATCACGGCGCATGTCTTTGAAAATATCTACTGTGGCTGATATTTTGTTCTTAAGCAGTACGGCGTCGATACCCAGATTGTGTTTTTTTGCTTTTTCCCATGTAAGGTTGGGGGAGCCCATTGTTGTTATTCTATATCCGGTAACTGGATTGGAACCGTATTCGCCCCAGTTGTAGGATGCCGATCCTGTGATAAAAGACATGTATGGGAACCTTTTATCAAATTCAGCCTGATTGTCTGTGATTTTATCATTTCCTACTTCTCCATAAGAATAACGAACCTTTAGCATATCTAACCATTTGAAATTATTCTTTATGAAAGATTCTTCCGATATAACCCATGCTCCTGATATGGCAGGGAAAAATCCGAATCTTTCACCTTTTTCAAAGTTTTCAGAACCTGTATAACCGAAGTTAAATTCCACTAAATAACGGTCTTTGAAGCCGTAAGTAGCTCTTCCGGACAAGGCCATATTACGGAACGGGATCGAAGATCTTACATCTTCTGTAATATTTGATGTAGACATTCTTTCCTGTTGGTAATACATCAAAAGTCCAGATACTCTATGGTCATCATTAATTAAAGTTTCATAGTTCACTTTAGCTTCAGTATAATATCTTCTATCTCCGTCAGAGCTACCTGTTTGTGTCATCAATGAAGCTTCTCTTACACGTCTCATAACCAGATTTCCATAACTGTCACGTCTTCTTTCGGCTATCCAAAGTTCCGGATTTTTAGATCGCGTAATGTTATTTGCATTTCTTGTATCGAAAGAGAATGTTCCGGTGAAGTTTAGTCCCGGTGTTATGAATTTGAGGTCTTGTTCTAAAGTAATATTTGTTTCTACTTTATTTTCCCAATAAGTTTGGTAACCTGTACGTGTCAATTGGGCTTCCGGATTCATCGTATTCCCTTCTCCATACGTCGGGATAAGTCCATTAGAATACATTCTTGGCACAGTCAGCGGAGTCAGGTTCGAGATGGAACCCCATATGTCATCAGAAGACATTCTTGGTTTATTCTGGCTTATCAGATAGCCGCCGATACCTAATTTCAATATAGTGGTTTTGGTGATATTCATATCCACATTTGCCCTATAGTTGACTCTTTCATATGTAGAGTTGGTATTATATTTATTCATTTTGCTATTAGTATTATACATACCATCTTCGTTGTAATAGCTTCCTGATACATAATACCGAGCCATAGTACCTCCTCCGCTCAATGATAAAGTCCCGCGATAATTAGGTGATCCGTCTTTTAAAACTACGTCAGCCCAATCTACATTAGGGAACAAGTCGGGATCAAGTCCTCTACCAATAATTTGAATGTCCTGATCGGAATAGATAGGTTCTTGATATCTGGTTCTGCGCGCTTCGTTGGCCATTGTAGCATATGTGATACCATCTGTGTATTTCGGCGTACGTGAGCGCGTATTATAACCGTATTCTGCTTTGAAATTAATATTTACCTTCCCGGCTTCCCCTCTTTTAGTCGATATTATGACTACTCCATTTGCACCACGTGATCCGTAAATGGCCGTAGCAGAAGCATCTTTCAATACACTGAACGACTCGATATCTTCAACGTTCAATTGGTCAAGAGACCTTTCTATACCATCAACAAGGATCAATGCTTTCGAGTTAGCCCCGAATGTACTAATACCTCTGACCCAGAATTCTGTTTGGTTCGAACCTGGTTCACCTGTAGTCTGTCTACCAATTATACCTTGTACATTACCAACGAGAGCATTACTTATGTTCGCAGTGGGCGTTTTCATCGCTTTTACATCTACGGTCGTAATCGCTCCTGTAAGTGTTGCTTTACGCTGAACAGTATTACCTCCGACAATAACTACCTCTTCTAGCTTTTGGGTCTCTTCCTCCAAAGTAATTTCAAACTCACCTGTCATTGTGAGTACGGGAACTTCTTTTGCTTTAAACCCAACATATTTTAGTTCCAAGACATCGTATTCACCTACTTTAATCTTGAAGCGACCATCTACATCTGTAGCAGTACCTAACCCAGGTTGGTTTTTAACAGCAACTGTTACTCCAATAAGGGCTTCGCCTTTGATGTCTTTTACTATCCCTCTCACTTCCTTCTGCTGTTGAGTTTGTGCACTGACTACAATAACACAAATCAACATTAGAAGCAATGATATTATTTTTTGTTGTATGTTTTTCATATCTTATAATATATTTTTGCTTGAACGTAATTAGTTCCCGACTGGTTATTCAACCATTACTTTTCTCATTAAGTGGTTCTCCCTATCCATTACGTATAATCCTCCATCCGGGCCAAATGATACGGCTTCAGGTCTGTTGAATTGGGCTACCGAAGGATCACCATCTTTATAACCTCTGCCTTGTGGAACCCCCGCATATGTGCTGACAAATCCATCCGGAGTTATTTTGCGAATACAATCATTTTCTTTATCCGGAACAAAAAGGTTTCCATCTTCATCTACAGCACCTTGTCCTGGTGTATTAAACTTAGCTGCATTACCTATACCGTTTTCAAAACCTGAGCTATTCCATTGTCCAACCCATAATTTTGGATTTTTTACTGTTGCTGTTGCTGCATCAAAGTCGGCTTTATATATACAATGTTTGTTTTTAACCATAATGTATAATGTCTTTCCGTCTAAGCTGAAAATCATTCTTAATTCAGTATCGGTTCCGTTCAATTGGAATTGTTGTTCTTGTACTTTTGTCCCTCTATTGAACTTATATATATAGCCATCATTCTGACTATTATAAAATATATCTCCGGTCTTAGGGTGCACGGCTATAGCGGTACATTTTGTATAGGTTGCTTTCACAAATGGCTTGATCTGGATAAATCCTGTTTCTCTGGTCAGACATGCTATTGCTGCATCAGTGACCATGCTGTTGGCTTGCCATAGTGAGTTAACTAGATACAGTGTATCCTGTTTGGGGTTGAATGCAAGTGCTGTTGGTGACTGCATTGGACCTCCCGAGTTTCGAAGTAATGTTGTTACTACACCTTCATAAGCTTTTCTTAAAGCTCCATCCGAGTTAACTCCACGTCCTTCATCAATGAAATACAATACGCCATCATTATCTGTTGTTACAAACCATGGACGTCTCAGTTTCACATTTGTATAAGCACCGTCGTCAGTTCCTGCCTGCCCATTTTTACCGAAAAGAGTAGTTACATTACGTTTGAACTGATACTTGAATTTGCCTTCATAAGTAAATTCCTTTATATTCGGCTCTTTCCCTATAAGTACTTTGATGAAACCAGTATCTGCTCTTGCGGGTACAATAGCATAAATGGCATCACCATCAGAACCGACAACTCTTGCACTCTTTCCATTTACGGTAACTTTTATATAGGATGTATCTGTCCCAAAGTTTTTTCCGTTCAAAATTATTTTAGTAGCTATTCCTCCACTGTCAGGAAAATAAGTACTAATTTCAGTTGTCTTGCTGGCATCTGGAGGCGTTACTACTTTCTGTTCTTCTTCTATGAAACTGCCACTACAATTGGCAAAGCATACAAGAATAAACATAAGAGATAGTACAAACACGCCCCCTAAGGTCTTGTGTTTACTTAGTCTTTTAGTTTTCATACACGTATTAAAAATTTAAAGATTGGTGATTAAAAAATTAACATCTTATCTTAATTATCTGTATTTATATTTTAAATGAGTTAAATAAAGAAATTGGCGACTGTATTTTTAAATGGATTATTTAAAACTCTTTTTTATTCTCAAGGCAGATGAAACCTGTCATAATCCAACTTAATAAGATTTCTTTTTAGTAGAAAAGAGTGATATGTCTCCAATATTTTTTCTACTATAAGAAAAGAGCACTAGTATTAATATTTAATAGGAAAATAATATTTTGGTATTTCATAGTGTCATTCAAATATTTTAGGCTTCCTAGTATAAGTCGCTAAGCTCGTTAATTATTATCTCCGTAGGTATAAAGTAAAAATTGGTGGGGAAAATGATTTGTCGTTTACTTGTTGAGTATGGAATATACCTCTTGTTTATCGACAAATGATCGCTCACCACCAATTAGATTCACCAAATCACCTAAATAATTAGGTATATCATAGAGATATACCCCCCTATTGTTTTTATTGTGAGGATTGTATTGCTTCTTAGTCTCATTCGAAAGCACAAAATCCTTTTTTAAAGCTGGTATGTTTCTTATCATAAGATATAAAGGCAAAGCCATATATTCTGACTACCGAGTAATCAGAATATATGGCTTATTGTAAATAAGTAGGGGTGTAATTTACATAGTTCTCCCCTTTTTGAATTATTCTTTTTTTTATCTACATTATAGTCTCTCTCTCTAATCAAAAGAGTATTAATCTCCAAATTATCAGAGAGAAAAATTAGATAAGGAAATGTTTTTTTTGTGCTTCTGTACATGAATCTATTCTTAATTATTATAGATAAAAAACATTTAGAAGAAATCGATTTAAAGCCAACTCTTGACTTATAGAGAAATTGACTTGAAAATGTAACCGCATTTTTATTTGATATATTTTATAAAAAATATGTTACACAAATGCTGTGCGGTTTTTATATAATCTCCCACAAACGTATATGGACACTATTAATGGAGGTATTAATTAATTATTAATTTCTATTATAAAATAAGATAAAATGTATAATTTATAAAAAAATCCTTTTTTGTTAGAGAAATTGTGTGATGTCCTCATACTTGAGAGTTGGATATTCATTTAGTATATTTTTGTAGTCTACACGAAATTTATCATAACATTGTTTCGATAATCCTTTCTGTCCGAGTTTATATAAACAGCGACATTTAATCTGTATAGAGTCTTCATCTATACTATCATGTAGTAGTATGATGTCAGCTAATTTGACCAATAGACGTAAATCTTCTTGTATGTTTCTTTGATTAGCAGATTTTAATAGAACTTCGATTAAGGTAGAAGAATAATCAGCTTTATATTTATCTGCCCACTCTGCATCTAAGTTTGGTAATAAAACGCCAGAGGAGGCAACGTTAATAATGTTTCCAATTAATGATTTATCTACTTTTTCTATCTCATTAATCTTATTCAAGATAGTCTTCACTTCTTTATAATCACAAAGCACATCATCTTCGATGATTATTTGCCAGTAATTACCGTTTTTTTGCAGTTTGATATTTCCTATATCTTGGAGAAGTAATCTCAATTTGCTGATATTTACATTTCTATTATTTGTTGCTTTTACTTTATCCATATCGAACCAGAATGTTTCGTCCAAACGTTGTGATGTGATTCCTTTTCCGGTAGTTATCGATTCGAGTAATAGCATAAGAAACATTTGTCGTATAATAGGTGTAAAAAGGTTGGTTATGTCCTTGCCTTGGCTATTGAATACTTGAAATCCACCTAATAATAAAACAGAAGAAGATGCTTTTTGCCTTTGCCCTATCTCAATAGGATCTGTATCAGGGATAAATGTTGATGCACTTTCTATATCTTCATCTTCTGTATCTTGTCTTATTTTTTTTCTATATAGGAATATATACCCAAATAGGCAGGTAAGGATAACGGATATACTAACTAAAATAATAGCTATCCAATCTACATTTCTTCTGATAACATTACTTTGCATAATATCAGATTTTGCCAATGGAGGATACATTAAAGAATATATACTGATGTTATAAGAACCATTATTCAATTTTTGTGAGACTACGGCATATAGATACGAGTCTTTGTATGAAAACAGATCGCAATAGGATTCTATATCATAAAAGTTATATGGAATTGAATCAGCCACTAATCGGTGATTTAAAGTTTCCATATCCACCTCGAGCAGATTAATGAAGGTTTTGTATTTGTCGTTGTGATAACTTAATGTATAAAACTTATGTTTTTTGTGGTTGATAACCATTGAGTTGCCAAAAGCAAGGTGATCCTGGATATCCTGAATCTCTCCTATTTTAATGCTACTCTTTTTATAAATATCTAGTTCATGTAGGTCATAAAGATTTCGAGAAGATTCCTCTTGTTTTCCTGTCGTGCTACCGTAACCACCGAATATAAGGATTTTTCCGTCTTTCAGATAACCCATAGAAGCTAGATAGCGAGGGGTGATTTGTTCTATAAGGTTCGTCTGTTCCCAGTTGTCGGAAGATAAACTGTGCGTGTAAAGGACTGCGCTATATTTATAGAAGCCATAACCACCGAAAACGACAAGCTGATTATTCTGAATATCGATAAATTTGTTGTGATGCTGTATTTTTATTGCCTTTTCAGAAAATTTCCCAGACCATTTATTCATTTCAAAATCATATTCTAATAGTTGATCTTGGTCTACATCATATGAAATAAGCCTATTGTTTTTATAATCGTATAAAAGCTGACTCGAAGCGCCTAGTTGAGGTGCTCCATCCTCTACTTTAAAACGTTCGATTTTCCTACTTCTTATATTGATAATATACAAGCTGTCTTTTATGGCCGCGAAGACGCGGGCATTGATAGAATCATACGCTATCTGAGGCGTTTTATGTCTGGTGTTCAGTGATATTTCCCTTTTCCATTTTGTATGCTTGTCTAGTTCCCAGAGACTGTTAAGTGCTACTGCCGGATAATTGTTTATATCATCATATACAATATTATCTCCATGCATAGACATACTCCATTTATACAGAGGTTTTCCTCTTTGATCTTTAATGATTAAATCCTTGATAGACATTGGAGGTACATCTGATGTGTAGAAATGCTCATGCTTGTTTGCTCCGAGAAAGATTTTCCACTCTTTTGGGTTTATAAAAGTCTTATCGATGGTTCTTTCTCTACCACCGATAGAGTATGTAATAGAATCAGTTCCTATTTTTATAATTATTTTTACCCATTGGTTTTGAATACGGTTCTTATTAAAAGGGAATTCAGAAAAAGCTTTGGCCCCCGTCGTATTATTCAGTATAACATTGATTTTATTTGTGCCAATATCTGATGTCATGTCTAAACTTACTGTATCGTTTGCTATAATTCTGCATACATACCCATAAGAATGATATGCCGGACGTAGTTTCAAGTCAAATTCAAGCGTGAAATTACTTGGAAGTCTAAACGGTTTACTAGGGGTTAAATTAAGTGATGTTCTTTCGTCTTTATTTACTTCATGAGATTTGAATATAAGTCCAATAGAATAATTATCATCTATATTTGTGCATAAAGCCACATTTGTAGTGGTGAATGAAAAAATGATGAAAGAAATGCAGATTATAAAATTTCTCATCATAACAATGGGTTTAGTAAGAAAAGCAAATCAGGTACGGGTACAAATATAGGAAAATTCCTAGAAAAAAGTTAATTGCAGGAGAAGTGTGTTAAAATAGTTTTCACACACAGAGAGAAAGAGGTTGCCTATGAGTTTTTTGGATAAATAAGAATGTCCGGATCTAATAGATCTAATTTTACCTGAATGAGTACCGAATAGAAAAGATCCTCGAAATTCATATAAATAATAAAAGTCGCTGATCAGCGACTTTTATTATTCTTCATTTTTATATGTTGTTGTCTCACTAAGATTCGAACTTAGACAGGCAGAACCAAAATCTGCAGTGCTACCATTACACCATGAGACAAGACCTTACCTCGAAAGGCGGTACAAAAGTATAAGTTTTTTATTTAAAAACAAAAAAAAATGTCCTTTTTTCAGATAATGACCTGTTTTCGCTAGTGGGCAAAGGCTTCTGACCTGATATTACTATTTTTTGAATAGCAAATTTAGATATGCTAAAGTGGCAATAACTATTTTTGTTATTGTGAATAATTGAGATGTAAATAAAGACTCTATTCTAACTGTATATCATTATATTCTAATATATTTATACCTGATAAAATATATTTATATATGGGAATAATTAAAAATACTTTTTTAGTACTATCGGCATTGCTGTTGTTTTCTTGCAACAGTTCTTCTGTCTATACTATGGGCGATTGGAGAGTATTGCAGAATAAAGAGGATAATGATGTAAATGTAGAGAAAGGGACAAAAGTTATATTTCATAATCTGTACGCATCATATAAAATGAATGAAAAACTGATTACAACAAGAGATTATGAAAATAAACATGTGTCGGAAGAAAAGACCACAGATGAATTCGGTCAAGTATCAGTTTTTAAAATTACTTATACAAGTAAGTTATTACCCAAATTAACTCAGTCTTTTTATTTATATCCTGATAAAGATTTTGTCTTAACAGATTTTTTACTTGAATCCGAAGATGAGATTGCCTCTAATTATATGGCTCCTGTTAACATTGATAATGTAGGAGCAGTTTTAGAAAATGGAGATAATAGGGCTTTATTTATACCTTTCGATAATGATAAGTGGATTCGCTTTCAATCTCATTCATTGACTTTTGATGAACTTACCAGTTATGAAGCTACAGCCATATTTAATAATACAAATCGTAATGGTATAATAATCGGTTCGGTAGAACATGGTTGTTGGAAATCGGCTATAAAAATGACAAAAGGAGATATTCATAATGTTGGCTCCTTGGCCTGTTATGGAGGTGTAGCAGATGAAACAACACGCGATTCGAAATCTCATGGCAAGCTGTCGGGCAAATCTATAAAATCACCAAAGATACTTATTGGATTTTTTGACGATTGGAGAAATGGGATGGAAGCATATGCTGATGCGAATACTGTAATAGCGCCAAAGAAAGAATGGAAAAAAGCTATGCCGGTGGGATGGAATAGCTGGGGAGTACTTCAGTTTGGGTTGACATATCCGAAAGCTTTGGAGGTTTCAGATTATTTCAAAGAAAATCTTCAGAATAACAATTTTATAAATGAGGACAATACTCTTATAATAGGATTGGATTCCGGGTGGAATAGTTTTTCAGAAGAGCAATTGAAATCTTTTGTAGACAGATGCAAAGCGAATGGACAGATAGCCGGAGTTTATTGGGTTCCGTTTACAGATTGGGGCAAAAATCCGGATAGGGATGTTGAAGATGTTCCTGAATTTAAATATAAAGATATATATTTGTACGCAAATGGAATGCCACAGGACTTGGATGGGGCTTATGCTGTTGACCCTACACATCCAGCGATAGAAAAGAAAATGAAAATTACTTCCGAATTATTTCGCCGTTGCGGGTTTGAATATGTTAAAATGGACTTCATGACTCATGGGGCGTTAGAAGCTGACAAGTGGTTTAATCCGGAAATCAAAACCGGTTTACAAGCTTATAACTATGGCTTACGATTGTTGAATAAATATTTCGGGGATATGTATATTAATCTTTCTATATCACCCATTTTTCCGGCCAATTATGCTCAATCACGCCGCATAGCTTGCGATGCTTGGAATAAGATAAAAGACACTGAATATACAATGAACGCAGTATCGTATGGCTGGTGGATAGATAGAATTTATCAATACAATGATGCTGATCATATTGTACTAAAAGATGCTACCGAAGGGGAGAATCGTGCACGGGTTACTTCTGCTGTTATTACAGGACTGTATATTGCAGGCGATGATTTTAGCAAAGGTGGTTCAGTAGAAGGTAAAGAACGGGCGAAGAAATATCTTACAAATAACAATATAGATTTATTGGCTAAAGGTAAAACTTTCAGGCCAATAGAAGGTAATGGCGAGAAATCTGAAAATCAGTTTATGAGTACTGATGATGTGGGAAATGTCTATTACGCCGTCTTTAATTATAGAGAGGAGGATATGGATATCAAGATTCCTTTTGACCGAATGAATCTTGATGCTTCTACATTTAGCGAAGGTAAAGAGCTTTGGCGAAACGAGAATGTTACGTTAGATTCCACAATCACAATACCAGGAAAAGATGTTAAACTGATAAAAATAACTAAATCTGTAAATATTTAAATACCATAAATGAGACGCATAACAACTTTATTATTGATAACACTTACAAGTATTTTGATTTCGAATGCACAGCAACCTGATGCTCCTCTGTTCCGAGATCCGATTACCGATGGTGCCGCTGATCCGTGTATGATTTATAACCCTCAGGAGAAGGCATGGTGGATGCTTTATACACAGCGTCGTGCAAATGTTGAGACCGCAGATGTTGCTTATTGTTATGGTAATGAGATAGGCATAGCATATTCCGAAGATAATGGTAAGAGTTGGAGATATCGAGGAACATTGAATCTAGAATTTGAGAGAGGGAAGAATACTTTCTGGGCGCCAGATGTAGTGCTTCATAATGGTGTTTATCACATGTTTGTATCATATATAAAGGGGGTCGCTAATCATTGGAGTGGAGTAGCTACAATGATGCATTATACTAGTACCAACTTATGGGACTGGAATTTCGAAGGTCCGGTCAAACTACCTAAAGATAATGTTATAGATGCTACTTTGATTCAGAAGCCTAATGGTAAATGGCGCATGTGGTATAAGTGGGATAGTAAATCATTATTTGCTGATAGCGAAGATTTATTCGCTTGGACGGGAGATGCAACTCCTGCAGTAAGTGATAAACCTCACGAGGGAGCAAAAGCTTTCAGGTTTAAAAATTCTTTTTGGTTCGTTACCGATGAATGGCAGGGTATGGCTGTATATAAATCTGATGATTTACTCAATTGGAAAAAACAATCTGACAGGATTCTTGATACACCTAGCAAGCGCAGGGAAGATGGCCCTAGCGGATCACATGGTGATGTTGTAGTTATTGAAGACAAAGCATATATTTTTTATTTTACCCATCCGGGAAGGACAGCACATACGAAGGCTGATTTGGATGAAATAGGAAATATTCCATATGAATTGAGACGTTCATCTATACAAGTAGCAGAATTAGAAGTTGTAAATAATGAATTAGTCGTTAAGGACAGAGATAAACCTTTTGGTATTTATTTGCCAAATTATTAATAGCCAAAAACAATTGTTTAATTTTTTAATATATTCAAAAAAGAGTTATTCCATGAAAAAAAGACTTTTACTAGCCGCTCTAGTATTGATGAGTGTAACCATGTTTGCCCAGTGGAAGCCGGCAGGCGATAAAATCAAAACGAAGTGGGCTGAAACCCTGGACACTAAAAATGTTTTGCCAGAATATCCGCGTCCTATTATGGAACGTACAGATTGGGCTAATCTAAATGGCCTATGGGAATATGCTATTCTACCCGAAGGACAAACAGAACCTAAAAAATTTGACGGACAAATTCTTGTTCCTTTTGCTGTAGAATCTAGCCTTTCAGGTGTAATGAAGCCTCTAGGAAAAGAAAATGAGCTATGGTACAAACGTACATTTAAAGTTCCATCAAATTGGAAAAAGAAATCAGTATTACTTCATTTTGGTGCTGTAGACTGGAAGACAGAAGTATATGTCAATGATCAGAAAGTAGGTACTCATACAGGAGGTTATACGCCTTTCACTTTTGATATTACTCCTTATCTGAAATCAGGAAATCAAAAGCTTGTAGTTAAAGTTTGGGATCCTACAAATGATGGATATCAAGCTAGAGGAAAACAAATCAACAACCCTAATGGTATCTGGTATACTCCTGTATCCGGAATATGGCAGACGGTATGGTTAGAGCCGGTAAATAAAAGCTATATATCTAATATTAAGACCACTCCTGATATAGATAAAGGTACACTCACAGTAGATGTAGCAGCCGAAAATGCAGGAAGCGGAGATATGGTGCAAGTTGTTCTTAAAGATGGAGCTACAGTAGTATCTACAACAAAAGAACCAGCAGGAAAGGCAATTGAAATAGCAATAGCAAATGCTAAGTTATGGTCGCCTGATTCTCCATTCCTATACGATATGGAAGTAAGCCTTATTCAGAACGATAAAGCAGCAGATGTGGTGAAAAGCTATGCCGCTATGCGTAAAGTATCTATTAAGAGAGATAAGAGAGATATCGTTCGTATGCAATTGAACAATAAAGATCTATTCCAATTTGGACCTCTTGATCAAGGTTGGTGGCCTGACGGTTTATACACAGCTCCAACAGATGAAGCATTGCTGTATGACATCCAAAAAACTAAAGACTTCGGATATAATATGATCCGTAAGCACGTAAAAGTAGAACCAGCTCGTTGGTACACTCATTGCGATCGCTTAGGTATTCTTGTATGGCAAGATATGCCTAATGGTAACTATGAAAAATCTCCAAACTGGCAAATGAGACAATTCTTCGATGGTAAAGAACTTGTTCGTTCTGCTGAATCAGAAGCAGATTACCGCAAAGAATGGAAAGAAATTATAGACTATTTATATTCATATCCGTCAATTGTAACATGGGTGCCATTTAATGAAGCTTGGGGACAATTCAAAACTCCGGAGATTGCTAAATGGACAAAAGAATATGACCCTACTCGCCTTGTGAATCCTGCCAGCGGTGGTAACCACTATCACAATGCCGGAGATATTCTAGACATACATCATTATCCAGGACCAGAACTTACTTTATATGAAAGACAAGCTAATGTAGCAACAGTCTTGGGTGAATACGGTGGTATCGGTCTTCCTTTGGAAGGACACTTGTGGCAAACAGATAAGAACTGGGGATATGTTCAGTTTAAAAATGCAAAAGAAGTTACAGACGAATATGTGAAATACGGTGAAGAGTTGTTACGTCTTATCAAGATAGCTTATTCTGCAGGTGTTTATACTCAGACAACAGACGTTGAAGGCGAAGTAAACGGACTGATCACATACGATCGTAAAGAAATTAAAATAGATGAGCCTAGATTAAGAAAAATCAATCAGGAAATCTGTAATTCTTTGGATAAGAACGAATAGATTGTAGATAAACTAACATACATGAAAAAAATATTATCATTTTTCGTTTTAAGCTGTATGCTGTGTATTCTCACAGCATCAGCTCAAACGAATATTCCTCGTCCGGAATATCCTCGCCCTCAGTTTGAAAGAGATGCTTGGATAAACCTGAATGGAAATTGGACTTTCACATTCGATTTCGGGAAATCAGGTAATGATCGTCGCCTAAATGAAAGTAAAGGATTCGATCAGACTATTCTTGTGCCTTACTGTCCTGAGAGTAAATTATCAGGAGTAGAGTATAAAGATTTTATCAATGCTATGTGGTATCACAAAAAGATACAAGCACCGGCTGAATGGTCTGATAAAAAAATCTTTTTGAATTTTGGAGCGGTTGACTATTATGCTACTATATATATTGATGGAGCTTTTGCTGGTGCACATTGGGGAGGAACATCATCATTCAGTATTGATATTACTAATTTCGTGAAAGATGGAAAACAACACGATTTAGTATTATCGGTTCAGGATGATCAACGTTCGGGAAAACAGGCCAGAGGAAAACAATCAGGAAATTTCTATTCCCAAGGTTGTGACTATACACGTACCACAGGTATCTGGCAGACAGTATGGATGGAAGCTGTAAACCCACTAGGGCTAAAGACTGCATATATTATACCAGATCTAGATCAGGAACGTTTTGTCGTTGAACCTAAATTCTATGGGTTACAAAATGGGCAAAAACTGCGTGTGAATGTGAAAGATGGAGAAAAAGTGGTTAGTACAGTAACCGTACCGGCAGGGGATAATAACTTTGCCATCGTTCCTGTGAAGAAACCTAAAACATGGTCTCCAGAATCACCTTTCTTATATGACATTGATTTAGACGTTCTGGATGCTTCAGGAAAAATTCTTGATCATGTGAAATCATATGCCGGAATGAGAAAAATCTCAATAGAAGGTAATCAACTCTTATTAAATAATAAGCCTTATTTCTTACGTTTAGTGCTAGATCAAGGCTTTTATCCGACAGGAGTATGGACAGCACCGACTGATAATGATCTGAAACGTGATATAGAATTGTCTATGGAAGCTGGATTTAATGGAGCACGCTTGCACCAGAAAGTTTTCGAAGAACGTTTTCATTATTGGGCTGATAAGCTAGGATACCTTACTTGGGGAGAAACCTCCAGCTGGGGAATTCAGAACGATAATATAGAAGCTCATCGTAATTTCCTTTCAGAATGGAGAGAAATAGTAGTCAGAGATCGTAACCATCCATCTATTATTGCTTGGACTCCTTTGAATGAAGCTGGAAAACCGGGAGGAGAAGGCGGAAGACAATATGAAAGATTTGTAAGAGACCTTTATAATCTATCTCATGCATTGGATTACCGTCCGGTAAATGATGCTAGCGGATGGGTGCATGTTGTAACAGATTTATGGACAGTACACAACTATGAACAAGATGCTAGCAAGTTGCGTGAAATACTCACTATGAAACCTGACGGTGCTGTATTTCAAAACGGGAGACCAGATGAAGAGCCGAGATACTCAGGTCAGCCTTATTTCATTGATGAATGGGGTGGTATCAAATGGGTAATAGGCAAGCAATATGCTGAAAATACTTGGGGTTATGGTGAAGGTCCTAAAACGGAAGAAGAATTCTATACACGTCTTGAAGCTTTGACAGATGCTATAGTTAGTATTCCTCATATGATGGGACATTGCTACACTCAGCTTACTGATGTAGAACAGGAGCAGAATGGTATATATAACTATGACAGAACACCTAAATTCGATATGAAACGAATAAAGGCGATATTAAGTAAGAACCCTCAATCTAAAAAATAGATTTAATAATTAATTGTAACCAGTATAGGGAACGACTCTATACTGGTTATATCTCTTAAATCCCTGATATTATGCAAAAACTCATATTGCTATCTATTCTATCACTTTGTTGTCATTTTGGATTTGCCCAACAGCATAATACCCTTGTCAGTATTCAGGCTAATAATCCGCAGCAAACAATAAGTAAAGATATTTATGGGCATTTTGCAGAGCATCTTGGGCGATGCATATATGATGGTTTTTGGGTAGATGAAAATTTGCCGGTCGAAAAAAAGGATAGGATTCGTCTTGATATTGTAAAGGCTTTGAAGAAAATAAATATTCCGAATCTGAGATGGCCGGGAGGTTGTTATGCCGACGAATATCAGTGGAAAAATGGAATCGGAGAAAGAGAAAAACGTCCTACCACAATCAATAGTCATTGGGGTGGGGTAGTAGAAGACAATAGTTTTGGAACACATGAATTTTTAGAACTATGCGATTTACTAGGATGCGAACCATACATTTCTGCCAACGTAGGAAGTGGAACAGTCTATGAGATGAGAGAATGGTTGGAGTATCTTAATTTTGCAGGTAAAAGTACGCTGACAGAGATGCGCAAGACCAACGGGAAAGAAACACCGTGGGGTGTGAAATTCTGGGGGATAGGAAACGAAAGTTGGGGTTGCGGAGGAGATATGACCCCTGAATATTACTCAGACCAATATAAACAATATCAATCTTACGCACGTAATTATTCAGGAAACAACTTAAGGAAAATAGCATGTGGGCCGAATAGCATCGATTATAATTGGATGGAGGTCTGCATGAAGAACATAGCCAATTGGATGATGTGGGGTATTTCATTACATTATTATACTCTGCCTACCGGAAATTGGGGTCATAAAGGTTCAGCCACTCAATTTGATGAGAAAGAGTATTTCAGTACAATGAAAAATGCATTGTTCATGGAAGAGCTTTTAGACAAGCACATTGCTATTATGGATAAATACGATCCCAAACGAAATGTTGCATTAGTCGTTGATGAATGGGGTATATGGACAGATGTTGAAGATGGTACTAATCCGGGATTTTTGTATCAGCAGAACAGTCTGCGTGATGCTCTTATTGCCGCGTCGACACTAAATATATTTAATAATCATTCTTATCGTCTAAGAATGGCAAATCTGGCACAGACGATCAATGTATTGCAAGCATTGATATTGACGAAAGAAGAAAAGATATTATTAACGCCTACCTATTATATCTTTGATATGTATAAAGTACATCAGGATGCTACACTATTACCTGTGCAGCTTGGATATACGGAGTATGAAGTGGAGGGCAAAAAAATACAAGCTTTAAACGCATCAGCATCAAGAAATAAAGATGGAACAATACATATTTCGTTGGTAAATCTGGATGCAAAAAAGAAAAATGTGGCTGATCTTGTGGTAGACGGAGTAAGTTTTAAGACAGTTGAAGGAGAAATTCTTACAGCAATGAGCTTCTCGGAGCACAATACATTTGAACAACCGTCGAAAGTGAAACCAACAGAGTTTAAAGATTTTAAAAAATCGGACGATAAAATCTCAATAGAACTACCTCCTTTATCAGTAGTCTTATTGAGTATCAAATAATTCTAAAAAAGAACTTATAAATATATTGAAATAATTTTATAGCTTATTAATAACTAATTCAGACATGAAAAATTTGCTTCTTTTATTTTGTTTATTTGGATTGCTTAGCTGTGATGCAATGCAAGAAACAAAAGTTATCAAAAACGACTTACGCGCACCAGCTTACCCTCTGGTGATGATAGACCCGTATACAAGTGCTTGGTCTATGACAGATAAATTGTATGACGAGTCGGTAAAACATTGGACAGGTAAGGAGTTTCCTTTAATCGGGGCAATTCGCGTAGATGGACAAGTCTATCGTTTTATGGGAGTTGAGCAGACCCCGATGAAAACATTAGCGGCTATGTCTACAGAGGTTGCATGGGCTGGTAAATACACATTCGATGTTCCAGTCAATGGTTGGGAAAAGCCTGAATTTGAAGATATTAAATGGAAAGAAAGTCAAGCAGCATTTGGTACTAACGACGAAACAAATGTGAATACACTATGGGAAACTAAAGATATATGGGTACGTCGTCATATTAATATAAATGAGGACTTATCAAATAAAAAAGTTTTCCTTCAATACTCACATGATGATATCTTCGAGTTATATATAAATGGTATTCAGGTGGTTAAAACACCATACGAATGGAAGAAAAATGTATGGGTTACATTGAGTGATGAGGTTGTCGAATCATTGAAACAGGGCGAAAATGTTATTGCTGCACATTGTCATAATCGTACAGGTGGAGCTCTTGTCGATTTCGGTATCTATGTCGAAGATGAAGTAAAAACATTCCTTGCGGAAGCAGCTATTCAAAAATCTGTAGATGTTCAGGCAACACAGACATATTATTCATTCGATTGTGGAAATGTAGAACTTAAACTATCGTTCCTATCTCCGCTATTGATGAATGACCTAAACTTGATTTCGCGCCCTGTTAATTATATCTCTTATGATGTAAATTCATTGGATGGAGAGAAACATGATGTGGAAATCTATTTCGAGGCTGCTCCAAATTGGGCATTAAATGTTCCTTCTCAGGCAAATAAAGGAGAAGGTTATGAAAAAGACGGATTGTTATTCTTGAAAACAGGAAGTGTAAATCAGAAGATATTAGGTAAAAGAGGAGATGATATCCGTATCGACTGGGGATATTTTTACCTAAGTGCCGAAAAAGAAAATACGACGTATAGTGTTGGTAATCCTTACCAAATGCGTGATGATTTTGCTCAATCAGGTAAATTAGCGGGTGATGTATCGTCGAAAGATAATGCAAATCTGGCTCTTGTTAAGACTTTGGGTAAAGTGAAATCTTCGTCTGGTAAAGTATTGATAGGTTATGATGATATTTATTCAATACAGTATTTCAAAGAGGATTTACGTCCTTATTGGAATAAAGGCGGAGATAAAACTATAGAACAAGCATTTGCTGAGGCTAACAAAGATTATCCGACACTGAAAACTAAATGTGCAGAGTTTGATTATGAATTGATGACAGAGGCTAATAAAGCCGGAGGTAAGGAATATGCTGAATTATGTGCATTAGCTTATCGTCAAGCAATAGCTGCTCATAAATTAGTAGAAGCGCCGAACGGAGATTTATTATTCTTGTCTAAAGAAAATAACAGTAATGGGTCTATTGGTACTGTTGACATAACTTACCCTTCAGCACCGCTCTTCTTATATTATAACCCTGAACTTGCAAAAGGTTTGATGAATCATATATTCTACTATAGCGAAAGTGGACAGTGGAAGAAAGATTTCCCAGCTCACGATGTGGGTACTTATCCTTGGGCTAACGGACAAACATATGGCGGAGATATGCCTGTCGAAGAAGGAGGTAATATGCTGGCCATTACAGCAGCAATAGCAGCTGTAGAAGGAAATGCAAAATATGCAGAAAAGCATTGGGATGTATTGACAACATGGACCGATTACTTGGTTGAAAATGGCTTGGATCCTGATAACCAATTATGTACAGATGACTTTGCCGGACACTTCGCTCACAATGTGAATCTTTCAGTGAAGGCCATTATGGGTGTTGCATCATACGGATATTTGGCAGATATGCTCGGTAAAAAAGATGTTGCAGAGAAATATACGAACAAGGCAAAAGAAATGGCTCAGGAATGGGTGAAAATGGCTGATGACGGAGATCATTATCGTTTGACATTTGACAAATCAGAAACTTGGAGTCAGAAATATAACTTGATATGGAACAAGGTATTGAAGTTTGATGTATTCCCTACTTCTGTTGCGCAGAAAGAAATTTCATATTATCTGACTAAACAAAATAAGTATGGTTTACCATTAGATAGCCGTAAAAACTATACTAAAGCAGACTGGATAATATGGACTGCAACTCTGGCCGATGATACGCATACATTCAAGAAATTTATAATTCCATTACATAAATTTATGGATGAAACAACAGATAGAGTTCCTATGAGTGACTGGTATAATACAGATAGCAAGACATATGTAGGCTTTAAAGCTCGTTCTGTAGTGGGTGGGTATTATATGAAAATGCTGAGTGATAGATTATTGAAATAAGTGTTTCTACAATGATAGTGTATTTCATGTACATTGGATTAGGCTGTGATGGCCTAGTCCAGTGTCTACACTAAAACTTTAAACTAACCTTTCGTTTAAATTATCAATACCGAATGAAAAAAATCTTATTATCTGTAATTGCTTTCGGTCTATTATTTGTTAATTGTTCTAATTCGTCTGTATCAGGAGAGAATGAAGTGACAATAGTGGACAGACCCTCTACTGAGACTATGAATAGCCATTATGTGAGCAATAAGCAACCATTGCTTCCCAACAATTTTATAAAGCTTCCTGTCGGACAAGTGAAACCTAAGGGATGGCTGAAACGTATTCTTGAACTACAACGTGATGGCTTAGCCGGAAAGCTAGGCGAAATCAGTGCTTGGCTCAATAAAAATAACAATGCATGGCTTAATGCCGGTGGAGAATTTGGCTGGGAAGAAGTTCCTTACTGGCTTAAAGGATATGGTAATATGGCTTACATCTTGGATGATCCTAAGATGATAAAAGAAACTAAGATATGGATAGAGGCAGTGTTTAATAGCCGACAGCCCGATGGATACTTTGGACCAATAAACGAACGGGATGGAAAAAGGGAATTATGGGCAAATATGATTATGCTATGGTGTCTACAATCCTATTATGAATATTCCAAAGATCAAAGAGTTATCGATCTGATGACTAATTATTTTAAATGGCAACTTACTGTTCCTGATGAAAAATTCCTGAAAGACTATTGGGAAAATTCCAGAGGAGGAGATAATATATATAGTGTGTATTGGCTGTATAATATCACAGGAGATTCCTTCTTACTCGATTTGGTACATAAGATACATAAAAATACAGCCAATTGGATGCAAGATACTTCTCTTCCTAACTGGCATAATGTGAATATTGCTCAAGGCTTCAGAGAACCCGCTACTTATTATATGCTGACGAAAGATCCTAAACATCTCCATGCCACATACAACGATCACGATCTGATTCGTCGGACGTTTGGTCAGGTTTCAGGCGGGATGTTCGGCGCAGATGAGAATGCACGTATGGGATATATAGACCCGCGTCAAGGTACAGAGACTTGTGGATTTGTGGAGCAGATGGCTTCTGATGAAATGATGTTGTGGTACACAGGCGATCCTATGTGGGCAGAGCATTGCGAAGACGTTGCATTCAACTCTTATACTGCTGCTATGATGCCGGATATGAAGTCGTTGCGCTACATAACATGTCCTAATCATGTGCAGAGTGATTCGGAGAATCACCGTCCGGGAATTGATAATGGAGGGCCTTTTCTTGCAATGAATCCTTTCAGTAGCCGTTGTTGTCAACACAATCATGCACAGGGTTGGCCATATCTTATCGAGAATCTGATATTGGCAACACCGGACAATGGAATCGCAGCGGCGATATATGGAGCATGCGAAGCTAAGGCGATAGTAGGAGATGGGACGGAAGTTACTGTGACGGAAGATACCCAATATCCTTTTGATGGAGCAATAAGCTTTAAAATAAGTACATCAAAAGAAGTAGAGTTCCCATTCTATTTGCGTATTCCTACATGGACTGAAAATGCAAAGATTGAAATCAACGGAAAGAAAGTTCCTGGGGATTTGACTACAGGAAAATATGCTTGCATTAATCGTGAGTGGAAAGATGGGGATGTTGTTACAGTGACATATCCGATGGATTTCACAATGAAGACATGGCAAGTGAATAAAAACAGTGTAAGTGTAAATTATGGACCCCTGACATTATCATTGAATATCGAGGAAGATTATAAGAAAGTAGACAGTAAAGAAACTGCGATAGGAGACTCAAGGTGGCAAGAAAATGCCGATCCGTCTAAATGGCCTTCTTATGAAATATATCCGAAGAGTGTATGGAACTATGCTCTTGTATTAGGAGCGAAGAATCCGTTAGGGAACATCTCTGTCGAAAAAAGAGCATGGCCTGCGGATGACTATCCTTTTACCCAGCAGAGTTCTCCTCTTATATTTAAGACAAAGGGAAGGCAAGTTCCATCATGGCAACTAGATCAATATAAATTATGTGGGGTTTTGCCTGACGAAAATTGTGAGAAGTCAGACAAAGTGGATGATATTACGCTAGTGCCTATGGGTACTGCACGTTTGCGTATAACATCTTTTCCTGCATCATACGAATAAGAGAACCTTAAATCAAATCATAGTTATTTATTTGACACTTTGAATCGGTGATATCTGGATAGATATCACCGATTCGCTTTCAGCTTGTTTCATATAGCTTTCTTTATATTTTCGGCAGCTTCCACGGTGATCTGTATTCTTTTGTCAGATAAGTGTTTGCTTTTTTATCATTGAAAGATTTTCCATTCCAACTTAGTTTCTTTCCTGTGCGATAGGCTATATTCCCGAGTTGGGAGAACTTTGCGATATGAGCGCCTATTTCTACACTTGCATTGCAATTTCTATTTCGCGTTTTAATGCATTCAAGATGATTTTTCACATGGAGGTTAAGTCCTCCCTCTCCGTATTGTCTATTGAGAGGCACGGCCTCCATGCGTGCTTGTCCGTTCACCCGTTCGGGAATAACTTCCCAGCCCCCTCTGTCTAGCACAAGTGTTCCATTTTCGCCAACAAAGCCGAGTCCATGATTACGACCATATGCTCCATCGTCAATTCCGATCGCATGATCCCACATTACAGTGAAGTCATCAAAGGTGTATATTGTCTGCAATAAATCAGGAGTTTCACAGGCATCATCTGGATATCCGAATTTACCGCCAGAAGCCATGATCGAATTAGGTGCTGTGACTTGCATGCCATACAATGCATAGTCGAGTAAATGGACGCCCCAATCTGTCATTAAACCGCCTGCATAATCCCAAAACCATCGAAACGTAAAGTGAAAACGGTTTCTATTGAATGGTCTTTTAGGTGCAGGTCCCAGCCACATATCATAGTCGACTCCGGCAGGTACAGGTTCATCGGGTAACACAGGTATAGATGGACACCAGCCCTGATAGGAAAAGACTCGGACTGTACGTATTTTTCCCAGTTTTCCACTATGTACAAATGAGATGGCATCTTGCCAATGCGGATCGCTTCTTTGCCATTGTCCTACCTGAACAACTCTATTGTATTTCTGAGCCGCTTTTACCATGATATTACACTCTTCTATACTATTGCCTAGAGGCTTTTCGCAATATACGTCTTTTCCGGCTTCACATGCTGCAACCATTTGCAGGCAATGCCAATGATCAGGTGTCCCTACTATAACGATATCTATATCTTTTTGGTCGATAAGTTTTCTCCAGTCTTTGTATAAGTGTTTAACCTTTTTTCCTGTCATTTTCTCTGTTTCAGCAGCCCTATTATTTAGAACACTTTCGTCTATATCTGCTAATGCCACACATTCGACTTCGGGATTGCGCAGGAAGGCTTTCAGATTTTCAAAACCCATCCCTTTGCAGCCAATTAAACCTACGTTGATTTTGTCGTTTGCGCTAATTTGTGTACTTGCTTTTATAAAAAAAGGGCTCACTGCTATTCCGGCGCCTAATAATGAAGCTTGCCGAATAAAATCTCTTCGTGTTGTCATTGGGTTATATATTAGTTTAAGTTAATAGGTTCACAGTGGAACAAGGACACAGAGTTTAGTATTATGTATCTGTATATAAACAGAGATACATAAATTAAAAGAAATCACTAAGTTAAAACTTTATCTTAATAAAGAGTTTTATTTTGAATCTTTTAAGCGAGAACAGAAGAACATCTTAGAAGAAGTCTAGAATAAAATGAAGATAATTTATGACTTTCATTAAAATATAAGATTAAGTATTTCGTCTAAAAGAATAAGAAGAGATAGTTCTAATCTAAATGAGATATTATGGTAAATATAAGAATTGTGATACAGATTGTAAAGCAAGGATATTCTTTGATAATAAATAAATTGATGGAAGAATTAGATATAGATTGGATCAGTAAAACTAATTTAGGTAATGCATAATATTGGTCGTGGGCATTCGGAAGAGAGGTTTGAAATGGACTCATTCAATTTTTATAATTACTTATAGGTAAAGAGTATTGATAGCTGGGTATAACTAATAATAAGCGTTTTACATTATGAAAAATAGCAGTAAAATAAACAGAGAGGAAACGGGATTCGAGATGAATTCTGCAATTGAAAATTTAGCCTCTTTTGCAGTCGATGGTGAGAGGGTAAATGAGCCAGATAAAATAGAGGATAAAAGACCCAGTGATGTTATTGAAGCATTTCTCACATACTTATTTTTATAAAAATAAGTATGTGAGGGTAGTGTAAATTAAACTGTGTCAGCGTTTGGCTTTCACTTATAAAATATCAGGTTTTTCGTTTTCATTTTTTAATGGGTAATGAAGAACCTGAGCTTTGTTGGTAAAAACGGTTAGGGGTCGATCCCCTAATCGTTTTTCGTTTCAATGGTACAAAGAGTCGCCATCGTTTTGTTGGTTTTACAAAACTAATAAAATAGTTCATATCTTGTAATTAATCGAGTAATTTAAATCTATCAGGGTATATAA
>JBKEBA010000093.1:0-3987 GCA_047972895.1 Dysgonomonas sp.
CTTCCGACTTAAAGAACGATACGCAGAAGTAGGCTTGGATACTTTATGCGGATTGTTTGGCTATACAAGGCAGGCATATTACAAGCAATTGAATAAAAACGCGCGGAAGGCTCTGGATAAAGGTTTTATTATCAGTCAGGTAAGATTAATCCGCAAGGATATGCCTCGTTTGGGTTGTAAGAAAATCCATTACCTGTTGAAAGAAAAAGGAATAGATAATAACAGGATGCTGATCAAAAGAAAGAAAAAGTATGCTGTAACTACCAACTCTAAACATTGGATGAAGAAATATCCAAACCTGATTAGAGGCTTTAGTTTTAGTGACCCTAACCAATTATATTACTTATATACCTATTAACAATAGCTTTGTTTATCTTTCACTGATAACAGATGTTTATTCTCATCTGATTGTAGGCTACAGGTTATCACTGACTTTAGAGCGTGACGGGGCTGTAGGAGCCCTGAAAATGGCACTGGAGCATATTCCATGTGAAGATCGAATCGGGCTAATCCATCACTCAGATAGAGGTGTTCAGTATTGTAGTGATGAATATGTAAGATTATTGAAAGAAAACAGCATTCGAATCAGTATGACTGAAAACGGAGACCCTTATCAAAATGCAGTAGCAGAAAGGATAAGTGGTATCTTAAAAGACGAATGGCTGGATCATGAGCATTACATATGCTTTGAAGATCTCAGCAATAGGATAGATGAAATTATATCTATTTACAACCATCATAGACCTCATTTGAGCTGTGATATGAAAACTTCGGTTCAGTCATATAACCTGACCGGACAAATAAAAAGGCGCTGGAAGAAGAGAACCTATCAGACAAGTAAAATATCTTTATCAACGAAGTTGTAAACTTATAGCAAGACTATTAAAATGGAATACAAACTAACTAATTATTATTCATAATCTGTCAACCATTTTCATGACAAGACACAATGACAAATCCTAAAACTTTGTAGTAATAAAATTCGTTATTACTTTTACTTCCCGAAAGAAAAGTGGGTAAGGAAAAATAAATACATTATGTATCAGATAGAAGTAAAAAACGTACATAAGTCATTCAAAGATGTACATGCTGTAAGAGGTATTTCTTTTGCAATATATCCTGGAGAATTTGTGGCTTTACTTGGCCCTAATGGAGCCGGAAAGACTACAATGGTTGAAATGATGGAAGGATTAAAGAAACCCGATTCGGGAGAAATTCTGCTACAAGGAAAGAATTGGCAAAAGAATGAAAAATATCTTAGGTCAATTATAGGTCTGTCATTACAAGAAACGCGTTTTTCCGACAAGCTGGCTGTCTTTGAAACCTTACGCTTGTTTGCCAGTTTTTTTCAGCTTGGCGAAAAAAGAGTAAATGAAATTATCGAATTGACGGGACTGGAAAGCAAACGAAAATCAATGGTAGGTACACTTTCTGGAGGACAACGGCAACGACTTGCTTTAGGCGTAGCATTGTTAAATACTCCTCAAATTCTTTTCCTAGACGAACCTACTACTGGACTCGATCCACACTCACGACTCGACCTTTGGAAAATTTTGAAGGAACTAAAAGACAAAGGTGAAACCTCTCTCATTTTGACAACCCATTACATGGAAGAAGCAGAATCACTTTGCGACCGTATCATCATTATCGATGAAGGAAAAATATTAAAGGAAGGAAAACTGGAAGAATTATTAGACGAAAATTCTCGTAACCTCGACGAATTATTCATTAACCTCACAGGGAAAGTTCTTCGTGAGAATGGCAATGTAGTGTTGTAATAAACATTTTCAATTATTTCAATAATGGAATCAATCAAAAACAATCAATTATATCAACTTTTTAAAACCCAATTCCTACTGACAATCCGCGAACCGGAAGTCCTTTTTTGGGGTATGATATTCCCTGTACTTATTTCTATAGGATTGGGCTTGGCTTTCACTCAGCAAACAGAATCAAAATTTAATGCTGTTCTTGTTGAGAAAAATCAAACAGAGCTAGATTCACTTCTCAATCGTTATGCCACGAAGACACAAAGTAAAGGAGAAAACGTCCAAAATTGGAGAATCAGCAACAAAACACTGGGTAATACTGTATTTAAGTTTTCAAAAAGTGATTGGAATTCAGCTATCATTTCATTAAAGAGAGGCGAAGCAGATGTGATTGTTACGGATTCGTTAGGAAAAGCCGTTTATCATTTTGATCCGCTCAATTCTCAGTCTCAATTAGCATACATGAAGCTTTCTGCATTGGTAAAATCACCTAATTCAAGTATGAATGCAGAGAATACAGATATAGAACCATTGACTCTGATGGGTGTTCGTTATATCGACTTCCTGATTCCAGGACTGATTACTTTCGGATTGATGAGTTCTATCATGTGGGGCATTAGTTATACAATTATTGAACGAAGATCTCAGAAATTGTTAAGGCGGATGGTCGCCACTCCAATGAAAAAATCAAATTTTTTGTTTGCATTAATGTTTGTCCGCATTCTCATGAATGTTGTTGAATCTCTTATCTTACTGTTTTTCGCCTGGTTAATATTCGATATTCATATTCAGGGAAATATCGGAGCTTTGATTGTTTTGTTTCTAGCTGGTAATCTCGCTTTTACTGGAATTGCTATTTTGGTTGCATCCCATACTACTAAAACGGAGGTTGGCACAGGATGGATTAATGCTGTACAAATGCCCATGATGTTGTTGTCAGGTATTTTCTTTAGTTACCATAATTTTCCCGAATGGAGTGTCGGAGCTATTAAGTTGCTTCCTCTAACCGCATTAACCGATGGAATCCGAAGCATTTTTAATGAAGGAGCCGGATGGCTGGAAGTTATTTATCCGACTTGTATATTATCTGCTCTCGGAGTTATCTGTTTCGTCATAGGAATGAAACTGTTTAAGTGGAATTGAATTTATTTGTATATAATAAATGAAAGACACATTGTCTCTAAAATGATAAAAAAACAGTAAATTCACGAATAGTGAAAAATTAAGAGAACTGCCACAATTTAGCCTACTGTAGATTAATATTTAGCAGTTTGCCCCAATATAGAGTCTACTCATAAGGGGCGAATCACATACTACAGCGCGCGGAAAAAGAATAAGTATTATTGGAACTGATAAAAATACAATTCATTTTATCAAGATTAACAAAAAGGTATTTCCGAATGGAAAATATCTACATTATTTTATAGAGGGAGGATTTAGTTCCTTTAATAGAAATATATTCTATCGGTGTTTTTCCTGTGAAATCCTTAAACTCTTTAAGAAAATGATTATAGTCATAATATCCGTTAGTTATTGCCACATTCAATAAATCATCGGGTTGGTTGTGTAATCCTATATATGCTGAAATAAATCGTTGCAACTGTATATATTCTTTAGGGGTAAGACCGAGATATTTAATGAAATTTCGTTCCAGCCATTTGTAATTGACATTTATATGCCTGATCACATCGGATACAAAAATCTGCCCTTTGGTTTGATTAATGAATTCAATAGCAGAATTCAGCAATCCGGTTTTTGTATTTGCCGAAATTAAATTCATTACGAAAAGTTCTATCAGATCAATTTTTTCTTTAATAGAGTTCGCCACAAGTATTGTATCCAATAACTCTACAGGGAAATTAATCTCTGATAATGTCGCTATATTTCGGGATCTGAAAAAAGATGACTCTAATTTGAAAAGCTTATAAAAACTCCCAGGCTTAAATCGGATAACTAAAATATACTCCATTGTATGTCTTCAAACTAAAGTGCACCACTAGTGCTTAAGTGTTTTACATTTCAAACATAGTTAAATTGATTCATATTTTCGGTTTTCAAGTCCTCTATTTTTTTGGGGAGGACGTTCAAAACGAAAAATATTTAGTTTTGTGTAATTGACTCCAATATTTTTTCGGATTCATATCTGTTTCTACGTTGTTTGATTGTCTTTTCTTTGATCTTTTTTCTTTGTTTTAATATTTGTTCGCCCCGCCCCAGA